>JAQGOV010000202.1 GCA_028293425.1 Verrucomicrobiales bacterium
TCAGTCATGACCAGGTTTGTAAAATCCTGGAGAATAACCACATCATCATCGGTCCACAGCCGTGGTTGAAAGTCCACGACGCAGAAGGAGCCGAGCACCAGGTTTTCCGGGGTAATGAGCGGAATCCCAAGATAGGCGATAATGCCAAGATCCCGGATGGCCAGATTTTCGCATATGACCGGGTGCTTGCGAGTGTCCGGAATAATCAGGGGTTTGCGCAAGGCTACCACATGCTGACAAATGGAATGGGTTAAAGGCGTTTCCCGCCAGGTAGACCAGGGCTCAGGAAGGCCGACGCAGCCTTTGAAATATTGCCGATCTTTTCCAACAAGGCTGACGAGGGCAGCGGGTGTTTTAAGGTTGCGACTGGCCAATCTCCCCAGTCGGTCGAAAGCTTCATGGCCCTCCATGTCCAGCAATTGAAGCCGGTTTAAGGCTTCCAGTCGCGCTGGATCCGAGATGCAGGACAGATTTGCCATGCCGTCTATGTTGGTTATGAATACCTGCTTGTGCTGGCAACAAGTGTCCTTGTTGCCTTTCCAACTTAACGCCGATGCCGCTTAAAACAAGGAACAAGAAATCAGATCCCCTGTTTCATGCGGCTGCCTGCTTGCGTGGGGTAAAATCGCTGCAGCGTTTGGAACCTGGAAACATTTTGTGCGGGTTGCACCTCTGTTCCGGGTCAAACATGCGCCGCAGAGCGCGCATCGCGTCCAGATCATCCGGGGCGAATTGCCTCGCCATGAAATCGATCTTTTCCACGCCAATGCCGTGTTCGCCCGTGGCGCTGCCGCCAAAGGCGATACATTGTTCCAGGATTGCATTGCCGGCTGCGATGGCTCGCTCGACCTGGCCGGGATCGCGTTCATCGTACAGAATCAGAGGATGAATATTGCCATCTCCGGCATGAAAAACGTTGGGGATGCGCAGCCCGAACTTTTCACTGGTGGCACGGATAAATTCCATTATCGCCGGGAGTTTGGAGCGCGGTACCACCCCGTCCTGCGTCAGGAAATTCGGACTGAGCCTCCCGATTGCCCCAAAAGCCCGTTTGCGGCATTTCCACAGCTCCAACCGTTCCTCATCCGATTTGGCCACGCGCACTTCACGCGCCCCGTTCCGATTGCAAATCTCGAGAATTTTTTCCGTTTGCCGTTGAAGGCCGGGTTTCAAGCCATCCAGTTCCACAATCAGCACCGCCCCGGCATCGAGCGGGAAACCAAACCGGTAGGCTGCCTCGACAGCCTGGGTGATCAACTGATCCATCATCTCCATCGCTCCTGGAATGATTCCGGCCGCGATAATCTCACTGACCGTTTGGCTCGCTGCTTCCACGGTTTCAAAAATCCCGAGGAGGGTTTTGTAGGCTTGGGGCGCTCGAATCAGTCGCAGCAACACGCGCGTGACGATGCCGAACATCCCTTCACTGCCAATAATTGCCCCGCGCAAATCATAACCGTCCACATCTTCGCCTCCATCGGGTGTAACCCCAAACCAGGCGATTTCCCCGTCCGGCAACACTATTTCGAGCCCGAGTACATGGTTGGTGGTTACTCCGTACTTTAATGTGTGAGGGCCTCCCGAATTGGTGCCAACATTTCCGCCGATGGTGCAGGCGGACTGGCTGGAGGGGTCAGGGGCATAAAATAACCCGGCGCTTTTTACTTTGTTTGTTACCCAGGCGTTCACGACGCCGGCCTCCACGAGCGAGCGCCGGTTGGCATAATCGACATCCAGGATGCGGTTCATGCGCGTGAGTGCCACCATCACCCCTCCGGTCACAGCCAGTACGCTTCCGCTCAAGCTGGTTCCTGCACCGCGCGGGATGATCGGGAGTTGGTGGCGGGCGCAAAGTTTTATCACTGCCGCGACTTGTTCCGTGGACCCTGGCAGGACCACCACGCCCGGGGCTCGTTTCTCCAGCGTATAGGCGTCGCATTCATAAACCAACAATTCGTCGATCCCGGAAAGCACATTTTCGCGGCCGACGATCGACCGCAACTCAGCGATCGCTTCCGGCGGAACGGGGACAATGGCAGCTTCGTGGGACATGGGAGGATGTTATGTTGCGGAAGCGAAAGCTGCCAGCCTGAACAGGGAAAGATCCAATTTGCTTTGGCCTCGATCGAGCAGATCTGCCATGGCTTCCCCGAGCGCACTGGAAAACTTGAATCCGTGGCCCGAGCAGGGGCTGGCCAGTAAAATCCGGTTTGACCCGGGATGGAAATCGAGCAGGAAATGGCTGTTTGGCGTGTTCGTGTAGATACAGGTTTCCGCATGAACAGGATCTGTAAGCCCCGGCAGAAAAGGTTTAAGCAGGCTTTGCATCAACCGGATCTCTTCCTGGGCGACTTCGCGTTGAAGTGTGTCGTGAGTTGTCGGGATCCCGCCTCCGTGTTGAGCAACCTTCACTCCGTTTCCGAGATCCGGGAAGCCGTAGAAAAACTTTTCTGGCGAGTGTTCCCAAATGAAAACAGGCAACGTACGCGGTTCGAACAATTCAGGCTGGCCAGTTCTAAACCAATAAAGGATTTGACGCTCCAGTGTCAATGGAACGCTTAGGTTTGGCACAAGCGAAGACAGCCAGCTGCCAGCGCAGAACAAGACTTTTCTGGCATTGTATTCAGTCCTTGCCGTGACAATTCGAATGGAGTCCGAGTGCGGTTCCCACTGCAAAACCGCTTCCTTGCAAACGAGATCAGCGCCATGTTCGCGTGCCAACTGCAGGTGCGCTGCCACGCATTGCTCAGGGAAGAGAATGCCTGCACGCGGTTCCCAAACTGCCACGGTGCCCGGGGTTGGGCTCAGGGCAGGGAAACGCTGACGCAATTCCTCGGTTGATAAAATTTGGTGTTCCAGCCCATGTGTCCGTGCGCTGAGGAGGGCGCCGGAAACGATTGTCCCTTCGGGAGCGCCGATCATGAGCCCCCCGGTTTTCTGGAATAACTTTGCTCCAGTGAGGCTCTCTAATTCATTCCAAAGCTCGTAGGCTCGCTGAACCAGGGGGACGTAAATGGGATGTTCGAAATAAGCTTCCCGAATAATCCGCGTTTGTCCGTGGGATGAGCCGTGGGAATGCGGCGGGGTAAATTGATCGAGCCCGAGCACTTTCCAGCCACGGCGCGCGCAGTGATAAGCTGCCGCGCTCCCCATTGCGCCGAGACCAATGATTGCTACGTCATACACGGCGGGCATGCGTTATTTCCAATGAGGGTTTTCGGGATTTGAAACGGTCTCGGTCGGAAGGGAAATGGTTGAATATTGCATGCTGGGTTTTGGGGCGGAATCATACGAGACAAGTTCCAGGGAAACAACAAGCTTTCAGGAGCCTCGCTGCACTTGACCTTTCCAACCGACTGCTGCCTCTTTAATCTGTGCGTCACATGAGACTTGTTTTGCGCCTGGCTGCCCTCGGAATTATTGGAATCACGGTGGTTCTCTGGTTCTTCGGTGGAATGAATCGCGGCTGGACGCAGACGAGCGTTAAGCAAATGCAAAAAGATCCCGTGACGGATATCGAGTATCCGGTTTTCGAGCAGCGATTCCTGCCTGGCATCGATTTCCTTGGCGGTGGCGGCGTCCTGGGGTTGCTGACGATTGGCGCGAGTTTCCTTTTCCCCAAAAAATAGTTGCAATGAATCGGTGGTTTTTGCCTTGATCAGCATATGACAAAGAGCTTTTCGTGCATCGTGGCTTTCGCGGTTTCGAGTCTGGCGGGTTTTGCGGCTCCGCAGAGCTACGACTTTAAGGATCCCAAAGGCGTTAACAACGTGGTTTTTAAGCTCGATGCCCCGCTCGAATCCATCAATGGTACCGCAAATGGTATTTCCGGTTCTGTTCAGTTCGACCCGCAGAGTCCCAAGGATCTTAAAGGCAAGATCGTCGTTGCTGGGTCCACGCTGCACGTGGGAAATCCAACCATGAAGGAACACCTGCACAGCGACAAATGGATGGATGTAAAACAATTCCCCGAAATTACTTTTGAGACTACCGGCATCGACAAGGTGGTCAGCGCCGAGAATAGCACCGTCGCCCAGGTTACCGGCAACTTAACCATCAAGGGCAAGACGAAGAGCATCACCGCCCCTCTCAAAATCACTTATCTGCCCGGCAAACTAAAGGCTCGCTTTCCGATGATGGAGGGTGACTTGCTCGTGCTGCGATCAAATTTCAAAATTAAGCGCAGTGATTTTGGGATCAACTCCGGGGCCTTCGAGGACAAGGTCTCCGATGAAATTGATCTGAGCTTCAGTCTGGCAGGCATGTCGCCTAAGAAATAACATGGCCTTGCCTTCCACGACATCGGGTTTTATCGAGCCACCCGGCTTGCGGGTCACGGTTGATCGGCTGGTTTATCAGCCTGATGCTGAAACTCCTGAGGACCGGCCCTTCTGTTTCGTGTATTATATTAGCATCCACAACGATACGGACGGGCCGATCACCATCAAGGCTCGTAAATGGGTCGTCACCAATAATCAGGGTGAAGTGACAGCCGTGGAAGGAGACGGCGTCGTGGGACAACATCCTACCATCGAGCCAGGGGAAAAGTTCAGCTACAATAGCTATCATCTGCTGGATACGCGGATGGCGGTTGCTGAAGGGAGCTACATCGGAACTGATGCAAAAGCCCGCAAAGTTTTGGTTCGTATTCCGCCTTTTAAAATGTCCGTGCCAGAGGCTTAGTTGCGGGTTTGAAAGGTCTGAATTTTTCTCAGCTCTTTGTGAGCGAACAACTCCTCGCAAAAAACACGTTGGACATCGCATAACAAATCTTTATAGTGCCGCCCATACGAGTATGAAGAATAGTCCTTTGGCACCCCTTTTGGCTGGAGCCTTGCTTTTAATCGGCCTCATGACCGCATTTATTTCGGTCCGATATTACTTCTCCCTGAAGGAGTATCAGAAGATGCAGGTCGAGTACGCAGGCATTACGAACAAGCGCAATGCGGTGCAAGCACTCGCCAACGAGTCGGTGGAATACAGCAAGACCAACTCGGCCATTGACCCGATTCTTTTTGAATTTGACTTAAAGCCTAAACCCGGAGCAACTGCTCCGGCGACCGGCTCCAAACCTGGAAAATGATTTCTTATGGAAAGTGGAAATAATCCTCAGTCGAATATCACTCCCTTAGGCCAATCGCCTGCCAGTGGCTCCTACGAGGTTGAGGTCGTGAGAAATCTGTTGGTCGTCAGCATGATTGGTCTGCTCCTCGCGTCGGGCAGCTTCATGATATTTATGTACCAGCAAATGAAGATGGTGCGTGGACAACTCGCGGAGCAACGGCCCTCTGTGCAAAAAGCAATTCAGGACTACAAGTCAGTTAGCCTGCCGTTGATCGAACGATTCTCCAAACGGATGCAGGGCTATGCGGCCACCCATCCGGATTTCAAGCCTATCCTGCAAAGATACGAGCCCGTTCTCGGTGAGTTCATGAAGAACTCTCCCTTGGTGCCGGCTACTGTCCCGCCCGCCGCGCCGCAGAAGTAAGATTAATTTCTGTGCCGGGTTTCCTCCGTGAGCGGTGAGGAATTGTTTGAGTGGGAACCACCGGTCACTTCGAAGCATTGGGGACTGCCCCTGCAGTCCCAGCAAGCGGCACCCCGCACTCTGCACAAAACCTTGCCTTGGCCGGTGATGGAACTTCGCATTGGGAGCATTGAACCAGACTCTTCCGGACCTGATGGCTGATCATGAGGTTCCTGATATAGGGAATCCAGGTGAACAGGTAAGCGAAAATGAATACAGAGTCCCGTTTGGAGATGCCATAGGCGAGTAAAAGGAGTGACCCAACCAGGCTCAGATACCAGAAAGCATTCGGTATCACCACCTGCTTGGTTTTTTCAGTCGCCCACCATTGGACCAGGAACCGGGAAAAGAAAACCACGTTTCCAGTCCATCCTATCACCTTCCAGAAGTGCCATTCAATGCCCAGGAAGGTAGCTCCAATGGGGTTCAAATCCGCCAGCCAATGCATAGGATACCTTTTTAAGGTTCAGCCAGCAACTTTTCGACTTTTTCCGCAAGGTTCTCGCGAGCGAACAGGTCGCGCAGCACGCCCTTTTTGTCTACCAGCCACATGGTAGGAATGCTCGTCACGGCGAACTGCTCAGCGTATTTGGGGCCGCCTTCTCCGTCCATGTACTGAGCCCAAGGTATTTCCTCGCTCTTGATCACTTTCTCGAGGGCTTTTTTGTCCTCGTCCAGGCTCACCCCCACAATCTCGAATCCTTTGTCATGCAGCTTTTTGTAGGCCGCCTTTACCTTGGGCAATTCCGCCATGCACGGTCCGCACCAGGTTGCCCAGAAGTCTACGAGAACGACTTTGTTTTGCATTTTCTGCACATCCACCTCATGGCCGTCGAGAGCCTTGTAATGGAGCACGAGGGGTTTGCCAATGATCTCCAGCTTCTTTTGTAAGGCCTCTGCCTCATCCTTCACCTCTCCTGCTGGCTTGCTTTTCAGAACCTCTTCCACAATCCCGCGGGCTTTGTCGGTTTCGTTATTTTCCAACCGGCCCTGAGCCACGGCCAGCAAAAGGGAACTCACCTCCTCGCGCTTCGGAAATTCCTTTTGCAACTCACGAACACCTGTGTCCATTTCAGCCAGGCTGGCGGTGCGGCTTTGTTTTTCAGTGGTATCCACTCGCCGTTGCAATTGTTGCGCCCGCAGAGCGAAGCGCTCTTCTTCCGGCAGTTTAGGATCTTTCAGCCTGGCTTCTTCCAATTCATGCAAGCGCGTTTGTTGGTTGGTGTTGCCCAGGCGGACGGCCGCGTTCACCAGCCCCATTTCCATTGTCTTGGCCTGTTCTGCCATCTCGTGCTGCGGATATTTCGTATAGAACTCTTTGACCCTCTGCGCGGCTTCACCCGCCAAAACGCCGTTTTTGGTTTCGAAAGCGGCAACCTCTTCTTTGGAAGGCTGCTTTTCCTGCCAGGAGTCGGGGAAGGAGGGTGGCTCAATCGACTTCTGCAGGGTCTGCCACGCTCTGTCCCCTTCGGTGAGTTCCTTCTTCCCCGCACCTTTCAAGAGGTCGGTATCTAAGTCGGTGATGGGAGCCGCGTCGGGCGTGGAACTGACGGATGAGGCATTGGCCGTTTTCGTAGGCGCTTCTGCCGGCTTGTCAGCGCTGGCCGGCTTTTTGGCCGGACCACAACCCGTCACCACGGCGACGGCAAAGGTTCCGGCCAATATCCAATTTAACTGTGTTGTTTTCATCAATTACCTAAATGGCTCCGCGTGGGGAGATCGGGGTTAAGACACTCTGAACAGCCGTTTTGCGCAAACTATTTCTCCTCAGCTTTGGTGGTTCCGAAGGTTTGGTTGAGTTTCTCTAACACCAGTCCGATCCGGCGAGGGTTCAAGGGAACTCCAAAATCAGCCTCACGAATGTTTTCGGCCGAGGGCTCAAGCGCATAACGAAGGGATTCGTTGATCGTCTCTAAATTTTCAATGGAAATGCTGAGATTTTTAACCTCCGCCTGCTCAATCCTCATGGCTTTTCGAGCAAATTCTAAAAGGACGGCGCAGGGCTCCAAGCAGGAAAGGGCACTCTTTTCCGCGGCTTTGTCCGGAGAAAGGCCTTCCACTGTCCAGAACCTTTGTTTCAGGCAAAATTGTGGATGGCAGCAGGCTTGGATCATCCGCCCGGCTTGTTCATCGTTCAGCATTTGGGTAATGCGATACATCCCAGTTTGCCGGTTGGTGAACTCCCGGTAATGAGTTACAGGAGGAGGGTTTTGCTGCGCCGCAAAATTGTCGGCGATGCTTCCTGGGTAAAGGTGGTTTAGGGCGGCCTCCAATTCAGCCGCGTTCCGAGCAAATGCGTGCCAGCCGCTTTGCAGATTGGGAGCCGATTTCAGGGGGCGAAATGCGCCCTGACTCGTGAACTGAGCAATCATCCGCAGGTCCTGAATGCCCACCGGTTTCAAGGTCTCATTTGCCCGATCCTCGACATGTCGCAAGCGCCAGGTGTCTCCTTCGCGCTGGATTAAAACCTGTCCGTAAACGCTTTCTTCTCCCATTCGGGTCAGGAAAGCATTAAGCGCAGGGTTGGCAACTTCGACCATAGAGGGGAAAGCTATCCCTTTTAATGGAAATGCAAATGGAAATTACGAGTTTTGTCGGCTTGGCGGCGCCTGCACCTGCCGGTCAGTCGGCGCAACTCGCCACTCGGAATCTTGCTTCAGGTAGACAGTTTGGGACGGAAAGGCGAACCCGATGGCCTCAGCCTCGAATTGCCTCTTAATCGATAGGTTCAAATCCTGGAAGCCTTTGGTGTATTCCACCATGTTCAGGCCTTTCCACCAATGCACGACGGAGATATTCAGGGCCGAGTCCCCGAACTTGTTAAAACCGATGAGCACATCGTGAGTCATCGCATGATTGCGATACGTTTCTTCCAGGAGCTGAACCGCCCGTAAAACCTTTTCAGCCGGGGTGTCGTAAGCCAGGCCTAAATTGACCAAAGTTCGAATATTCGGTCGTTTGGAGATATTGGTTACAATTGCGTTCCCAACTGTTTTGTTTGGAATCGATACCTGGTGGCCATCCAGATTCCGAACCTGCGTACTCCGAAAACCGATCGACTCCACGGTGCCTGTCACTGTATCAATCTGAATCGCATCGCCAATCCGGAACGGCTTATCGACCAGGATCACAATCGCCCCGAAAAAATTAGCCAGGGTATCCTGCGCCGCGAGTGCCAGGGCCAATCCACCAATGCCCAGTGAGGTGAGCAGGCTGGTGATGTTAAGCCCCAAATTTTGCAGAGTCAGGAGCACGGCCACCACCACCGCAAACACCTTGAGCGTTTTGCGGATTATCGGAAGCAGTTGCTCATTGAAGGATTTATCTTCTGTTTCCGCCGCACGTTGTTTCCAGAAGCCGGTCAAAATATCTATCCCCTTTACGACCATGTAAGTGATGGAAATGGCGACAACCACTTTCAGGCCTTTGGAAAAGAAATCCTCCAGCCATGGCTGCCACGGAAAGAGTCGCAGCCCGATGTGCAGCAGAATAACAAAAGAGACCACCTTGATCGGGCCCCGGACCAGTTCCAGAAAGAGATCATCAAGCCTCGACTGCGTCCTTTCCGCCCACCGTTTTAACCGGCCACTAATCAGGAAATCGAGCAGCTTGGAAATGTAAAAGGCTAGAAAGATATAAATCAACGAAGCGATATATTGGTAAATCGGGATGTCGAAGAGCGCGTGATGGAGGAACGGGATCCGGTCCAGCCCAAAAGTCAACAAGGCTGCTTTGCCTGAGTCATTATCCTCGATGAGCAATTCCGCCGTGGCATTGTCGCCTAGCTCGGCTCCTGCCGGGTTGCTCAGGACCAGCTTGGCGGACTTATTTCCTGCCAGGCGAAAATCATCCCGGACCTGCACTTGCACCGTTTGCTCAACTTGCCCGGGCGGAAAGCTGACGGTCGCCTTCTTCGCCACATAATTTTCCCCGGCTACCGCCGTTCCATTTTGCGTGGCGAACTCCACTGCGGCCGCCGTATTCGTCGGTCCGGTGCGCCGAATAGTAATCAGGATAGCGCGGGCATTCTCCTTCACTGGATACGTATCTTCCGAAAACTCGATCCTGGGCAAAGGCAAGGGATTCTGCGGCTGTTGCTGAGCCCATGCTGGCGCAAGCCAATGCAGGAACGACGCAAGGGCCAGGAAAAGCCCCGTTCTCCTTCCATTGAACTTCAGATTCATCAGTGAAGTGATAACGAGGGCAGGGGAACCAACACAAGCTTCTGTTTTCCTGAGAACTTCCCCTTGACTCCATCCCAGCGGATTCCGACTCTTACAACATCCCGAAGATTTCTAACTTATGGCCTACAGCACCTGTTTGACTTTTACTGCCAGGAAAGTGGTTGTGAGCTGCTTCTTTTTTGCCTGCGTAGCGACGGCCACCCCGCCTGATATCTCCATCCCCAATGAAAAGTTGGCCAACCCTGATGTGGCGGTGTATCGGCGCTCGCCACAGGAACTTTGGGTGTATGACACACGGCCAGAGATCGGGGTGGGAGCGCATCGGCTTGACGACAATTCGATCCAGATGATGCGTGCGGCGAACCTTCGTCTGGTTCGGCACACCATGTATTGGAACCAGGTGGAAAACACCACCACCCCCGGCCAGTATGACGCAAAAGCTTTGGCCAAATGGGATGACCTCGTCAGCCGCTGCGAACGCTCCGGCATCGTGTTGCTCGTGGTGGTCCATGACAATGCCCCGGGAGTTCACTTTGCGCAACGGCAAGAAGGCTACCGCCGTTTTGCCCAGTTCATGGCAGCCATGGTCTCACGTTATTCAAAGGTCAAGTTCTGGGAACTGTGGAACGAGATGGACCAATCCTTCACCGATTTATTCGGCGCTGGCAAAGCAACTGTTTCATTGCGCGAGCGAGGGAAAATGTACGCGGAGATGCTGAAAATGGCTTACCCGGCCATTAAACAGGCCAATTCAAACGCATGGGTGCTCACCGGCGGGATGACAGATTGGAATGAGTTCCCACGCGGAATTTACGAAGGTGGTGGAGCACCGTATTTCGACTTCATGAATCTTCACACCTACGGAGTTCCAGTGATTTACGGATTCGTTGGCCGGGGCTTATCTATCTATTCCGTGATGAAGGACTTTAAAGACGAAGGCCGGCCTCTTTGGAACACGGAGTTTGGCATTGATGCGGGGAACGTCGTGAATGCCTGGGGCATTCCTCATGCGCGCAAACAACCCAGCGAAGACGGGGCAAACTTTGATGCTGTCCACCTGAGCACCTGGCGTGATTGCGTCGAGGACAACTTGCGACGCAAGCTCTACGTGAAGGCTCTCGGTTATCAATGGATGGCGGGAAACGAAACCGCCAAAGAAAAGCTAAAGAAGGAAGCCAAGCTGCCACCTGGCCATACGCCGGATGATTATGGTTTCGGCCTTTTGCGCGCTGACGGACAAACACCCCGGCCCGCTTACAACTGGTTGAAGGAAGCGAATCCGAATAGGTCCCTCGTAACCTTGCCGAAAAGGACCATCGACGTAGAGGCTTTCATCCCTGATGGATATACGCCGGTAGGCTACAAATTCGATTACAAATGGCGGAAGCCTTGGATGATCATCAAAGGAGTGACGGTTGACTCCCTGGAACCCACGGTCATTCCGCTCCAATCAGAGAGCGCCAAATGATGCCTGTAGCATAGTCTTTATGCTGAATCGCCCAAGCTCGACCTCCGAAAAATCTGCTCCGGCCTGTCCGGACCGGCGCGTGTTCATCAAGGTGCTTTTGCTCGCGGTTCTGGCCGGGGCTGCTATCATCCTTTGGCCGCGAGCTGCCAGCACTTTGCACGGACCATCCACCCGTCCGCTTACGGTTGCAAACAAAGCCCCAGCTCCTGGCGAAGCTCCCTCCGGCATGCGCTGGATTCCCGGCGGCGAATTCTCCATGGGCACTGATGATCCTACTGAGATGTTCTGCGGAGGTACAGATGCCATGCCTGACGCGCGCCCGATTCACCGGGTCTACGTGGACGGTTTCTGGATGGACACCACCGAAGTTACGAACGAAGAATTTGAGCGCTTCATCAAATCTTCCGGCTACGTAACGGTGGCTGAGCGCGTTCCAAGGCAGGCAGATTTTCCCGACGCCCCACCTGAAAATCTCGTCCCGGGCTCTGTGGTTTTTAAACCCACGAAGGAACCGGTGCCCTTGAACAATCATCTCCAATGGTGGAGCTATGTCAAAGGCGCGAACTGGCGTCATCCGGAAGGTCCAGGGAGTGATTTAAAGGGCCGGGCAAAATATCCGGTGGTCCACGTGGCTTGCGAAGATGCCGAAGCTTATGCCAAGTGGGCAGGCAAGCGGTTGCCTACCGAAGCTGAATGGGAATTCGCCGCACGTGGTGGATTATCGGGTCAGCCTTATACCTGGGGCGTCGAGCTGAAGCCGGACGGCAAATGGGCAGCTAACATTTATCAGGGTCCGTTCCCTGTGCGGGACACTGCGGAGGACGGGTTTGCCGGGCTTGCGCCTGTCGCCCAGTTCCGAACGAATGGTTACGGGCTTTATGATATGGCGGGGAATGTTTGGGAATGGTGCTCGGATTGGTATCGACCAGACTACTACCAGACTTTGATTGCGGAGGGTGGGGTGGCTCATAATCCACGCGGCCCGGCGGACAGCGCGGATCCATCAGAGCCCGGCGTGCCCAAACGTGTACACCGAGGTGGTTCGTTCCTTTGCACCGATAAATATTGCACCCGCTACATGGTTGGCTCGCGCGGTAAAGGCGAACCCTCTACCGGTAGCAACCATCTAGGCTTCCGCTGTGTCAGGAGCTTGTAAGTCCAAGCAATGGTGCTGCGACTTTTACCCAGCCCGGGAGGTTCTGCGCCCATTGCCGAACAAGCGGAGGGTCTTCAGGTGTTGCAACTCATCGGGGCAGGATTTCGTTCAATGTCGCGCGGTCGGCCTGCAAGTCGCTCAGTGAATAGTTGAGGGACACATTGCGCTCAGTCAGGAATCGCTGAGCCTGCCAGTAATCCAGGCCAAGCATCTCGCCCACCTGTCTCTGCGAAAGGTGTCCGGCACGATATTCCTCAAGGGCGCCATCTTCAGCAAGCCGCTGCGAACGTGCCTCCGGCAATTTTACAACGATTTCGACCCTAATCGTGAGATCCCCTTTCGGCGGATTACCTCCCGCTATTCAACCGTGACGCTCTTCGCCAGGTTGCGTGGTTTATCCACGTCGCAACCGCGTGCCACAGCGATATGGTAGGCCAGCAACTGCAGTGGCAGCACAGCCAATAAAGGGAACAGAGGCTCAAGTGTTTCCGGAACGAAAATCACATCATTCACTTCTTTGAGGATGCGTTCGTTCCCTTCGGTGGCAATGGCAATGATTGGCCCTTTGCGCGCCTTGATCTCCTGCAGGTTGCTAAAGGTCTTCTCGTAAATCGAGTCTGACGGGATTACGACAACCGTCGGCGTTTTCTCGTCGATCATGGCTATAGGCCCGTGCTTCATTTCGGCAGCCGGATAACCTTCCGCATGGATGTAGGAAATCTCTTTCAGCTTGAGCGCTCCTTCCAGGGCTGCGGGGAAATTGTATTGGCGGCCAAGGAAGAAAAAATCTTCAGCCGCCGCATACTTCAGCGCAATGCGTTTGATGGCTTCGTTCTGGGTGAGAATGGAGTCGAGCTGCTGTGGCAATGCTTCCAGCGCATGGATAACCTGCATCCCGCGATTGGCAGCCAGCATCCGGATTCGGCCCATCAATAAGGCCAGCAGTGTCAACACCGTGACCTGTGAAGTGAAAGCCTTGGTTGAGGCCACGCCAATTTCAGGGCCTGCGTGCAGGTAAATGCCGCCATCTGCTTCCCGGGCAATCGTGCTGCCAACCACGTTGCAAATCGCCAGCACCTTGTGGCCCTTGCGCTTGGCTTCACGCAGGCTGGCCAGTGTATCAGCGGTTTCGCCTGATTGCGTGATGACCATTACGAGCGTGTGCTTCTCAATTGGCGCGTTGCGATAACGAAATTCGCTCGCGTATTCGACTTCGGTGGGAATATGCGCGAACTCCTCGAATAAATATTCTCCGATCAGGGCGGCATGCCAGCTTGTCCCGCAGGCCGGGATCACGATGTGATCAACCGCGCGCAGTTCCGCCATGGTCATGTTCAAACCGCCAAACTTTGCGGTCGCTTGATCATGCTCAATCCGCCCGCGCAACGCGTTCTCAACCGTCCGTGGCTGCTCAAAAATTTCCTTGAGCATGAAGTGCGGATACGCGCCGCGCTCCGCGTCCGCTCCACTGTATTCAAGCTGGCTGATCTGCACGTTATTCGGCTTGTCTGAGCCGAGTCGCGTCACGCTCAATTTGTCGGGCGTGAGGGTGGCCACGTCATAGTCGTTCAGATAGACCACTTGGCGGGTATGCGAAGCGATCGCGTTGGCATCGCTGGCCAAAAAGTTTTCTCCTTCGCCAACGCCGACAATGAGCGGTGACCCGCGCCGTGCCCCAATAATGACCCCCGGGAAGTCCGCGCAAATGACCCCAATGCCATAGGCACCGATGACTTCCTTAAGCGCATTCATGACAGCCTGGGCCAAGGGGTGAGGCAGGACGGAATCCAACTCCTTTCCGGGCCCAGCCTGCCCATCCACCGCGCCAGGTAATTTGATTCGTTCGTAGTGGTCGCCAATCAAATGCGCCAGGACTTCGGTGTCGGTGGAAGACTTGAAGATGTGCCCCTTTTGCACGAGCCGTTCTTTCAGGCGTTCGTAATTTTCAATCACCCCATTATGCACTACGGCAACGTGCCCGCTTTGATCGAGGTGCGGGTGGGAATTCTCGTCCGAGGGGGGGCCGTGTGTGGCCCATCGTGTGTGGCCGATCCCTATTGTGCCTTCCACTCCATCGGTGGCGAGGAGGCGGGCCAGTCCCTCGTCGATTTTGCCCTTCTTTTTCCGGGTCAGGATCGCCTGATCCCGAATGATGGCCACACCTGCGCTGTCATAACCGCGGTATTCCAGCCGGCGCAAGCCGTCCACCAGGATGGGAGCTGCCTTTTGTTTGCCAACATATCCGACGATGCCACACATAACTTATTCTGTTTTATGGTGAGAAAGGCTGAATGACGCTTGCGCTCCTTCTCGATTCAAGGGTATAGATCGGCCGCAGCAATTCCAAGAAAGGATTTTGAGTAATATGTCGCAAGGCAAACGTATGGCGCCGAATCTAGGTAACGTTCTGTCCGTCATCATGGGCGGGGGGCAGGGGACGCGGCTTTTCCCGCTGACTGAAGAACGCTCCAAGCCCGCCGTTCCGCTCGCGGGAAAATACCGGATTGTCGATATTCCCATTTCCAACTGCATCAATTCCAATCTCAAACGGATTTACGTTTTGACGCAGTTCAACTCGGCCTCGCTCCATCGCCATATTTCGCAATCCTACAAATTCGACCATTTTTCAGGCGGCTTCGTCGAAATCCTTGCCGCTGAACAGACACTCACCGATACCTCGTGGTACCAGGGCACCGCTGATGCCGTCCGTAAGAACCTCCTCCATTTCCTGAATCACGACTTCGAGTACATGCTCATTCTGAGCGGTGACCAGCTTTACCGAATGGACTTTCGCCGCATCATCGCCCAGCACGTGGAAAACTACGCTGATGTGACCATCGCAACCATCCCGGTCACTCGTGACGCCGCCCAATCCCTGGGAATAATGGAGATCGACAAGGAACGGCGGATTACCCGATTCGAGGAAAAGCCGAAGGACCCCGCTTTGCTGGATTCTTTGCGTTTGGAGCGGGATTGGTATGGCCGCCTGGATATCGAGGGAGAAGACGAGTTCTTCCTCGCCTCCATGGGCATCTATGTCTTCAACCGCGAAATCCTGATTAAGCTGCTGGATAACGATTTCACGGATTTCGGCAAGCACATCATCCCAAAGGCTATTCAAAACCAGCGGGTTTTCTCCTACGTCTTTCAGGGCTATTGGGAAGACATCGGAACCATCCGGAATTTCTTCGACGCGAACCTCGATTTCACCTCCGAGTTGCCTCGATTTAACTTCTTCGACATGAGTGCGCCGATTTTCACGCGCGCCCGCTTTTTGCCCGCCTCTAAAATCAATGGCGCTCAGATTAATCATGCGATCATCTCCGATGGCTGCATTATCAACCACGCCACTATTACTAATTCGATCATTGGCATTCGCAGTGTGGTAGGCGTTGGCAGCAGCCTCAATCGCGTCGTTTACATGGGCGGCGATTACTACGAATCGCAAGCCTCCATTCTTGAGAACGAAGTCATCGGCAAACCTCGGATTGGCATTGGCCAAAACACCCGCATCGAAAATGCTATCATCGATAAAAACGCCCGCATAGGGGACAACGTGGTAATCAGCACTGCAGGTAAACCTGACAACATGGACCACCCGCTATACTTCGTCCGGGATGGCATCGTCATTATTCCCAAGAACGGCGTGATTCCTCACGGGACAATCATTTAAGTTATGGCGTTCTTTTCACCCAACATCGGCCGCACCGGGAGGATTATCCGTGGCAGCATGTCTCTGGCTTTTCTGGTGGCTGGTATTTGGCTTTGTAAAACCTCTGTTTGGGTGTCGGCAATTTTATTCGCCTCTGCCATCTTCACCGGCTTTGAAGCCCTTCGCGGCTGGTGCATGATGCGCGCCTGCGGAGTGAAGACGAAGTATTGAAGCTCCAGCCACTCACGGCACACCGGGGGTCGCGGAGTGACGATTGGCAATTCCTGCGCAGCCTTAACCACCAGTCCAGAACGAGCGCTGGCCCCCATGGAAACCCTCCGTTAGCGCGCAGCACGATGGGCTGAGCTTAAAGCCAGGTCACCTTGCAGCAATTCCTTTGAACCTGGAGCTGCCATTCTGGGCTGGACGGGACGGAGTTGCCAAGTGAAGCGGTTCGGGGAATGAACGGTAGTTATCTTTCCCATTTTTCTGCCAGAGAAGCGTTCTTTTTATATGTTCTATGTCTTTGTGGCCAGTTCCTGCCTCTCTTCATCCGTGCCCATCCGCGTAATCCGTGATTCAAAATCGGTGTTCAGTTGTGTGGATTCGCTGTGGTCATTCGTATTCGTTCATTCGTCATTTCGCGCGCTTCGACATCCTCCCATCTTTCTGTCCGTCAATTATTCTGTCAAAAATTCCTTTTAGCTACAGCTTCGAGTTATCTCTCCCAGACGCCCCACGCGCCTAACGCTCCCCGTGCATCCTGTGCGCCTCACGTTTCCCACGCACCCCATGCGTTATGCAATTCCTCCTCCGCGTGCTAAAACGGAGCCACTATGACAGCTGAAATTAAAAACGATACTAACAATAACGATACGCCGGCAGATCCCTCAGGATTGATTACTAGTTCGGAACCGATTACTCAGCCAGAACTGATTACTGGCTCAGGACCGACTACCGGTCACTCCCAGCCAGAGACCTCCGTTCTGGAAGAATCAGCAGGCCGTCCCTCCTGTGAAGCCCCAGAGGAGCCTCGGGTCCGCCCAACCTGGCCTCTTCCCCCGCCAGGCCAGCGCAGCCGAGTAGGCAAAGTAGCCAAGCTCCCACCGGACATCTTGGAATGGGTCAACCTCCAGCTCCTGGACGAGGTTCCTTATGCAGCCATCCTCGATGAACTGGACGACCGTGGCTATTGCGATATCAGCCAGCAGAACCTTACCAACTGGAAAACCTGTGGCGGCTACAACCAATGGCTCTCCGGGCACATCGTTCGGCAGCAGCGCCGCTCAGAACTCGAAACAGTTTGCTCTTTAGTTTCGCAAAGCCGGGGTCGTTTGGATGAAGCCGCCCTTTTCCTCATCTCCAGCCAGCTTTTAAGCGTGGTGGGCGACTTTGACTTGAGCTCCTTCAAGACGCATTTGGCCAAAGATCCACAAGGCTATCTGCGCGTTATACAAGCCTTAACAAGACTAAACAAGGCCAGACAAGGCTCCAAAAAGATTACGCAAACAAGCCTTGTTAACAAGCCATCAGGCGGAACAAACGACTTTGATATCCTCCCCGAAACCGAGCGCGGCCTCACCGAGGAAACCTTGAAAAAGATCACCGATGCCATCCGCCTCTTCTGAAAAGTAGCAGCCACCCGTTCGCCATAGCCTTGGCGGCGCGGAGGCGGAAAGTAATGAGGCTGAGTTCGACACGGTAACGAGTCTCACTTGTTCTTTGAAATACCTGAAATCAAAGACTCGTTACCGCTCCACTCGCCCAGCCTGTAGCAGCCCCTGTCCGCCAAAGCCTGGGCAGCGGCGAAGGCGGAAAGTGATAGGCGTGCACCCGTGAAGCAACGAGTCTCACTTGTTGGGTCAGGGCACGACAACCATCCACCTCACTGTGCATGGGCCACTTGGGCCGGTTGAAGTGCTGGGCTCTCACCATGTCGAAGCGTTGTTACCCAAAACCTTGACGCTGGAAAATCGGACCTCCGGGGCGATGAAAAGCCATCCATGCCAAAATGCCCTCATGGGGGACCTTGCTACGCAGAGCCGGCCTCATGACGCGAGGGCTGGCTGAGGAAGAACCTTAAGGGGAGATTAAAAGCGTGCACGGCTTTCGTGCCGCCGGAATCCGCTCGTCGATTTTGCTCGGCACGCAGTATGTTTTGCTCATGGAAATCAAGTTCAACCGGGCGGGTCCTGCCAAAATGGAACAGGCGCTGGAATTGATGAAGGAGTTTTATGCCGTTGAGCATTTAAAATATGACGAGACGATCGCACGAAAGGGGCTGGAGGCGCTTTTCGCGGGTCCTCAATTTGGCTATTTCCACTTCATGGAAACCGAGGGCCAGGTCGGTGGATACATCGTGGTGACTTTCGGCTTCAGCCTGGAATTCCATGGGCGCGATGCACTGGTCGATGAATTGTACGTCCGGGAAGAATTCAGGGGCAGGGGGTTCGGGAAAGCTGCATTGGGTTTTGCGGAAGCC
>JAQGOV010000698.1 GCA_028293425.1 Verrucomicrobiales bacterium
GGCCCGGTAGCAACCGCGGTGAAAGTAACGGTACTGCCCTGGAGCACGGTTTGAGGAACTGGATTGACCACGAATGCGGGAGGGATGAGCACGTTGATGAAGGCGTTCGAGCTGACCGTGCTGCCATTCAGGTCCGTGGCAACGACTGTGTAATGCCCGTGGTGCGCAGCCGAGACGTTGGTAAAAGTGTAGGTGCCGTTCGTAGCATTGGGAATATTGGCCCCTTCGAAACGCCACTGGTAAGTAACGGGTCCGCGGCTATTCACCGTAGCGGCGACCAGGGTGAGGTTGGTGCCGGGCACAACGTTTTGGTTCGTAGGATGCAGCGTGAAGTAAGGCGGACAGTTTGAGCACGTAAGGCCCTTGATCGCTGCAAACCAATTGGTCCCAAGTTTGTTGTAGCCAAATTGCGTGGGATGGAGGGTGTCGGGCAGGTCAGCAAGGGTGATTACGCTGCGCAGGTCCGTGAAATAAACGGACAGGCCCTGGGAGCGGAGCCGTTCACACATAGCGGGCACAATGGGATTAAAGGTGGTTAGAATTTGGGTTTCCCAGGCGTCAGGGCGAGGAAGCAAGTTGCCGACTATCACCTTTACTCCCGGCCAGTTTGTGGTCATGCGCACAATCAGTGCCTCCAGCCGGTTGGTGGCGTGGTCCGGATCGTCTCCTGAGCCTCGATAATCATTCGTGCCTAGGAAAACCATGATAATATCGGGATCCGGGGTACCGGCGAAAATGACGGGCAGAATGGAATCGATGTTCCTGATGGTATAACCGCTGTATCCCTCGTGCTCGGGGTCGGGCAGCGATGGCGCGCTATTGCCGGTTTGGGTTCCAGCGAAGTCCATGAAGTAACCCGCGTTGGTCATCAATTGATAAAGAGGAGCCCGAAAACCTCCCGCCGCACCCAGCCCGTAGGTGATGGAATCTCCCAGTGGAATAATCCGGAGCGGCTTGGGAAGAATGGTGACGATGTTCGTGACGGAATTGGTTTGCTGTGACGCAGGCAATGAACTGTCCACGGCATGAACATAACAGGTATAGCTGCCGGAGGGTTGCCGGCCAAGGTTCAGCCGATAGGGAGGCGAACTAACTGTGCCGACGGCTTGGGCATTGACATAGAAGGTTATTGAATACGGAGATGTTCCCCCCGCCACCGCGGCCGTAAGGCTCAAAGATGCATTGTATGCGAATGAAAAGCCTTTCGGAGGCAGGAGGCTTGCGGCAAGCGGCCCATCAATATGAACGACGCTGCTGAGGGAATTGCTGGTCCAACCCCTCGCATCCGTGACGATGGCGCGAATCGTGTGGTCTCCGACCGGAAGCCCGCCAAGATCCCGCTCGTATGGGGGCGCCGTCAGCGGCGAACCGCTCGGTGCTCCATCCAGGTAGAATTGCACACGGTAGGGCTGGGTACCGCCTGAAACGGAGGCCGAGGCCACCACCGGGTTTGTGTATTGGAAAGTAGAACCAGTGGCCGGGGTCACCAGCGTGAAGGACAGAGGGTCGACAATGGAAAAAACGTTGGTGGCAGAGCCAGCAGTTGCGGCAGGGACAGAGTTGTCGGTAGTCACCGCATAAATATTGTAACTACCGGACGGGAGAGCCCCCAGGTTGACTGAATAGGGAGCAGTGGCGCTGGAGCCCGCGGAGGTAAAGATCTGATTTCCCGCACCGCTGTTGGTGAAGTATTCGATGGTATAAGGAGGATTCCCATTTGCTACTGCGGCCAAGGCGGCAAGAGCGGATCCGGAAAGAATCGCGGAATCCTGAGCGGGGGCAATGACAGCGCAGGAATAATAGGTGGGCAGCCCAGCGGTTATTCTGAGGGAAAAATTATCAAACTGATTGGCAACGTCATCGCCTGAAGCACTCGAATTATCATCCGCGAGCAGGAAATAAAAGCTGCCACCATTGGTCCAGTTCACGGCCAGGTTGGCGCTGAGGAGAACACTGCTGTTCGCCGAGGAAAAGGAGTTGAAAGCAGGGACACTCGTCCAGCTATTAGCCTGGCCGGTGAGACTGAAATAAGCCCGCAATCCCTGGCTGTCTTCTGGTGTCCCGCCTGCGGCAATAGTATAGAAATAGGAAATCCTGATTTGGGAAGCATTGGTCCCAGTGCTGTTAAGGAACTTGCCCATCAGGACAGTGTAACGGTTCCCGGTGGGGCGCAGTTGGAGGTATTGTCCGCTGGAACTCCAGACTGCGTTGCCGGCTTTAGCTGGTGGATTGCCTGAATCAGCCGTTACGGGCGCGGTTACGCCGGCGGCGGTAATGTTGGCATTTAGGTCCGCGTCCATGTCATAAGCGTCCGCGGGGGCCCCGGTGCGGTTAAAGGTAGCCCAATCTGCCGCAGAAGGTTGTGTGGAGAAGGCGTTGGTGTAACCGGCGGCGCCCACGACGGCAGCAGGTACCGCACGAGTGAGCAGGAGCAGGGTTGCAAAAATAGGGGCAGCCGAGATGAGAGAGCGAAAGCTCAGGCCAAAGTGTTTCATTATATCCTTCCATTAGGCTAAAGCACTACCGCCGCGTAATCGCGGGTGGTGAACGTGCTTTCCGGGAAGGACACTGCCGGGATTGCCCACCGGGGGCAAGCGGAATCGCTCGCGCCGCAACGGGTTGGAAAGTTGCTTCGAACTCCCAATTGGCGAGTACGCGCTGGGGTTGGCAGCCACGCCACAGGAACGGTGGGATATGTGGAAAAGAGCATGCGCTCATTCGGCTACTGGAAGCCCTTAAGGAACAAAAAATCCGGTTCGTAATCATCGGCATGTGTGCCGCAATTGCGCAGGGGGTGATTGCAAACACGCTCGATGTGGCTGTATGGATTGATCTACCGCCGCGGAGTTACATGCGAGTGCAGAATCTCGCCGCCAAAACCGGTGCAACCATTGCGACGAACACGGTGGTTTAGCTTTCGGACGGCACACC
>JAQGOV010000212.1 GCA_028293425.1 Verrucomicrobiales bacterium
GGAGTGGATCTTTATGTGGGCGGGACGGAACATGCGGTGCTGCACCTGCTGTATGCGCGGTTCTGGCACAAGGTGCTGTTTGATCTTGGCCACGTCTCAACCCCGGAACCATTTTTCAAATTGGTGAATCAAGGCCTTATTCTCGGCGAGGATGGCCAGAAGATGTCCAAGGCCCGCGGCAACGTCGTTAACCCGGATGACATCGTCAATGAATATGGCGCTGATGCACTCCGGCTTTACGAGATGTTCATGGGTCCGCTGGAAATGGTAAAGCCATGGAATACCAACGGCGTGGAAGGAGTCTATCGGTTTCTCGGTCGCGTCTGGCGGTTGTTCGTGGATGAAGAAAGTGAGACGGCGTTCGAGCAGAATCTCACCGCCGAGGCGCAACGGGGCGCGGAGTTGCTGGAGAACATCCAATTGAGTGTGGCGATTAAGGACATTGAAGCCAGCCCGGCTCAACTCAAGACACTCCACGCCACCATCAAAAAGGTCACCGAGGACCTCGACGGCATGAGGTTCAATACGGCGATTTCCGCCCAGATGGTCTTTATCAACGAAGCCATCACCTGGGAGGTCAAGCCGTACTCCGTGATGCGGGATTTCCTCACGCTCCTGCAACCTTTTGCACCGCATCTGGCGGAGGAAATGTTCGCCAAACTCGGCAAAGTCCGGCCCACGGGGGAGGCGACACTGGCCTTTCTGCCCTGGCCGAAATACGACGCGAACCTATTGGTCGAGAGCACCTTGGAGATAGCCGTGCAGGTAAATGGCAAATTGCGCGATCGAATCGTCGTCCCGACGGATGCTCCTCAGGCGCAACTGGAAGCAGCGGCTTTGGCCAGCGACAAGGTCAAACCGTTTCTGAAAGGAAAAACGATCAAGAAAATCATCGTCGTGCCCAAAAAATTAGTGAACATTGCGGTCAGCTAATTGTTCGGTTACAATCAACCAGTGATTCACTTGACCAAGCAGGAACAAATAGTGCTATGTATTGTGATTGCGCTGTTATTGACGGGTTGGGCTGTGAAGGCATATCGAACCTCACATCCGCCGTCACTGGTCAATGAACAAGCAAAGCCATAAAACCATGCAAGCAGTCTCGTTTGAAGAAGTTCTGGAACAGATACTGAAGCGGGATACCCGCTACCATCGTGACGCGTACATGTTCATCCGCGAAGCGCTTGATTTTACCCAGAAGACCGCGGGCAAGGAGGGCAAAGGCCAGAAGCAGCATGTCAGCCCGAGGGAATTGCTCCACGGGATCCGGGATTTTGCCCTGGCCTCTTACGGGCCCATGGCCATCACGCTGTTCGAAGAATGGGGCATCCGCTCCTGCCAGGATTTTGGCGAACTGGTCTTCATCATGGTGGAACACAGCTTGTTGGCCAAGACCGAGCGCGACTCGCGGGCGGACTTTGAGAACGGCTATGATTTTCAGGAAACGTTTCGAAACCCGTTCCTGCCCAAAAGCAAACATGCCAGGAAACTGCTGGCAGCGAAGACCACCCGGGCTTGAACGTTCGAGCAGACCGAGCCTGCCGTCTGGGTCAGGGGACGGTTGGACTTAAGTCTATCCACCTGTCGAGAGGATGAGGGTATTGCGAGTCGCATGGTTTCTTCCCACCCCTGCCCCTCCCTTGGAACATAGGCGGCATAGTGATGGCGTCGGCAATCCGGAGGGGGTTAAACTTTTCCGATCGGTTTGGCCGAGGCAGACTAAATTTTAATTAAAAATTGTTACATGAATAATCCTGTTTCATTGATTGCGGGCAACGCTCTGCGGGCCGAACTGCCCGCCATTCCACCGGGGGTGCAGATGACCACGCTGGACAACGGCTTGACGATCATTGTGCGCGAAGATCATAGCGCCCCGGTGGTTTCCGCCCAGGCGTGGAGCATGACGGGCAGTATCAACGAAGGCCGCTGGCTCGGGGCGGGCATGTCGCACGTGCTTGAACACATGCTCTTCAAAGGCACCACCACGCGCGGCGCGGCGCGCATTGACCAGGAAGTGCAGGAAGCGGGCGGCTACATGAACGCCTACACGTCCTTTGACCGTACGGTTTACTACATTGATGTGCCCAATACCGGGGGGCGGATCGCAATCGACATCTTGTGCGACATCATGCAGAACGCCACGCTGCCCGCAGAGGAGATGGCCAAGGAAAAGCAGGTCATCCTGCGCGAGATGGATATGAACCAGGATGATCCCGGCCGCCGCGCGGGCCGTCGCCTGTTTGAAACCGCCTACACCCGAAGCCCCTACCGATTCACGATCATCGGCTACCCGGATATTTATAACGAACTTCAAGCGGAAGACATCGTGGCGTACTACCGGGAGCGGTACGCGCCCAACAACGTCTTCTACGTCGTGGTGGGGGACATAAAGGCCGACGACGTGGTCGCGCAAATTCGCGAAGCGTACGCCAAGACCAAGGCCAAGGCGATTCCCCCGGGGGTGCTGCCCGAAGAGCCGAAGCAAACCGCGCCGCGTGAAGTCATCGAAGAAGCGCCGATTGAACTCGGCCATGTTCACCTCAGTTTCCATATCCCCGAACTGCGGCATCCGGACGTGCCGATTCTCGACGTGCTGGCGGTGGTCCTCGGCAGCGGCCGGAGCTCACGGCTATATCAACAGGTGCGCGAGCACCAGGGATTGGTCCACTCAGTGGATGCCTGGACCTACAACCCGGGCAGCACGGGCCTGCTCGGGATGAGCGCCCTGGTGGACCCGGACAAGTTCCTGGCCGCGCGCGAGGCCATCCTGACGGAAGCCGAGAAGCTCAAGAGCGAACCGATCAAGCCGGAAGAAGTCAGCAAAGCCATCAAGCAGTTTATTTCCGCCACCCTCGCGACGCGCAAGACCATGCAGGGTCAGGCCCAGGATTTTGGGGGCAATTGGCTGGCGGCGAACGATCTCAATTTCTCGCAGCGTTATCTCGACGCCGTGAAGCGGGTCACTCCGGCCGACCTGCAACGCGTCGCCCGCGAATATCTCACCGCCGACAATCGCACCCTTTACGCGTTGCTGCCCAAAGGCACCGCGCCGAAGCAGGTGATCACGGGCGAGGAGATCAGCGATCACCCAATCCAAAAATTTGAATTCCCCAACGGCCTGCGCCTGCTCGTGAAGGAGGATCATCGCCTGCCGTTTGTCCAGATGCGGGCGCTGTTCCAAGGCGGGGTCATTGCCGAAACCGCTGAGAACAGCGGTTTGACATCGGTGGCCGGGAAGATGTTGCTCAAGGGCACCAAGACCCGCTCCGCGGAGGACATCGCCCGGGAAATCGAATCGATCGGCGGCAGCATCGACGCGTTCGGCGGCAACAACACTTTCGGCGTGAGCGCGGAAGTGTTGAGCGACGATTTCGCCACCGGCCTGGATCTGGTTGCCGATGTGCTGCTGCATCCGGCCTTCCCGGCGCCGGCGCTGGAACGGGAGCGGCAGGTCCAACTGGCCAGCATCAAGTCCCAGAAGGATCAACTGCTCCGGAGCGCCAGCATCGCCATGCGCCGCGCCTTGTTTGGTGATAGCGGCTACGGACTGGACACGCTCGGCACCGAAAAGAGCGTGTCGCAGTTGCAGGTGGCCGACCTCCAGGCCTTCCATCAAAAGCTCACGGTGCCCGGCAATTGCGTGCTCGCCATTTATGGCGATGTGCAGGCCGCCGCGGTGAAGGCTGCGATCGAAAAAGCATTTGGCGGGTGGAAAGCGAAAGTGAAAGTTCCCGCGTTATTGCCGGAATCCGCGCCGCTCCGGGAGGTCAAACGCGTGACCGAAACCCGCGACAAGAAACAGGCGGTGATGATCATCGGTTTTCGAGGCACGACGTTGCATGATGCCGACCGTTACGCGCTTGAATTGCTGCAGGAAGCGTGCAGCGATCTTGGCTCACGGCTGTTCCTTCGCATCCGCGAAAAGCTCGGGCTGGCGTATTATGTCGGCGCGCAGAATTTCCTGGGATTGTCGCCGGGATACTTTGCGTTCTACGTGGGCACCGCGCCGGAAAAGGTGGAGCTGGTGGAAAAAGAATTGCTGCGCGAAGCCGAGCTGCTGCGCATTGAGGGACTCACCGCGGATGAACTCAGGCGGGCCAAGGCCAAGATCATCGGTCAAAGGACAATTGCCCGGCAGGATTTGGGCGGTCTGGCGATGACCACGGCGCTTGATGAATTGTTCGGCCTGGGCTATGCCCACAGTGAGACGGACGACGCGCAATACGAAGCCGTCACCCTCGGTCAAATCAAGGCGGTCGCCCAAAAATATTTAAAGACTGACGCCATGGTGATCTCGTCCATAGTGCCCCAAAAGCCGTGAGGAGGGACCGGGCTTTCCGCTCCGGCTCTAGCCGCTGCCGATTTTGTAAGCGCTGGCGACGCCAAAGCAGACCCAAAGTATGGTGAAGAGAGAAATAAATTTTTCGAATAGCTTGAATTTGAAGCCGAAAGAACCTTTCTCTCCCAGGAATTGCTTGACGAATTCTTTTTCGGACGGTGTCCCGGCCGCAAGGGCCTCGAGTTTAGGCAGTTCCTTTTCACGGAACGTCGCGAGTTCCTCCGACGTAACTTGGTCCGCCCCTTTGTCGCCTTTTTGCGCGAGGAATTCCTTGAGCTGCGGATCTGTTTTTGCCGCCACCGCCTTGCCGGCATACGCCACTTTGGAAAGATAGACCCGCTCCGCCGTGGTGTTGAGGAGCCGGTTCGCGAAGTGGTTCACGACGAGAAATTCCCCGCCCAAGATGGCTGCCGCAGCGCAAATGGAAGCGATCGC
>JAQGOV010000214.1 GCA_028293425.1 Verrucomicrobiales bacterium
CATAGCGCGTAAGATTGTTGGGCGGATGGGAGGGCGGATATGGGCGGAGTCCGCGCCAGAGAAAGGCGCCACATTTTTTTTTACGCTGGGCAACGATTGAGGCCACCGCATCATGTGAATTTTTGCCACGGCTTTTTTCGCTTCCGGGTTGACGTCCAGTTCCCCGTTGCTAATGATGCATTAACTGCAGGCCCAAGTGGAACCAGGGCATAGGGAATGGTTCCAGAAAATTAACGGATGAATTCCGTGGATGCTTCCACTTTGTTTGCTGTAACGGCCCCTGTTCCTGTACGGGAATGGACCGCGAATAATAACATGGATGCCGAACAGGTAAACCGTTCGAGACCAGCCAGCCGCCAGCTCCGGGTATTGCTCGTGGAAGATTCGGAGCAGGACGCGCTGCTACTGCAACTCCAATTAAGCGAAGCGGCCTGGAAGACGGATTGCAAGCGCGTCTTTAGCGAACGCGCCATGCGCCAAGCGTTGGCCGAGAACGAGTGGGACCTGGTCATTTCGGATTATGTGCTCCCCGGGTTTAGCGGTTTGAAAGCCCTCTCCATCCTAAGGCAGGAAGGAAAGGACATCCCCTTCATCATTGTTTCCGGCATGATCGGTGAAGAGACCGCGGTAGCGGCAATGAAAGCGGGCGCTCACGATTACCTGATGAAAGATAATCTGGCGCGACTGGTGCCGGCAATCGAGCGAGAGTTGCGAGAAGCTGAGAGCCGGCGCGAAAGGCGGGTTTCGGAAGAAAAACTGAAGGTGGAGCATTCCTTTCGGAAAACCATCGAGAATTCAATCCCTTCCGGACTGGCCGTGCTGAACCTGGCGGGTGTTCAGACGTATGTAAATCCTTCCTTTTGCGAGATGGTCGGGTGGAACGAATCGGAACTCGTGGGGATTCGGCCGCCATTCCCTTACTGGCCACCCGAGGAGAGGGAGATGATTGAGAGTTATTTTGCAAAGGCATTTAACGGGCAGGCAAAGAAAGAGGGCTTTGAACTTCGTTTTCAGCGAAAAGATGGAACGCTGTTCGACGCGCTGGTGCTCGTGGCCCCGCTGCTCGATGTGAATGGCCGGACAAACGGGTGGGTGCGTTCCGTGACCGATATCACTCAACGAAAAATGGCCGAAGAAGCCTTGCGACGAGCACACGGTGAATTGGAACATCGTGTGAAAGACCGAACCGCCGAACTCAGCCAAGCGCTCAAAGATTTAAAGGATGAGATTAAGGAGCGACAAAAGCTTGCTCATGAACTCGTGGAACTTGCTGATGAACAGCGGGCGCTCAAACTTATCGAGCTGCACGATGATTTAGGCCAGCGATTGGCGGGGATGTCACTCATCATCAAGGGGCTGGAATTAAAGATCGATGCAGGACAGCCCATCGAGGGGGTGGAGGTAAGGCGTATTTCCGATTTGTTGTTCCAAGCCATTGCCGGAGCCCAGGATGTATCATCTCCCATGGAGAGGCCGAGCATGACGGGCGAGGACCTGCTCAGCGCGGTCAAGGGATTGGTTCGCTTTTTTAAGACTAGCCAAAAGATCGCATGTTCCTGCGAGGCGAAAGGAAATATGCCGATGCTGCCGCAGCAGTCGGTGGTTCACCTTTACCGCATTACGCTGGAAGCCATGGCGAACGCCATCAAACACGGAAAAGCCAAGCGGGTGAAGGTGGTGCTAGCGAAGAAAGAACAGGCGCTGGTGCTCACAATCACCAGCGACGGGAAGCCATTTCCGGATATCGATGCTGAAAAATCGGGGCTCGGTTTGCGCCTGATGTACTATCGGGCGACCCTCTTGAAGGCATCGATCAGCATTTGCGCCGGAAAGCGCGGAGGCACGGTTGTGACTTGTACTGTGCCGCTCACTGAGGCAACCCGTGCTTAGCCAGCTGCGGTTGCGGACGCTTTCTCGTTCGAGACCCACTCCCTTCCTGATCGCCAATTAGGGTCCGTGCTTGGCTGTTCAGAAGGAGGTAGCTGATTCTCTGACAAAGATTTACAAATCCACACTTGCAACCGTTTGAAGCGGTGGTGCAAACTGCATGCCCATTACTCCATTTCAGCGGCATTATGAAGATGTTTAAATTGAGGATATTCGCCTTCCTGCTTCTCGGAACCTTTCCAACGCTGGCGCAGACGGTTGTGATCAATGAAATCATGTATCACCCGGCGCCTGCCGTGCCGGAGCAGGACGGGCTGGAGTGGGTCGAAATTTACAATGCTGGAACAAACTCCATCAACCTGAATGGTTGGAAGTTCAGCAAAGGAGTCCAGTTCACGCTTCCTAATGTGAGCCTCGCCGCGGGGAGTTTCTTGGTGGTATCTGCTGACACCAATGCATTCAAGGGCCGATACCCGGCTGTGGCAAACGTGGTGGGAAATTGGATTGGCGGCGGGCTGGGAAACAATGGCAAAACGATTGAGTTACAGGATGCTGCTGGCCAGACGATCGACAGCGTGACCTACGCATCGCAAGGTGATTGGGCGCTTCGGCAAAGGGGACCGAACGATATTGGGCATTTCGGCTGGCAATGGTTTGCGGAGGCGGATGGGCTTGGAAAGTCGATGGAACTGGGAAATCCCAGGATGCTGCACGATTCCGGACAAAACTGGTTCCCGAGCGTTTCCGAGGGAGGCACACCAGGAACGGCCAACTCTCAACTAACAAACGACATCGCTCCGCTGATCCTGGAAGTAGCACATTTTCCAGTGGTCCCCAAATCGACCAACACAGTGTCAGTGACCGCTCGTGTGCTGGATGAATCAACGGCAGGAATCGCGGTGACGCTGTTTTATCGATTGGATGCCAACCCGCAAACGAGTTCATTTACGGCCGTAACGATGCTCGATAACGGCGCGAGCGGAGAGGGGTTGGCAGGTGACTACGTCTATGGGGCAACGCTGCCAGCTCGGCCGAATAACACCGTGGTTGAGTATTACATTCAGGCAACGGATGCGGCTGGACACACGCGGACATGGCCCGCCGCCGCCCGGCAAACGTATTCGACCTTGCCTCAAACCGATGGAACTTTCGCCCAGACTGCCAATGCTCTTTACCAGGTAATCAATGATTTTAATTACGCTGGGGGGCAGCCGCTTTATCAAATCGTCATGACAGACGTAGAGCGGGTGGAGCTGGACGCAATCGGGAGAAATTCAGGCGGGGCGGCTAATAGTGACGCCGCGATGAACGGTTCTTTCGTAAGCATGGATGGAACAGGAACTGAGGTTCGTCAGGTTTTGGGTTTTCGCAACCGCGGTCATGGCAGCCGCACAGCCCGGCCCAACAATATTCGGGTTGAATTTTCGAACGACAATCGATGGAAAGGCGTTCGGTCCATGAATCTTAACACCCGGTTTACTCATGCGCAGGTCTTTGGCAGCGCTTTATTCCAGAAGAGTGGCTTGCCGATGGCCAATTCAAAGCCGGTTCAGGTGCGTATCAATGGAACTACCGCTGGCGGTGGCGCTCCTCTTTACGGCTCATACGCGCATAATGAGGAACTCAGCTCAGAATTTACGGACATCCATTTTCCAGAGAACTCGGGTGGAAATGTTTATCGGGGCATTCGCATTGATAGCCCATTGGCTTATGCTGATCTCACGTATCTCGGGCCCGACGTTTCGTCCTGTCAGGGCTATCCCAACTGTTATACCAACCTTTATTTTAAACAAAACAATGTATCCGAATGGGACTTCTCGGACTTGATTGAGCTGACTCGGGTGCTCAGCGACGCCTCGCTCACGGGAACGCAGTATGTGTCTGAAGTGCGACGAGTTTTCAATGTGGAAGATGCGATGCTTTATTATGCCCTGAACACCCTCGTAGACAACAGGGAAACCAGCCTGAGCAATGGGAACGGCGATGACTATGCAATGTACAGGGGAACATCGGATCGCAGGTTCAATCTGCTGGCGTATGATACAGATACAATTATGGGGGAGGGCGATACAGCCGGCAGCATCACGGCCGGCTTGTTCCGGATGAACACCGGCCCATCGCCGGGGCCGATGGCCAAATTTATGACGCATCCTGATTTTGTGCCGATTTATTACGCGTCTTTGAAACGGCTGATTGAGACTACCTTTTCGGCCGCTGTGCTCAATCCGTTGATCGACCGCGTGCTGGGGGATTTCGTGCCTGCCGGCACTTTGACAGCCATGAAAACCTTTCAAAATTCCCGCAACGCCTTCGTGCTGACACAAATTCCCCTGACTTATTCCGCATCGAGTTCGCTCAGCCAATCTGCCGGCTATTTTTATACTACGAGCCCGTCGGCTCCTGTGAACGGAACCGCGAATGCAATCGATACCCGGTCGGTGCTCGTGAATGGATTGCCTGCGACCTATAATGCAGTCTCCGGTACGTGGAGTGTTTCTGGTGTGCCGTTGAACCCTGGGATAAACCGGGTGCAGGTGCAGTTCCTCGGGACGAACAATGTGGAAGTATCCCGCGCGACCGTGGATATCTGGTACGACACGGGCACCTCCAGCAACGTTTCCGGGACGTTAGCCTCAAGCACCACGTGGACGTCGGCCGGGGGGCCTTATCTTGTGAGTTCCTCACTTGTCATTCCATCGGGCGTGACCCTGACGATTGCAGCGGGCACCACCATCTACGTAGCTCCCAGCGCGACAATTACAGTGAATGGCACCGGGCGCATTTTGGCTGCGGGAACGGAAACTGGCCACATCCGGATCACGCGTCAGCCTGGTGTGAGTGGAAACTGGGGCAGTCTTGACTTCATCGGTGCCACCACCGAGAGCCGTCTTTCCTATGTGGACATTGATTCCTGCAGCGGGACTACGATTGGTGGCCATGCCGCTGAAATACATGTGCACAACAATTCGGTTATCTTCCTTGATCATCTCGTTTTCGCGAACACGCCCGCCGTGGAGTACATTTCTTTCGATGGGAGCTCGTTCATTGTTCAGAATAGCGTTTTTCCGACTTATCCTGCCGCGACGAGCGGGCCTGAAATGCTCCATGGAGTGAACGGTATTCCAGCGGGAGGCTATGGAATTTTTCGCAGCAACTACTTCGGGCATACTTATGGATTTAACGACACCATTGATTTTACCGGAGGCAACCGCCCAGGGCCTGTTCTGCAGGTGATCGGCAATATTTTCGACGGGGCAGGGGACGACCATCTGGACCTCGACAGCACGGACGCGTGGATTGAGGGAAATATCTTCATGCACGCCCATCGAGATCCAAACCGGACTGACAACCCGCTGGATACCGCGAGCGCGATTTCGGGGGGAGTCGACTTCGCTGGGCAATACTCCGAATGGACCATAATTAATAACCTCTTCTACGACCTGGACCATGCCGTATTAAACAAGCAAGGGGGCAGGTTTGTTTTTGCGAACAACACCCTGGTGCACGTGAATAAGGAAAATGGTGGAGGTTTGACGAGTGACATTGCGGCTTTTGATTTCACGGATGACTCCCTCCCTTTGCCGGACCCGAGCCTGGGAGCAGGCGCTTACGTGGCAAACAATATTATTTGGGATGTGCCGCAGCTTTTCGCTAATTACAGCCCAAGCAATCACACTGTCATTTTCGAGAACAACATTCTGCCCATGCCGTGGAGCGGTCCGGGAAGCAATAACGTGGTGGTCGATCCGGGTCTGAATTTGTCGCTCATCACCAATGTGTTAACGGCAGATTGGAAGATTGTGAAGGCAGCCCTGACTCCACGAGGCGGCTCGGCGGCGAGCGGTTCCGGGATTGGGGGGGTCGATCGCGGCGGGCTGAACCCGAGGGGCTTGTTGGTTTATGGGGAACCGATTGGCACCACGGCTTCCACCAGCGCTACGCTCAATCTTTTTCCGGGAGGAACATTCAATTGGGGAACGAGTGTGCCGGCGTATGCCTGGGGATACACTCATTACAAATGGAAGCTCGATAATGGAGCCTGGAGTGCGGAAACCTCCATAACCGCTGCTCCGGCCATCAATCTTTCCGGGTTAGCGAATGGACCGCATACCGTGTATGTGACCGGAAAGAACGATGCCGGTTATTACCAGGATGATACGTTTGTTTATCCCACCAACTCAGTCATTCCGGCGCATGTAACGGCGTCTCACACGTGGACCGTGAATACCTCCTACGCCAAGCTGGTGCTCAATGAAATCCTGGCCCGGAACGACTCTTCGGTGGTGAACGGTGGCAGCTACCCGGATGTGGTGGAACTGTACAATGCGGGAGGCTCCGCGGTAGTGCTGGACGGGATGGGGCTGACCGATGATGCGACGCAAAAGTTCAAATACACCTTTCCGGCGGGGACCACACTTGGGACCGGCCAGTATCGGGTCATCTATGGCGGGAACGGAGGCGGGGGCGCACCCGGATTGCACTTTGGTTTCAAGCTGACTGCCACAGGGGGAACCTTGCTGCTTTATGCAGCGGGTGGAAGCCTGGTGGATTCTGTGAGCTACGGCATGCAAATTCCGAACCTGTCGATTGGACGCAATTTAGCCGGCGCATGGTTGCTATCGCAGCCCACGTTCGGGAGTGCCAACGCTGCCCAACCGCTCGCGGATCCAAATCTTCTGAGGGTTAACGAATGGCTTACGTCCGGCCAGACACTCTATCCGGATGACTTCGTGGAGATATTTAATCCATCCTCCCTGCCAGTGGAGCTGAGCGGAATGTATGTGAGCGACGCGCCCCAAACAGCGCCTGCATTGAGCCAACTGAGCAACCTGAGCTTTATACCAGCAGGGGGATATGTTGTTTTGGTGGCCGATGGAAAGCCGGAAAAGGGCGGGGATCACCTCTCGTTTAAACTGTCTCCCGAACAAGGGCAGATCGCGCTGTTCACCTCGTCGCTGGCGCTCATCGATTGCATCCTGTACGGGCCACAAACGATTGATGTATCAGAAGGACGCCAGCCGAGCGGCGCGGCCACCTTTGCCTTCTTCACGACTCCGACTCCGGGAGGACCAAACCCGGCCGGCGGCGTGGTAGTGAGCAATTTCAGCGTGACGGTCATGAGCATGACAAACCAGTGGCGATACAATGCGTCCGGGGCAAACCTAGGGACTGCGTGGCGGGCGGTGAGTTATAATGATACGGTCGCAGGCTGGACAAACGGGCGGGCAGGTTTTTATCACGGCGACGTGCCCGGCAGCATTCCTTTCACGATCAATACGACCTTGCCTTTCACTTCACCTAACATCCAGACCAATTTCTACTTCAGGTCCGGATTCAATTACACGCCGGGCGCCACTCCTCCGAGTTTCATGATAACCCATGTAATTGACGACGGCGTGGTGATTTACCTGAACGGCTTGGAGGCATACCGCTACAATATGCCCGGCGGGACGATCAGCGCGACCACCTTTGCGTCGAGCACGATTGGAACTCCAGGGTTGGTTGGGGCATTTCCTTTCCCAACCACGAACCTGCTTGCAGGAACAAACGTGCTCGCAGTGGAGGTGCATCAGGCCACAACCACGAGCAGCGATATCGCAATGGGGATCGTGATAGAGGACGTGAAATCGGTGACCAACATTTTTTCGACTCCGATTGTGCTTAACGAAATCATGGCTAACAACCGTTCGCAACAGAACGCCGATGGAACCATTACGGACTGGGTAGAGCTCCTCAACCCTGGCGGGGTCACCGTTGATCTGTCGGACATGAGCCTTTCTGATAACGTGAGCCAGCCGCGCCGCTGGGTGGTGCCCGCCGGGATCAGCCTGGCGCCGAACGGGCACCTGGTAATCCGTTTCGATAGCCTGACCTTGCCTTCGACCAATGCCGGTTTGGTGCTTAATACCGGCTTCGGAATCAAGGCCGATGGGGACCAGGTTTACCTGTTTGATTCGATCGCTCGAGGCGGTGCGCTGGTGGACAGTGTCACGTTTGGTTTGCAGGTGGCGGATTACACGATCGGGCGGGTCCCAAACGGACGTGGCCGATGGGTGTTAACGCTGCCTACTGCGGGAAGCTTGAACATACAAGCAACCCTTGCTGACGGTCGCAACTTAAAGGTAAATGAATGGATGGCTTCGCCGGCCAGCGGAAGTGACTGGTTTGAGATTTATAATCCTAATAATGATCCGGTTAGCCTCGGCGGGCTCTACCTGACGGACAACCTGAACAACAAATTCCAGTTCAAGATCGCCGATCTTTCATTTATTGGTTCAGGTGAGGACGGATTCCTGGAGTTTCAAGCTGACAACCCGCCAACGTTCAAGGGCGCAAATCACGTGAACTTCAAGCTGGATGGCGCCGGTGAGCAGATTGCCATCTCCACCGGAGGTGGCGCAGTGATCGATAGCATTGTCTTCGGGCCGCAAACGATCGGCGTGTCCGAGGGGCGATTCCCGGATGGATCCTCGAACATTGTAAGCTTCCCAGGCACCCCGAGCCCGGGAGAAAGCAATCTTCGCCCGTTGCTTGGCGTGGTGATTAACGAGGCTTTGTCGCACAGCACCCTTCCGCTTGAGGATGCGATTGAGTTGCACAACATCACGCAAGCCTCAATCGACATGAGCGGATGGTATTTGACCGATAAGAAGTCCGATCCCTTCCGATTCCGGATTCCAGATGGCACGATTATTCAGCCAGGCGGTTACGTTGTTTTCTATGAGTATCAGCTTAACCCGAATCAAGGTATTCCGCCGAGCTTCGCGCTGAGCTCGTCCCATGGGGAGGACTTGTACCTTTTCACTGCAGATGCGGCTGGGAACCTGACTGGTTTTCGAACTGGTGTGAAATTTGGCGCGGCGGCGGATGGAGTTTCATTCGGCGCGTATCAAACAAGCGTGGGGCTTAATTTTACCACCCTCAGCCAACGGACCTTTGGCGTGGATAGTCCTTCCACACTGGCACAATTCCGGTCGGGAACCGGTTTGGCGAATGCTTACCCCAAGGTCGGCCCGGTGGTGATTAATGAAATTCACTATCACCCTCCGGAGATCATCTCGGGCGGAGTTACCAATGACAACGTGCTGGACGAATTCGTGGAACTCTACAACTTCACCGCAAATGCCGTCGCGCTGTTTGATCCAGCATTTCCTACGAATCACTGGAAACTGCGCAACGCGGTGGATTTTGATTTTCCGGCAGGGACTTCCATACCGGCAGGAGGCTACCTGGTGGTGGTCAGTTTCGATCCCGCAACGAACGCGACTCAGCTGAACGCCTTCAAATCAACCTTTGGTGTGGGCGCTGAGGTGGCCATCGTTGGGCCTTACACGATCAAGCTGGATAACGGCAATGAAAGCATCGAACTCGCCCGTCCGGATGCGCCGATTGCGATTGGTCAACCGGATTCCGGGTTTGTTCCTTATTACCTTGTCGACAAAGTTGAATATGGAGATCGGAGCCCCTGGCCGGCAGCCGCGGACGGCATCGGCAACTCGCTCCAGCGCCGGGCGGCTTCAGAGTATGGCAATGACCCGGTGAACTGGATGGCTGGCGGTCCGACGCCCGGCGCCGCGAACACTGGCTCTCCTGTGCCTGTGCCGATCATTAATAACCTGACGGCACCGCAAACTGTTCCCGTGGGTGCCAGCATTACTTTGGCGGTTTCGGCCAGCGGTTCAAACCTTGGTTATCAGTGGCGGCTGAATGGCGCGCTTATTCCCTCCGCTACCAATGCCTCGGTGTCCTTGGGGAATGTGCAGGCGACGAATGCCGGAGTCTACCAGGTGCTTGTCAGTAATGTGGGTGGCTCCGCTGCCGCGTCAACCGCAGTGACCATTTCATTGCCCCCGGTAATCGTGCAACAGCCTGCTTCCAAGGTTGCGCCGAACGGAGGCTCAATCTATTTGGGAGTGACCGTGCAAGGCTCCGCGCCACTGGCTTACCAGTGGTATAAAGACGGCAGCGCGCTGAATGGGCAAATCGGCGCCTCCGTTGTTCTGACCAATCTGCAAGCATTGAACGAAGGGTCCTACCGAGTTGTTATCACCAACGTTTATGGGGCTGTCACCAGCGCGCCTGCTTCACTCAGCCTGAACACCGCGCCGTTCGTTGCGGGCCAGCCGCAGAGCACCAACGTTTTTGTGGGTGGCGATGTTACTTTCACTGCTGAGGTGGTGGGGAGCCAGCCGCTGATTTACCAATGGCGGTTCAATAATACGAACATCCCAGGTGCAAGCGGCACCACGCTTTTTTTATCGAACGTTCAACTCGCAAACGCTGGCAACTATACGCTTTTTGCGGCGAACAATGTTGGTTCGGTCACCAGCGTGGTGGCGGTTCTCACAGTAACTGTGCCTCCCGCTGTCACTATTGTCGCCTCGGATGCCACCGCCGCCGAACCCGGCGGTAACACAGGAACCTTCACCATTTCGCGCTCTGGAAGCACCAGCTTGCCATTGACGGTCAACCTGTCGTTCACGGGAACCGCCACCCCGGACGCGGATTATGTGGCGCTGCCAACGGCAATCACAATTGGAGCCGGACAGAGCTCAACAAACCTGATCGTTGTTCCGATCGATGATTCTCTCCTGGAATTTCCTGAGACTGTCATCGGAACCGTCTTGTCGGGCAGTTCGTATGCCGTTGGGAACCTGGCTTCCGCGACCGTTACGATCCTGGATAACGATAATCAAACGCCATCGGTCACACTCACCAACCCATTGCCGGGAGCAGTCTTCACAACACCCGTCAATCTCTCGCTCGGGGCGGCTGCTTCCGATGTGGATGGTTCTATTGTGAAAGTGGAGTTTTATTACGGCGGAACAAACAAAATTGGCGAAGCAACATCTCCACCCTATGTGATCACCTGGACCAACGCGGTGGCGGGCACTCAAAGTTTGACCGCGGTGGCTTATGACAACTTCGATGGAGTCGGCGTTTCGGCTCCCGTGAGCGTTGTTTTGAATTCCCCGCCGGTGGTCGGATTTACCTCGCCTACCAATGGCAACTTCTTCTTCGCGCCAGCCACAGTGAATCTGACGGTGTCCGCAACGGACAGTGACGGGATTGTTCAAGTGCAGTTCTTTGCAGGAACCAACCTCGTTGCTACGCGGACCAACGCGCCTTATTCCATGGTGCAAACCAACCTCGCGGTAGGCACGTACACATTCTCTGCCAGTGCGACGGACGCCAGGGGTGCCACCGCCTTTGCGGCGCCGGTGACTTTCACTGTTGGTTTGCCTGCGCCAGGGTTCAGCGATTACTTCACCAATCGCGGAGTGCTGGGCGGGTTTAGCAATTATATAACCGGCAACAATGGGGCGTTCAGTCGAGAAATCGGCGAGCCTAAACACGATGGCAAGAATGGCGCTCACTCGGGCTGGATAGACTGGATCGCTCCCGTATCAGGTCCTGTCACCATGGATACCCTGGGCAGCGGATTCGACACCGTGCTGGCTGTTTACACTGGTTCTGATCTTTCCTCGCTCGTGCTCGTGGCCAGCAACGATGATGCGAGTGACTCCACCCTCCAAAGCCAGGTGAACTTCAACGCTGTCGCGGGTGTCGTTTATCACATCGCCGTGGATGGTTATAGTTCCACGGCATTTGGCTCGATTGTCTTCACGTTGAACCAGTCCAACCCGTACCCGGTCATTACGGCTCAGCCTCAGAGTCAAATTATCAACCAGGGAGGCACCGCCTTCTTCAGCGTCACGGCCGTTGGGCAGGGCTCCCTTCGATATCAGTGGGTTTTCAACGGCACAATCATTCCGAATGCCACGAACACAACCTTTACCTTCAATAACGCGCAGGCTTCCAGTGAAGGTGTTTACACGGTTACCGTCACGAACCTTGCCGGTTCAGCCTTCAGTGAGGCCGCGGTGCTGACTGTCCGGGTGCCGCCAGTCTTCAGTCTCCAACCGCAGCCCGTTGTGGTGAACCCGGGCAGCAAGGCGCTGTTCACAACCACTGTTTCCGGCTCCGCGCCTTTCACATATCAATGGCGGTTCATCGGCGGACCTATTCCTGGAGCAACCGGAACCAATTATAGTTTGGCCAATGCTCAATACACGAACGGTGGTCTTTATTCCGTCTCTGTTGCCAACAGCGCCGGCACAAGCATCAGCCAGGGAGCTGAATTGATTGTGCGTCCCACCATTGTGAGTGCCGTGCGAACCAATGGGGGTTGGCTACTGAAGATCAACGGCACACCTGGTAAACAATATGGCGTTGAGGCTTCGGCCAATCTGGTTAGCTGGACAACGGTTGGTTCAATCACCAACACGGGGGTTGCCGCGCAATTTGCGGATCCGGGCCCGTCGACGAACAGCAGCTTGATCTACCGGCTGAAGGTGTTGCCTTAACAAGAGAGGGCGGGGAAGGGAAAATTAGTTGCCTTGGAAACCAAGGTAACTCTGCATCATTGTCCCATCCGCCGCCCCGTTCCCCTTTACCTCTCAGCTAAAATCGTAAAGCGCTTGAGCCTCGAACCTTTTCCCCAGGGCCTCCGCACCGAAAAATAGGCCCCAATAGCCATACGTGCTGAAATCTGGATTTTTCAAAAAAAGTAGAATTTTCTTTCGGACCCCTGGATTTGGGCCCGATGTCCTGAAAAAGAATGGAGAAGGGTTGAACTGGCAGGAACGGCATTATGCCATCTGGTTTCGGCCAGGCAGATAACCACGATTCAACTTCGGCAACGCCTTAACTAAGGCTTCTCGGGCTTGATGATCGCGATCACGAAAGCATCGGGGCGAAGGTACTTTTGGGCCACCAATTTGGTTTGTTCCACGGTAACGCTTTCGTACTTGGTGTCTTCGCTTTCGGTGTAGCCGTAGCCCAGACCATAAAGTTCATCCAGCGAAGTGGTCATGGCATAGCTTCCGAGGTCCTGGCGCGCGATCTTCTTTTGGCCCACCACTTTGGCCTTGGCGCGCTTGAGTTCTTCCTCGGTTAGCCCTTCCTTGCGCAGCACTTCGGCTTCCTTGAGGAGTTCGCTTTCCACCAGCTCAACTTTTTCGGGGTCTGTCCCGACGTAAAAGGCGAAGTAGCCGGGGGACAGGCCCAAAAAGTTCTGGGCTCCAACGTAGTAGGCCAGCCCAAGCTTTTCGCGGATGCGCGTAAATAGGCGAGAGCCTAAGTCACTGCAGGATTCCTGGATTAGTTCCAGCGCATAACGGTCTGGGCTGTAAACGGAGGTCCCGGGAAACCCGATGACCATAACCGCCTGCTTTTTCTCCTTGGTCTCGACAATACGCAGGATGGAGTGCGCGGCGGAAGCTTCCGGCAGTTTAGCGAGGGCGTCGGCACCCTTCTTCCAGGCGCCAAATTTCTTCTCCACGGCGGCGCGGACATCGTCGGCTTTGACATCGCCAAAAATCGCCAGCACGCAGTTATTTGGGACAGCCAATTTTTGATGCATGTCACGAATCATGGCTGGCTCGAGGGTCTGCATGGTTTGCTCGGTGCCAAGGGTACTAAGCCCGTAACCGCCGTCGCCGAAAAGGCCCCGTCGCATCATCTTGCCGCAAAGGGAAAGCAATTCGTCTTTTTGCGCCTTGATGTTTCCAAGTTGAATCTCTTTCTCACGTTCGAAGGCATCCTTCGGAAACGCAGGATTCAGCATGACGTCCGTCACCATATCCAAGCCGGTGTCAAAATCACTGCTCAGCACCTCGGCATTAACGCCGAAGCTGTTGTTTCCTCCATAGCTCTCGATGCTGCCACCCACGGACTCGATCTCGAGGGCGATTTGCTCGGCCGAGCGTCTGCCGGTCCCTTGCAGCAGCATCTTGGACATCAGCAGGGCGATGCCGTTAATGGCAGGGGTTTCAGCCAACACGCCGCCTTTCAGAACAGCACGAAATTCCACAAACGGCAGTCGGTGGTCTTCCTTGACGAGCAAGCGCAGTCCATTGGGGAAGTCAAATTTTTGGATCGGCCGGTCCGTGAATTTATCCGCGCAATCAACAGACTTTGGCCCCGTGCCTGCGGGAAGAAGCCCGTAAAGGGTTCGATTTTCCTCGGTTAGATATTCACGAGCGACTCGGAGCAGTTCGGCTGGCGTAATTTTTTTGACGGATTCCAGGTATCTGGCTGAAAAGTTTAGGTCGCTGGATACCATCCAGCTTCCGCCAAGATCCTGGGCCTGACCTTGCATGGTTTTGCGGCTGGACAAGGTGGCCGCTGTAAATTGTTTCACGGCCTTGCCCAGTTCTTCGGGGCTCACCATTTCGGTGCGCATGCGTTCCAATTCGGCCAGCATCGCATCACGGGCTACCTCGAACTTGTCCGGTTCGGTGACCGCGCTCATTCCGAACAGGCCAGGATTGCCGGGCGTGTAGGTCCAGGCATCCACGGACGTGACCAGGCCTTTCTTCTCACGCACCTGGCGGAAAAGCCGGCAGCTTCGGCCGCTGCCGAGCAAGGTGGCGAGCACGTCGAGAATAGGCACATCGGCATGGCGCAATTCCGGGATGTGCCAGCTCATATGAAAATGAGCCAACTCGACGGGCGCTTCCTCCAGAATGGTTCTTGCCGCCATCTGCCTGGGCTCCTGCGGATACACATAAGGCGGCATCGGGCGCGCCTTGGCCTGGGCGAAACCCTCGCGAATCTGTGTCTCCACTTCTTTCGCGTTGATGTCTCCCGTCACAACAAAGAAAATATTGTTGGGGGCGTATTTCTCTTTGTAATAGTTATAAACGTCCTCACGCTGCACTTCGTTGAAGATGTCCGGATAACCAATGACCGTGAAGCGGTAGGGGCTTCGGGTGTAGGCAGTCTCAAAAAGTCGGCGGGCTGATTTCTGGCCAGGATCATCCTGGTTCATGTCCATTTCTCGGAGGATGACTTGCTTTTCCTTCACCATCTCATCGGCTGGGAGCGTGGCGTTCTGCATGATGTCGCAGAGGATGTCGATGGCCACCTTTGCGCCTGTGTTTGGAACGTTGATCCAATAGACTGTCCGGTCGAACGAGGTGTACGCGTTCATGTAACCCCCGGCATCCTGGACTTCCTGATCGATTTTGCCAGGGGGACGCTTCGTGGTGCCCTTGAAAAGCATGTGCTCGAGCATGTGAGAAAGGCCGGCCCCAAGCCATTTGCCTTCATCAATGCTGCCGGCGCGGCACCAGGCCTGGGCCGATACGACGGGAGCGCTGTGATCCTCCCGCACGATCAGGGTTAAGCCATTCTCAAGGGTGGTCAGGCGCACGCCCGGGGGCATGGCCGGGATGGCTGTTTTCGGTTCAGCGTTCGCGGATGAAGTCAGACTCACAGTCATAGATAAAAAATTACACCAAAATCCCGGAGGCAAAGCCTCGTAATTTTCCCAAACAGCCTTTGCTCCTTAGACTCGAGTCGGTTTAGGCTCTTCGAGGGGAAGACAAATTTCGATCGTTGGCAAGAACGGGCGCCGGAAAGCCTCAAAAAAATCATACCCGCCCTTAAAGTCAGCCCTGGTATCGTTCTCCGTTTTTGCCAGCAAACTCGCTTCTACCATATTGAAAACGAGTTCCCCAAAATCTTCGCAGGCGTTTACTCCCCAATCCTGGAGCACCATCATCGCCATGGGCCCAAATTGGTGAAGCGCATAAGCCCGAATGCCGGCCAACAATTCCTGCCCGGTCACGTGGTGGAGTTCATCTTTCCCGCCCTTGGCAACCATCTTTTGAGTGTAGTCCAGCGCTTCCCGCAGGAAAATGTAGGCTTCGCGGTGGTAACGAGGGTTCCTCTGGATGATGGCATCCAGGGTTTCTTCGAAATTGATCTGTTGCATATTTTGGGTTACGGCCTCTGGGACTTCCGGGACACTTCGGTTGGATGGGCCAGACGCCAAGCTTTAACAGCCATACCGAACAACAACAAGCCAGCCACAGCCAGAATCACCAACTGCTGCTGCCGGGTCAGGTTAAGCATAGTCAAAGACCAACTCAATTGTTCTTTGGCGTGATATTATAAGCAAAACGGCGGAAATGTCCACTGAACTGCTCAGAACCGCAGCCCGCTCTCCCATAATGTCCGTGGGTCGTGTTCAAACTGCCTTCTTTTTGGTCAGAGTCAAGCCGTTGGCGTGAACAACTCTGGTCGAAAATGGCCTGAGTTTTGGGCCTTTCCGGATATCACTGCGCAGAGTAAAACTGTCACAACCGTGTCATCTCCACTTAATGGGGTTCGGCGGCACATTGATAAACCCCAGGAACTTCCTATGTTTGTATAGGTACAGTTCTGGCTTTGATGTGTTGGGAACTGATCCAAGAGAAAGAGATTATGATGTTTTCAATGATTGGTCTGAACTATTGGTGGTTCGTAATCCCGGGCATGCTTGTCGGTTTTTACGCCCAAATGAGGCTGAGGTCCACTTACGGTAAATATGCCGAAGTCGGGGCACGCAGCGGGATCACAGGAGCCGAGGCCGCTCGTGAAATCCTCGACCACGCGGGTCTGAGCGACGTGCCTGTGGAGGAGGTTGGTGGACATCTGACGGATCATTATGATCCGCAAAAAAGGGCGCTCTTCATCTCGTCCGACAATTACCGTGGCAGCTCGCTGGCGGCGGTAGGCGTTGCAGCCCATGAGGCGGGTCACGCTTTGCAGCACCAGGCCCATTATGCCCCGCTCAAGCTCCGCATGGCGATGGTCCCAATCACACAATTTGCCAGCTATGCCTGGATGGGAATAGTGATGCTCGGTTTATTCTTTGGCTTGTTTTACAAGCTGGTTGGGGTGGCCATCCTTATCTTTGCCATTATTTCGTTTTTCCAGCTCGTCACACTCCCAGTGGAGTTCGACGCCAGTCGCAGGGCCAAGGAACGGCTATTTAAGCTGGGAATTGTTCAGGCGGACGAACGCGCTGGTGTAAGCAAAGTGTTGAGCGCGGCAGCCTTGACCTATGTGGCTGCTCTGGTTACCTCCGTGTTGCAGTTGCTCCAATTCCTCGCGATTGCGCGCAACCGGGATTAAGAGCCCGCATTAAAAGAGGATGGCTCCCGTTTTCGCCAAAAAGGCTGGATGAGCTACCGAGGGAACCGTAGGACGTGATAAAGCGACATCGGCACTTGACGCGGCGAATAGGGCACCCTCTCCCGCGGGAGGAGCGCCGGGGTGAGGGGGAACGGAGCGTCCGATATCGGGTGACTGTAAAATCTGCAGCAGACTCGGCAGTATGTTCATTTTCTAGGTGCACATGTCCTACTGCAATGGTTTTAAACAGGCCCTAAAAAGGGAATGACTCCACTGAGAACCTGGTCCCGGCCGCGCCTAAACTCCGAACAGGCGGTCGCCAGCGTCACCCAGGCCCGGAACGATAAAGCCCTTGCTGTTCAGCTTGCGGTCAATGGATGCCGTAAAAATCGGCAGATTGGGGAAGTGTTGGTGGACCCGACGAATACCTTCCGGGGAAGCCACCAGGTTCACCAGCCGCATCCGGGTTGCTCCTCGTTCCGCCAAAAGCTTGAGCGCTGCCACTGAACTCCCGCCCGTCGCCAGCATGGGATCGATGAGGATGATTTCACAATCCGTTAAATCATCCGGCAAACTGCGGTGATAAACATTGGCCTTCAATGTTTTCTCGTGGCGCTTCAACCCGATAAAGCCGACGCGTGCGTGCGGAATCAGGGTCAGGATGGGGTTAAGCATGCCAAGGCCTGCACGAAGAATCGGCACCAGGATAACTTCATGGCGCAGTTGCAACCCCACGGTTTCAGCCAGCGGTGTTGTGATTTCGACGGTGCGGGTTTGGAAAGAGCGGGTGGCTTCATACACCATGAGCGCCGCCACTTCACCCAGGCCCCGGCGAAACGCCTCGGGCTCAGTCCTTTTGTCACGCAGCTTGGCAAGGTTATGCTGCACCAGCGGGTGCGCGATGACGGT
>JAQGOV010000216.1 GCA_028293425.1 Verrucomicrobiales bacterium
CAACAGCGTCAAAGAGGATCTTTCCCCACACCGACATGGGTATTGGTTGCTTCCGGGCCCCACGCTTTGTTGACGCCCATCCGAAAACCTTTCCCTCGTTCCCGGGAAGTTCAGAAACTCGATTCAAAGCGGTGCCGTTCTAAATCCAAGCTTCTAAACGAGGTCGAAATGGACTTGCGTAAAAAACTTCAGTGACCGCATTTCCAGATTCTCTCTTGCAATAGCCGATTGGTTCAGGCGACACTAAGCAACGAATTTGTTCTATGGATCTCGGTGACATATTAAGCCCGGAACAGATAAAAGCCGATTTGCAGGCAGCCAATCGATGGGAAGCCATTGATGAGCTCATTGGCAATTTGGTGGCATCCGGCAAAATAAAGCCTGAGCACCGGGAAGCGATTACCGCCGTGGTGAAAAAGAGGGAATCCTCTATGAGCACCGGGATCGGTTTCGGCATTGGCATTCCCCACGCCTCCACCGACTTAATCTACGAAGTCGTTGGCGCCTTTGGCCGCTCCAAAAAGGGAATCAACTTTGACGCCTTGGATAATCAGCCCGTAAATCTCGTCATGCTCTTCCTCGTTCCGCAGGGCCAGTTCCAAAAGCATCTTCACACCCTCGCTAAAATCGCGAAGCTCCTTCACAAAAAGGAATTTCGCCTGGCTTTGGAAAACGCTCCTGATGGCCAAGCCATGTACGACATCATCAAGTCCGAGTCAGGAAAATAGCAGTCCGCTCTTTTTTCAAATTGAAGATTCCTTTCGGCGCTTTCTCAGCGCTTGAATCACTTCCCCCTTTAAAAACCTCCTTTTCGAAGGCACTTTACTTCCCGTGTTGCACAAAACCATAGAAAAGCGGTTGCGCGAGACCGTAACCCAGGTGTTGCCCGAGGCGAATTTAAACCTGGTCCAGGTACGTCCTTGCCCGGATCCAAAATTCGGCGACTACCAAACGACCTCGCTCATGATGCTGGCCAAGGAACGCAAAATGAACCCCCGCCAGCTCGCCACGGACGTATTGGCCAAGCTGGACCTTGGAGATCTCTGCGAAAAGGTGGAAATCGCCGGAGCAGGGTTTCTCAATTTTCGGGTTAAAACCGCGGCTTTTGAAACCAGCTTGGAAGCTGCCAACCGCGGCGAACACCTTTTCTTCGAGAAAACAACGCAGCCACACACCGCAGTAATTGATTTTAGTTCACCCAACGTGGCGAAGCCCATGCACGTGGGCCATATCCGCTCGACGATCCTCGGAGATGCATTGGCCCGCACGCTCCGCCTCCTCGGCCATCAGGTCATTACTGACAACCATATTGGCGATTGGGGGACCCAGTTCGGCATGCTGCTGGTCGGGTGGAAAAACGATTTAAACCGCGAAGCCCTCGCCGCTGACCCGATCGCGGAAATGGAACGCATCTACAAAAAGGTTAGTTCCCAATGCAAGGAAGACCCCGGTGTTTTGGAAGCAGCGCGACTGGAGCTGGTCCAACTGCAGCAGGGAGGAGTGGAAAATCGCGAAATTTGGGAGGAAATGATCAAGCTCTCCCAAAAGCAGTTCAATTCCATTTATGGCCGGCTTGGCATCAGGTTCGATCACACTCTCGGTGAAAGCTTCTACAATCCACGGCTCCAAAAGGTCGTTGATGAACTCATGGCCAGGGGCATTGCCCGGGAAAGCGAAGGTGCCAAAGCCATCTTTAGCGACGGCAAACTGCCCCCGAAGGAAGACCCGTTCCTGATTAACCGCGATGGAGAGTGGCAACCCAACCCCGCTCTTGTCCAAAAGAGCGATGGTGGCTTCAACTACACCACCACTGACCTGGCAACCCTGCAATATCGAACAGAAAGGTGGCACCCTGAGGCGATCGTGTATGTAACCGATGGACGGCAGCAGTTGCACTTCCAGCAGCTCTTTGGTGCCTTCCAGCGCTGGCACCCGGAAGTGAAGGTCAAACTCGCTCACGTCTGGTTTGGCTCCATTTTGCGCGAGGACGGCAAGCCTTTCAAAACCCGGTCTGGAGAAACCGTTAAACTGGCCGACCTCCTCGACGAGGCAGAAGAAAGGGCGCTTAAGGTCGTTTCAGAGAAGAGTTCTGAGCTCTCGGAAGCCCAGCGCAAGGAGATCGCCCGGATTGTTGGTGTAGGCGCTGTCAAATATGCGGACCTGCTCCCAAACCGGCAAAGCGATTACGTGTTTAGCTGGGACAAGATGCTGGCGCTCAACGGAACCACTGCCCCTTATCTGCAATATGCGTATGCCCGTATTCGCAGTATCTTCCGGAAAGGTGAAACTGGCGCAGATCGGGAGGCCAAGGTTTTGCTAAGGGCTCCGCACGAACTCGCCTTGGCAAAACACCTGATGACCTTTGGAATCACACTCGAAGGGGTGGCTGAGGAATACCGGCCAAACTTCCTTTGCAGCTATCTTTACGAGTTGGCGGACGCTTTCACCGGTTTTTATGAAAACTGCCCTGTCCTGAAAGCCGAGCCTGCGGATCGTGCTTCGCGCCTGGTGCTCTGCGAGCTGACCGCGCGGGTTTTGAAGCAAGGCCTGGAGGTGCTCGGCATTGACGTGCTGGAGCAAATGTAATCCGTCAGCTCAACCGCATTGGCATCACGACGTATAAAAACGCCGTCTTCACCTTCATCACGCCAGGACTCAGCTCGTCGATCAGCTCGAGGTAAACCTCGTCTTCAGTCGTGAGAGCATTCAACGGGTCAATGACGTATCCAGGATTGAAGGCGATGGCCATGTCCTTGCCTTTATACTGAATCGCCATGCTTTCCCGGGCCTCGCCGACATCTGGAGAATTGGCGGTGATAGCGAGATTGTTCTTGGTGAAAGTCAGCTTCACCGAGTTCTGCTTCTCGCTGGTCATCAGCTCCGCGCGACGAAGGGCGTGCAAAAACTCTTCCCGGCTGAGAGGCACCCGTTCCTTGGTTTCTTTCGGAATGACCTGCTGGTAGTTGGGATAATTTCCTTCAATCAGCTTGGTGATCACCAGGATGTTAAACCCTTTCTCCTCCTTCAGCGTAAAAGCAGCCTGGTTCTCGGAATATTTAATTTCTACTTCGCCTTTGTCCGTGAGCAGGCGGTTCAATTCGTTCACAGCCTTCGCCGGAACGATAAATTCTCCCTGGCTCTTTTCCGAGATGTCCACTTCTTCGTCGACCAGTGCTAATCGCCGTCCATCCGTGGCAACCATGGTGAACTTGTGCTCCTTCAGGCTCATGAAAATGCCGTTCAGCACATAGCGCGATTCGTCGGTGGAGATAGCGAAGGAAGTTTTGCGCAGCATTCCCCGGATTTTCTCCTGGGGCAAAGCGACCTTCTTGTCTTCCTTGAACTGAGGGAACGGAGGAAATTCTTCGGCGCCAAGGCCGCGCACTTTGAAAAATGACGATCCGGAACGGATGGAACACACGTTCTTGTCATCCACTTCAATCTCGATTTCGGGATTGCTCAGCTCCCGCACAATTCCAAAGAGCTTTTTCACTGGCACCGTAGTGGCCCCTGGCTTCGTCACAGTCGCTTCGACGGTGCAAGTGATAGTGACGTCCAGATCCGTGGCGGTAAGCTCCAGGCGGTTCCCCTCGGCGCGCAAAAGGACGTTCGAGAGAATGGGCAGGGTAGTCCTGGTGCTGACGATGTTTTGCACCGACTGCAACCCGTTTAGAATCTGCTCTTTTGTGATTGTGAGATTCATTGAGTGCTTAATGAATATCTAACTCTTTCAAACCTTATCTTATTATTAAAGGGTGTGAATAAAGCAAACAACCCCCAGTGTCAAGGACGCGACAAGTACTTATGACGATTCTCCGATCTGGACAACCAGGCTGGTCGCAAACTGGGATCTCCTGAAAGTCGCATTTATTCGCATCATTAACAATCTGTTCACATCAGGTCCTTACCTTATTGAAAGCGTTGTACCCGCTCAATTACGTCCGGCAACACCTTCTCTACCTCCTCGACCTCTTCTAAGGTCGATTCCCTGCCCAGCGAAAAGCGTACGAGACTGTTCGCCTCGTCCTTGGCAACTCCCATAGCCAGAATCACATGGGACGGTTCCAGGGAACCTGCGGAACAGGCCGATCCACTGGAGGCACACACACCCTCCAAATCCAGTCCAGCGAGCAAAGCAATGCTGTCACATCCCTTGACAGTGAACGCAACAGTGTTGGTCAACCGGTGGTCAAGAGCGCCACGAAACACCGTTCCCAAAGGCCGTAGTTTGTCCAAAAGGGAGATCAGCCGGTTGGTGAGCGGCTCGACCTTTGCAGGTTGAAAAATGGGGTCTTTGATAAATTTCTCCGTGGCTTCCGTAAAACCTATAACGTTTGCAAGATTCTCCGTCCCTGCTCGACGTTCGTTTTCATGACCTCCTCCGAACAAAATAGGATCCGGCAATAGCGGTGACCGAATGAAGAGCGCCCCCGCTCCTTTTGGTCCATGGAACTTGTGTGCGCAAACCGACACCAAATCCGCATTAAATTGGTGAATGGACTCAAAGGGTTCTTTGCCAAAAGCCTGAACGGCATCTGTATGAAAGAGCACCCCCCTCTCTCGGCAAATCTTGCCTAGTTCCGAAACAGGCTGGATCGTGCCTGTCTCGTTATTCGCAGCCATTATGGAGACTAGAATTGTGTCCGGGCGAAGTGCTGCTTTGAGTTCCTCTGGGGACACCAAACCCTCATTGTTGACCGGCAAATAGTTAACCTCGAAATCCTCTTTCTTCGCAAGATATTCACAGGTGTGAAGGACGGCATGATGTTCCACTCGGCTGGTAATTATGTGCCGCCCTTTCGACTTTAACAATCGAGCTGCGCCACAGAGTGCCAGATTGTTACTTTCGGTCCCACCGCTGGTGAAGACCACCTCGCTCGGTTTACTCCCCCAAACCTTCGCCACCCTATCGCGCGCATCATCCAAAAGAGATCGCGCGCGTCGTCCCACGTGGTGAACGCTGGATGGATTTCCAAAAATCTCACCCAGAAATGGGAGCATCGCTTCGCGCACCCCCGGATCCAGCGGCGTGGTAGCGTTGTAATCGAAATAGATAGTGCGCATGTCAGGCGAAGCAGAGCCGGCTACAGGAAAGCCGTATTCTCGCGTGGAGCAAACCTGTCTTCCTTCCAAGGATCAGCCGTGTTTGAATAACCCCGAACCTCCCAAAACCCAAGTATATCGCGGTCCAGGAAGGTTATGTCTCGAATAAACTTGGCTCCCTTCCAGGCATAAATTTTGGGAACAATCACACGCGCCGGGCCGCCATGTTCCTTCGTCAGCGGCTTCCCATTCCACTTGTGCGCGATGAGTACGTCATCATCCATGCAGACATCGAGAGGGTTGTTGGTGGAATAGCCGTCGTAGCTTTTGAAAAAAACATGCGTCGCATTTGCTTTAGGCTTGACCAGCTCGGCTAGTGACAGAAACGAAACCCCCTCCCATTCCATGTCGTACTGGCTCCATGTCGTGACGCAGTGAAAATCGCTGACATCCTTGAATTGCGGCAAGGCCAGGAATTGCTCCCAAGTTAACGTAACAGGGTTCTCCACCTGCCCGTGAATCTTCAATTCCCACTTGTCCAGGGGCACCTCCGGCTGGATGCCGAGGTCTAAAACTGGAAAGTTATTCACAAGTCTTTGACCGGGCGGTAAACGGTCCATAGAACGCACCGTGGGTTTTGCTTTCCCAGCCATCTTGGCGGCCCACCGTTCCTTGGCAGCAATGTATTGCTCTTTCATGGGGTAAATTAAAGGCGGGCCAGCTCCCTTGCCATAGTCCCGTTGTACTTCTGCTTTTCGTCTTTAAGCCCAAAATGGGCTACGTAAAGCTCTTGGATATGCGCTAATTCCTGGCGGGTGAGGGCATTTCGTTCGGGGGCTGTAGTATATTCCAAAAGCTGCTCCTCGTTGTGAATAGTTGGTAAACAACTCGCCACGGCAGGTTCCGCCAAAAGCCATAAAAGTGCTGATTGCCCGAGAGTTCGACCAGTTTCCCGGCCTGTTAGAAACTGGAGCTGTTCCACTTTTTTCAACCCTTGTTCCAGCGCCGGGTTCGACCGTCGGGACCGGGGATCTGATGCTGGGAACACAGTAGAAGCCGTAACTGAGCCGTCCAAAAAACCGTTTGAATGGGTCGCTCGCACCAAAAAGGAGGTCCTGAATGCAGGGTCTGAGTTCATCCGGCCATGCTTGAACTCTGGCAGGTCTTCGGCTTCGGCTTCAGAATGGGGTAATTTGGAATAAGCAGCCGCGAACAATCGATTCCCAGGATATTGCTCCAGCAGGTTATAGGGGAGTTGAAGCAGGGCTGGTTCTCGCCGCTGGATAAAATCAATGCCCTCGTACAACCATCCAAAGCCCGGGCCTAGCGCTGCCCCGACATGAAGGATTTTGCCCTCCCTTTGCAAATTGTCCAAGACCTCCCAGAGATACTCGTCGTTGACCTGGTGCCAGCCTGGGTTGTGCAGTTCAAGGAAATCGATGCGGTCTGTTTGGAGCCGCCGGAGGGATTGATCCACCGAGTATCGGATGAATTCAGGGCTGAATATCTGCGGAATTTCCCTTAATCGGGGGCGGAACACCTGATTCCTTCGGGCGTAATCATAGATGTCGTAGCCCACCTTGGTGGCGATCACGATGTCATCGCGGCGGTTACGGAGAGCCTTTCCGAGAAGTTCCTCGCTGATACCATTGCCAAACAGGTCCCCTGTTTCGAAAAGTGTAATTCCGAGGCCAAAAGCTTTCTGCAGCAGGCCAGTGGCTTCTGACTCGGTAAAACGCCGCCATTGGCTAGTGGCTATACCCCATAGCCCAAAGCCAACTTCCGAGACTCTGATATTGGTTTTTGCGACCGATCGATATTTCATCGCAGTAGCTCAACATTTACTTGGAAAGCCATTTTCGGAAAGAGCATAATTCCAATCCATGTTCAAACCGACCGATTTGTTTGACCTTAGCCAGACGGAACACGCCGCCATTTTTGATGGCTGCACCTACGGCTGGGACGTCCTCAAGAAAATTAAGGAATATATCAAAACCCATCTCAAGCGTGAGTTGCACAATCGCTGCATTGGCGAGGCTCACATTGGGGATGATGTTTATATTGGCCCGGGCACCGTGGTCGAAGATGGGGTGATGATCAAGGGCCCAGCCATCATCGGCAAAAATTGCGAGATCCGCCACAATGCGTACATTCGGGAAGACGTTATTATCGGCGACGGCTGTATCGTTGGGAACTCCTGCGAATTTAAGAATTCGTTACTCTTCAACAACTGCCAGGTGCCACATTTCAGTTATGTCGGAGACTCGGTGTTCGGCTACAAAGCTCACCTCGGTGCGGGGGTAAAAATTTCGAACGTTAAACTGGTAAAAGGCAACGTCATGGTCGAAATCGACGGCAAGCCATTCGACACAGGCTTGCGTAAATTCGGGGCGCTCCTGGCCGACAACACCGATATCGGTTGCAACACCGTCATCAACCCAGGCAGCATCATCGGCCGTGGCTCGGTGATTTATCCCTGCACCAATTGGCGTGGCTACCTCCCGCCGGGCCACATCGCCAAAAACAAAGCAGCCATCGAAG
>JAQGOV010000225.1 GCA_028293425.1 Verrucomicrobiales bacterium
CGGAAAAAGAAGTGGCAAAGGATGCATCCGCGATGAAGATGGCTGCCGCAGCCCCAGCCAATTCTGCTGTGGCAGCCACCAATAAGGCACCATCCTTCGAGGTAAAGGGTTACGAAATTACGGGGAAAACCCTTTTCTCTTACGACCAGCTGGAGCCCATTTTTAAGAAATACGTGGGGCCGAGCATGGCCATCGAGAGCGTGCGCCAGGCATTGGCGGATTTCCAAATGGCCTACCGTCAGCGCGGGTTTGTGACAGTCGCGGTCGCATTGCCCCAGCAGCAACTGACCAACGGTATTGTGAAGGTGAAGGTCACGGAGGGGAAGCTCACGGAGATCAATGTCCTCAATAATGGTTATTACAACTCGAACAACGTGATGCGGGCGCTCCCAAGCCTGCGAACCAACATCATGTTGAACAGCCTCGTCTTCCAGCAGGAACTCGATCGGGCCAATGCCAACAAAGATCGCCAGATTTATCCGGTCATACGCCCTGGTCCTGAGCCGGGAACCTCCGCGCTGGACTTGAAGGTCAAGGATCGGTTCCCCCTCCACGAAAGATTCGACCTGAACAACGATTCGACTCCCGGCACCCCCGAGCTGCGGATGAATTTGGCGGCGCAATACAACAACCTTTGGCAATACGATCATCAGGTTGGCTTGCAATACTCTTTCACGCCCGAAGAGTTAAAGGACGCGAGCCAGATGCCGAGGTTTTTTGACCAGCCGCTGATTGCGAACTACAGCGGGTTCTACCGGATGCCGCTGAACTTCACTCAGACCCGCGAGGGGCGAGATTTTAAAGTGAGCGACTTCGGCTACGACGAAGCCAGCCGTCGGTTTCGTCCGCCACCGATGGGCGAATCCAGCGAGCTGCTGTTTTACGGTTCACGGTCCACCTCCGACACCGGTTTCGGCCTGCAATCGGAATCTATCACGCAGCCCTCGGATTTTGGGACGAAAGGAGGTTTGCAGATCACCGACCGCATTTTCAGCGAGACTCTCTCGATCAATGAAAACGTGGGCGTTCGGTTTAACCAGCCTTTGCCGGACATTTGGGAGATTCATCAGTCGCTTTCGTTTGGCCTGGACTACAAGCGTTACCAGTCCACTTCGTTGCAAAACCGCAGTTTTCAGGCCGTCATTTACATCCCGCTGCCCGATGACGGAACCGGCGTTCCAAAGTTTCAGAAATTGCCTTCGCCACCGCAGCAACAGTCGAGGTCCGTTCAATCGCATGTGGATTATTTGCCGCTGGCGCTCAATTACAGCGCTCGCGTGACTGACCGGATGGGTTTCAGCAGCTTCTCCTTCAATAACACCTTCAACTGGGATGCGGTATTTAACAACAGGGATGATTTTCGACACGTGGGCGGCTCATCCCAGGCGAACGGGACTTTCTATGTCGCCAATCTTGGTTTTGTGCGAGAGCAGAAGGTATTTGGAGACGAGATCGGAATTTTATTCAACGCAAACGGGCAATGGGCCAACCAACCGCTGATCAGCAATGAACAATTCGGCATTGGTGGCCGCGCGGGTGTGCGCGGTTATCGTGAAGGCCAGGAATATGGCGATACAGGGTGGAGGGTCCTGTTCGAGCCTCATACCCGGTTCTATAATCTCGGCCTGGTGGATGGCAAAGCGCCGATGTACGTGCGCGGGTTTGCCTTCATGGACTACGGCGAGCGCTATCTGCTGGATGCCCCGGCTCGAGGCAGGAGAGGAGCTCTGTCGCTTTGGGGAACAGGCCTCGGTTTCAACGGCGCCATCGGGGAGCTAATCGAGTTCCGCGCGACGCTGGGCATTCCGCTGAAAGCAGTCCCCGGAGTAGCGGCGTATAGCCCTCGGATCACCTTTGGCCTTGGTGCCCAGTTTTAAGACATCCGCCATGAAACCCTCTCGCACCTTTGGCCGATTAGTGAATGAAAGGGCTGCTTCTTGTCCTGAAACTGCCTGTTTTGTTACGCCGCTGCCATCCGGGCGTCACGGTAAAGTTGCAGTAGAGAGCTTCCAGTTTTCGGTCCGCAAAATTATCATCTAACCATCAGAAATAAGGTCATTGGCCGCATGCAAAGCTACGCACTCATCGCTCCTCGGAAACAACTGGCGCTTCTGGTCCGTTTCAGAAAACCGCTCTCGCTGGTTGTGATCGGAAGTCTTGGTGGCGTGCACGCGTATGCAAACCCGGAAGGAATGTCGATCGGCCGAGGCACTGTGTCATCGGTGCAAACAGGATTGAAGTTGGATATTACCGCATCGCACAACGCGGTGATCGATTGGAAAAAATTTAACATCAACCCGGGAGAGACCACCACGTTTTATCAGCCTTCCCCGGTCTCGATCGTCTGGAACCGGATCTTTGATCAAGACCCGAGCAAAATCTGGGGCAATCTGAACGGCAATGGTTACGTGGTCCTGATGAATCAGAATGGCTTTTACTTCGGGCCTGGTTCTGTTGTGCATGTCAATGGCCTGGTGGTGACTACTGTGCCGGTTGCGCCGGAATCCTCCGGCGGGGGCGGTATGTGGCAGTTCACTGGCATGCCGCCATTGGCAAAAATCGAAAATTACGGGGAAATCAAGGCTCAGAATGGGGGTTCATTATTCCTCATTTCCGAGAAGGTGGAGAACCACGGCATCCTCTCCGCTCCCGAGGGCACGATTGGACTTTACGCAGGCAAGGAAGTGCTCCTCTCCTCCCGGCCGGACGGGCGTGGGCTGAGCGCAAGTGTTCGCCTGCCTGTTGGCACCGTGGATAACTCCGGAAAAATCATCGCGGATGCCGGAACAGTGGCCATGCACGCCGCGGTTGTGAATCAGCGCGGGCTGGTGCAGGCCAATTCGGTTCGCGAACGGAACGGCGTAATCGAACTGGTGGCTAGCGACACGCTCAATTTGGATGCGACCTCCCAGATCAGCGCCACCGGTGGTGCTGACGGAGTGAGCGACGCCGGCAAGATAACTTTGAAATCCGAGCAGGCCTATACAGATAAGCTCGGCTCCAGAGTCGATGTTTCAGGAGGAACGCAAGGTGGCAAGGGCGGCGCGGTGGAGATTTCCGCGCCACGAATGAGCAGCCTGCAATCGTCATTTGACGGCTCCGCCCAGGCTGGATTCAGCCGAGGCCAAGTGGCGATAGATCCCACGGATATTATCCTGAGCTCTTCAGCCGGCAGCAGCACGGTCGGAGCTTCCGGCACGGCCGGAGCAGGAGACGCCCCTTTCACTCTGAAGCTGAACGTCATCTCGGCTTTCGCCTCGTTTGCTCAGATTACCCTCCAAGCCACACGAGACATCAGCCTTGAACCAAACACCGTCTGGAATCTAAACAGCAGCACTGGAGTGGGTGACTCTGGAAGCCTGCTCACCCTGGAAGCCGGCCGCAATATTCTGTTTGGCAGTGGGGCCCGGATTACTTCCAGCGGCGGCTGGTCGGTCAGGCTCTCGGCAGGCACTGATTTTACGGTGCCGCTCCTGGCTGGCGATCCTGCCGGCAGCATTTATCTCAACGGCGGCAAAGGCCTGAATGGAGATGGCACGATCGAAACCTCGGATGGGAGCATCTCGCTTTTTGCGAAGAATGAGATTCAACTCGGCAGCGGTGCTGTTCGAACTTCCGCCGGAGGCAGCATCAACGTCACTGCCGTCAGCGGCGATGTCGATGCCGGGACGAGCCTGGATTCATTGCAATACGCACCGCGAACCGGCACCACGATCGGGCGTAACCCCGACGGCTCGCTCAAGCTGGGTGGCATCGCCACCGCCTTCGGAGGGGATGTTAACATCCAGGCAGGGCGGGACATCCTGAGCTTCACGCCGATGTCCGGGGCCTACGGAGGTGGAAACGTGCAACTCACCTCCGGTAGGGACCTCAAAGGCAGGTTTTACATCAAGAATGGCGTCGGAACCATTCAGGCTGGGAATAATGTGGGCAGCGATAGCTCTCCCGTTACCTTGGGCCTGGTCAAGGGCTCATGGAACGTGGCCCAGGCGATCGATATCAAGCTGCGCGAAGTGTTTAATCCTAACGGAACACTCAACGCGAACAAGATTGGCGGCATCCCTTTCCGTTTTGACTATGACGCCCAGGCGGCCGTCACGTTGAACGCAACGCACGGCGTCGAATTGCTCGGTGCCGGATTGGAGCGCCGACCCGACAACACCGACATGGTGCCGGTGTATCCTCCGAATTTAAAGATTCGCGCCGGAGCAGGCGGGGTCACGCTTGGCAATGACGTGGTGCTCTATCCTGCCCCTTCGGGCCAGCTGGATATCAAGACCACCGACGGCGGTTCACTCCGAAGCAAGGATGGTGTGTTTTACCAGATGATCATGTCCGATAGTGCTCTAAAGACCTATGCGGATAAGTCCTTGCCTCCATCCAACCTGTCCGATTTAACGCTCGCCGATGGTCACGCGTCCACTCCGGTGCACATCAACGACATGGTGCCGGCTAAAATCGACGTTTCTGGAAGTATCGAGAACCTTTTCATTCGGATCCCCAAACAGGCGGACATCTCGGTGGCTGGGGATGCCAGGAATTTCTCCTACGATGGCCAGCACCTCCATCCTGGCGATGTGACTCATCTTAATATCGCGGGAGATTTCCTGAACCGCAGTGATCGCACGGTTGTCACTCTGGCCGACGGAGGAAGTTTTGATTCCATCTTCAATCCAGCCTTCCCTCTGCGCACGGCCTATCCCGACCTGGCCGCCAAGCTGACCTGGGATCCACTGACTCATAAACTTGGGTTCAGCGGTGTGATGCAGGCTTATGAGCGTGACATTTTGCTGCACCCGATGGTTTACGCGGTGGATCAGTTTGGGAACTTAAAGCGGGATGCTGATGGGAATCCAATTCTCTATCCGGCAACGCTCACCGCGGATGCTGCCGCACTCCAAAGCTTATATCAAATGAGCTTGGACATTCCGAATTCGCCCCTGGCTAAGAACGGAATCCAAATTGGCGGGCCTGGCGCCTTGCAGATGGCGGCTCGCGACCTGGATCTCGGTATCACCCAAGGCATCCGCTCCATTGGCCCGCAACGGAATGACGCTCTCGGACCAATCTCCAGCCGCGGAGCGGATATTTCAATCGAGCTCACGCGCGACCTCAGGATTACCTCCTCGCAAATCGCCTCCTTCAATGGAGGCAACATCGGCATCAAGGCGCAAGGCAGGCTGGACGTCGGTTCCCAGGAACGGTTTTCGAGCGCTGATACGCCCAAGGGCATCTACACGGGGAATGGCGGGAATGTGACAGTTGAAGCCAAGGGCGACATCCTCCTCAAGGGCTCCCGGATTGCCACCTATAATGGAGGCGACATCAGCGTGGTCTCGCATGAAGGCAACATTGATGCGGGCACCGGCGCACGGGGCTTCTTCGGTGTGCCGAGCCGTGAGTATGATTCGGCAACCGGTCAGTTCGCGGATACAACGGAACGGTTTTTCGGGAGCGGAATCGTGGCCCTGACACGCCCGGGTGGTAGCGCATTGGTTGGCAATATTTCGGTTAAGACCGACAAGGGCGACATCCTGGCCAGCTCGGGGGGAATTCTACAACTGGCTTTCAACAACGTCGATCAGAGCGGGGCCAAAGTGGCCCTCGATTCCGGCGGCGATATCAGGGCCAACCAATCCGGGATCCTGGGTGGAAGTGTTTCCCTCGCCGCAAAAGGAAGCATCGATGGCATCATCGTGGCTCGCTTGGACATTAAAGTCGACAGCGGCAAGGATTTCACGGGCACCGCCATCGGCGGCGGTGCGGTGAGCGTCAGCGCGGGCGGGTCTGTCTCCGGCACGGTCGTTGGTGGTGGAAATGTGAGCGTCTCCGGTGCGGACGTCGGTGGGGCGCTTGTTGTCGGAAGCGGGAGCGTCAGCGCGGATTCGGGCGCAAAGGTCGGTGCTTTCAGCAACGTCTCTGCTCCCGCGACCCAGCAAACAACCCAGGATGCCACCAAGACTGTGGCAGCGAAGCCCGCCGAGGACGACGAGGAGGAGAATAAGAAAAAGCGCGCAGCGGCCAGCGCGCCGGTTCTCTCGAAAACCACCGGCCGAGTCACTGTTATTTTACCGAACAAAAATTAACGCAACTTTTATGGAACCTATTAGCATGTTACAACCGATCCTCGCCAACGGCGCGCTGCAGTTCGCTTTTGAAAAAGCGACCACTGAAGGAAAGATTACCATCTGCTGTTTGGCAGTGCTTTCGCTCTTTAGCTGGACCGTCATCATCACGAAGTTCCGGCAGCTTTATCGCGCCCGGAAGATGACCAAAAAGTTCATGGTTTCTTACAAGGCCACGCGCGATCCCATGGAAATACACCGCAAAGGGCCGGAATTTGATGGCTCGCCTGCCTTCGAGCTCTATTACGCCGCGGCCGAGGAGGTGACTTACCAATTGAAGAACAATCCGGTAAAGGTGAAGAGCAGGAATCGCGTGGAAAGCGTCGCGGGATTTGACGGAGTGAAAGGCGGCGAAACCGACGTGCTCGCCCGCTCCATAGATACGAAAATCAGCAAAACGTCCTTCGAGTCCGTGCGCGTCGCCCTGGAAAGCGCCGCCAGCGCGGAAGCCCTGTCGCTGGAAAAGGGAATGATCGTGCTGTCGACTGCCGTGTCCGGTGGCCCGTTCATCGGGCTGCTTGGAACCGTCTGGGGAGTGATGGAAACCTTTGCGGGCATCGCGCGCGCTAACTCCGCCAGCCTCACTACGATGGCGCCTGGTGTGGCCGGTGCTTTGATCGCCACTGTCATTGGGCTGCTCGTCGCTATTCCAGCCATGTTCGCATACAATTTCATGGTTACCACTATCCGGGCTATCACGCAGGAGCTGGATGCCTATGGGTCCGAGTTGGCCACCAGCATTGAGCACAAATACGTGGATAACCGCCCATTGTCCGAGGAAATCACTGAGGCCATGAAGTCGGTCATGCGGGAACCCTCGTTCGAACCAAGTCCGTTCAAGGCCTAAGTCTAAGTGCTGGTATGAAAAAGTGCTCGAAATCCGGCCACCACTCGCTCACGGAGTTAAATATTACTCCGCTGCTGGATCTGGCTTTTGTGCTGCTCGTCATCTTCATCATCACGACGACACCGGTCGTGAATGATTTGGATATAGCGCTGCCCTCAGCTTCGAAGCACGAAAAGGATCCACCCCGCAAAGCGAATTACGTGACTGTCGAAAGCAACGGGAATATGTTCCTGTACAAAATAGAAGTGACTACCGAGGAACTGCACACGGAACTGGTGCAATTACGCATGGATGACCCCGACCTGAGCGTTATTGTCCGCGGGGATAGCAAAACCAAGTATCAGAAAATCGTCAACGTCCTGGACGTTTTACAACAGGCCAATGTGGCCAAAGTGGATTTGGCCACCGAAGCCCGAGATGCAAAGAAGAAATAAGGAGACTGTATGGAACAGAAACCACGCCGGAAAAAGAATTCGACAAAGATCAATGCCACCATTTCACTGATCTTCCACGGGGCGATCATCGCATTGCTCTTTTTCGTGGCCGCTCGCGAAGGCATGCTCGGCAAACAACTCAAGAAGATTGCGGTGACCATGGCGCCCAAGGAAAAACCGCCTGAGAAGCCCAAGGAAAAGCCGCCTGAGCCAAAGGTGGAGCCCCCGAAGGAGGTTGCCAAAACGGAGGCGCCCAAGGCGGTTATTCCGCCGCCTGCGAGGGTGGCCACAGCGCCGCCGCCCGCAACCACCGCCGCGCCCCCTCCCGCTGCTCCGCCCGCGGGCGCGATCGCAGCTCTGGATTTTTCGGATGGCGCGAAAATTGTGCAAACGACCA
>JAQGOV010000229.1 GCA_028293425.1 Verrucomicrobiales bacterium
GTGCGGGATTGCGAGAAGCTCGGCGCGGACGGATTCATGCTGATGCCCGCCATGATCTACAAAGGCGACCCGCGTGAAACATTGGTACACTTCCGCGCCGTAGCCAAGGCAACCAGCTTGCCGATCATGATTTATAACAACCCGGTCAGCTACGCGAATGACATCACGCCGGAGATGTTCGCGGAACTTGCAGACGTCAGAAATTTTGTGGCGCTCAAGGAAAGCTCCGGAAACACCCGGCGCATTACCGACCTGCGCAACACCGTCGGCGACCGTTATGCCATTTTTACTGGTGTGGACGATCTGGTTCTCGAAAGCGCCATCCTGGGGATTGATGGCTGGGTCGCTGGAACAGGCATCGCGTTCCCGCGAGAGAATCAATTTTTATGGGAGCTGACCCGCGCCGGCAAATGGGAGGAAGCATTGGAGCTTTACCGATGGTTCACTCCTCTGCTCCATTTGGACACCCACGTGAAGTTCGTCCAGTATATCAAACTCGCCGTGCAGGAATGTGGCTTGGGATCCGAATGGGTCCGCGCCCCACGCCTTCCTTTGACTGGCGACGAACGCAAGCGCGTCCTCGGCATCATTCGTGATGGCATTAAGCGGCGTCCCAAATTACCTACCAAGAGGAAGAAGTGAGAGTTCAAATTATTGATTCCCATACCGGGGGCGAGCCGACGCGCGTAGTGATCAGCGGTGGCCCCGACCTCGGAGCCGGCACCGCTGCCGATCAGCTTCAAGTCTTCAAGACGAAGCACGATACCTTTCGCTCCGCAGTTGTAAACGAACCGCGCGGGTCCGATGTCATCGTGGGTGCGCTCATCGTTCCACCGGCGGACTCCACCTGCGTGGCCGGCGTAATCTTCTTCAACAATGTCGGCTATCTTGGGATGTGCGGCCACGGCACCATTGGTTTGATCGTCACCCTCGCGCACTTGGGCCGCATTCAAGCTGGCGACCACCGCATCGAAACGCCCGTGGGCGTGGTGACAGCAACGTTGCATGGGGATGGAAGCGTTTCCGTGCGAAACGTGCCCAGCTACCGTAAGGCCAAGGGCGTCACGGTGAAAGTGCCCGGCGTAGGCCCAGTGAGCGGGGATCTGGCCTGGGGCGGCAATTGGTTCTTCCTGGTGGAGAACCACGGTCAGCGGCTCGAGTTCTCCAACGTGGAAGCGCTGACGGATCTGTCATGGAGGATTCGCCAGGCGGTTAATGAGCAGGGTTATCCTGAAGTCGACCACGTGGAGCTCTTCGGCCCCCCTTCCTCAAGCCTCGCTGACTCGCGAAATTTTGTGCTCTGCCCCGGCAAAGCGTATGATCGTTCGCCTTGCGGAACTGGAACCAGCGCGAAGCTCGCGTGTCTCCATGCGGACGGGAAATTGAAACCCGGACAAATCTGGCGCCAGGAGAGCATTGTGGGGAGCGTTTTCGAAGGGACCGTTCTCGAAGTGAACGGAAACATTATCCCCACTATCAAGGGCGCCGCTTTCGTGAATTCTGAAGCGACCTTGCTCTTCAACCCCGCCGACCCCTTTTGCTGGGGAATCCGCTCATGACCAAATCGATCCTGATCGTCGGCGGTGGCGTGATCGGTCTCTCCACGGCTTACTACTGCCTCCAGAAAGGGCATCGCGTCACAATTGTGGAGCGCGGCGCTCCCAGCCACAATTGCTGCTGCCAGGGCAACGCGGGCATGATCGTCCCAAGCCATTTCGTTCCGCTCGCCGCGCCCGGCATGGTCTCCCTTGGGCTCCGCATGATGTGGAGCCCCGAGAGCCCCTTCTACATCAAGCCGCGTCTCAGCGCCGACCTGCTTTCCTGGGCCTGGAAGTTCTACCAGGCATCGAACGCCGAGCACGTCAAACGTTCAGCCCCCCTCCTCCGAGACCTGAGCCTCGCCAGCCGCCAATGCTTTGAGGAACTTTCGGAAATTCCCGGCAACGACTTCGGTTTAGTGAAGAAAGGCTTGCTCATGCTCTGCAAAACTGAGCATGCCTTGCACGAGGAAAGTAAAACCGCCCAAACGGCCAACGCGCTCGGTATTCCCGCGGAGGTGCTCTCCCCCGAGCAAACTGCCAAACTGGATCCTGGAATCAAAATGGACATCGTGGGCTCCGTTTACTTCCCGAAGGATTGCCATCTCAGCCCGCATCTCTTCACTGCCGGGCTCACGCGTTTGGTGGAGAACGCGGGCGGCCAATTCTGCTGGAACACGGCTGTGACTGGCTGGCGGAAAAACCCTGAGGGCATCGAAGCCGTGGAAACAAGTCACGGCCCGATCCAAGCCGACGAGTACGTGATCGCTGGCGGCTCCTGGTCATCCGAAGTGGTCCGCGGCCTGGACGTGAAACTCCCCATGCAACCCGGCAAAGGTTACAGCGTAACCTTGCAAAAACCCAGGAAGCTTCCGGCCATCTGTTCCATTCTGACAGAAGCCCGCGTGGCCGTGACACCGATGGGCTCGACCCTGCGCTTCGGTGGCACGATGGAAATGGCCGGCATGGATGATTCGATCAACCCCGTCCGAGTCCGGGGCATCATCAAATGCGCGCCCAAATATTTCCCCGAATTGAGCGTGGAGGATTTCGACAACCTGCCCGCCTGGAGCGGTTTCCGACCGTGCTCGCCCGACGGACTGCCCTACCTTGGCCGATTTCCGAAATACCGAAATCTATCAGCCGCCACCGGGCATTCCATGATGGGGCTGAGTCTCGGGCCGATCACGGGCAAGCTCATGGCACAAATTTTATCTGATGAAAAGCCCGGACTGGACATCGGCCTGCTGAATCCAGCTCGGTATACCTGAGCACTATTGCTGGCACCGCAACCCCGCAGGATGTAACGTTCCTTGATGAAATTGCAACAGGGGCAGATTTGGAAGCTGAATGACGAGTATATCCGGGTGGTCCACCTGGAGCGGTTGATGGTCGGTTATAAAATCATAAAGGACCTGCAAACAAAGCAAGGTCCGCATCATGAGGTAACGAAAAAAGAGTTCTGCCGGCTAGTCAAAAAGGCCAGTTTGCTTTCTTCCGAAGAGCTTCAAGAAGCAGGAGCTTTTATCCCCACACCTACTCCTTAACCTCTCTCCGGCCGGTTGCAAACCCCTTGGTGTCCGTCTTCAGCGTGAAACCGTCGGAAAACCGGATCTCCCTTATGATTGCATTGAAGGAATAAACGGCATACGTCCGCTGCATGCCTTGCCGGAAAACCGCGTAAAGCGGAACATCGGCAGTAATCGCACGATCCACCTGCCCCAGTTGCTTTAGGTTGTAAATCCAATGCATCGTGTTGAGCCTCGTATTGCCTGACTCCGCGGGGTACTTGCTGTGCTCCTCAAATTGCCGGATCGCGTCGTCTGGATCCGAAAGCGCTCGATACATATAAATCACGTCCGCCCAGGCATCCCATTCGGTCCCTTTATTTTCTTCGACCAGCGCCTTGTAATTGCGTTCCACGTAATCAGGGAAAAGCCCCAAATAAAGTGACCCGCCGTGCATCGGAAGAAAGTTGATCCCATGCACCATTTCGGGATTTCCTGAAAACCAGGTGCCGTTCGCCCCTTTGCCTCCCCACACCATCGTCACCACCGATGCCGGATAAGAAGCCGGAAAGTTCCGCTTTTGCGCATCGAACCAATATTCGTTGATCGCGTTCATCTCCGTGGTGAAGAGCCAAATCCCCAGATCGCGCACGGCTTGGTCGCCGGTGGCTTCGCCCCACAGGATGATGCCACACCAGGCATTCATCGCTTCGGAGGAGGATTCATTGTTGTTTCCATCGGCGAAGCGCGCGTGGCCACTCGCCCAGGAATGCCCTGCGTAAGGATCCATGGCCCGCATAAAAGGGAACAGCCGATCATTCCGGTCTGGGCTGGCAATATCGCGGATGAGCAAATTCACCATTCCTTTCCAACGCTGCGCCCACGCCGGATCCAGACGCGCCATTTCCGCGGCAGCCTTGATGAAGTAGCCGTAGTGGAAATGATGATCGTTCAATTCGTTGTCG
>JAQGOV010000235.1 GCA_028293425.1 Verrucomicrobiales bacterium
CACCGTGCGGAGGGTCGTTCGCCCCTGCATGATGACGTTTAATTGCTGGCCTTTAATCGAAGGAATGGCCCCGATTTGACCGACCGGTACCTGCTTGTTCTGGTTTTCGATGGCCGTGTTCACATCCGCGGCCGTAAGCCCGAAGCTGTTCAACTTGTCCGGATTCATCCAAATCCGCATGGCGTATTGGGAGCCGAACATGTTGGCTTCGCCAACGCCCGAAACGCGCCGGATCGGATCCAGCACGCTGGACGCGATATAATTGCCCAACTCGATTTCATCCAGGCTGTCGTCCGTGGTGGACAGCGTGAAAAACATCATGAAATTGCGAGTGGCCTTGGCAACAACCACCCCCTGTTGCTGCACTGTTTGCGGCAAGCTCGGCGTGGCAAGCTGGACTTTGTTTTGCACCTGGACCTGGGCGACATCGGGATTCGTCCCAGGAAGGAAATACAACGTAACCGTGGCCAGCCCCGCGGCATCACTGCTCGAGGACATGTAAAGCAGGTTATCAATACCGTTGAGCTGTTGCTCGATCACGGAAGTCACCGTTTCCTGCAACGTTTCCGCGGAAGCCCCGGCATAATTCGCTGTCACCGAAATGGAGGGTGGCGCGACATTCGGATACTGCGCGACGGGCAACTTGGTGATGGCCAATCCTCCCAGCACCATGATGAGAATGGAAACAACCCAGGCGAAAACAGGCCGATCAATAAAAAAACGTGCCATGATACTTCCTTATTTCGCGCTGGCCTGGACCGCTGAATTAGCCGGAGCAGGCGCAGCAAATGGAATCGGTTTAACTGTTGAGCCGGGTGGGGCTTTTTGCGAGCCTTCCACAATAATCCGTTCCCCAGCCTTTAATCCTTTGGAAATAATGACGCTGGTTCCAACCGTCCGCTCAATTTCAATATTCCGCAGTTCGACTTTGTCCTGGTCATTCACCACAAGCACTGTGGACGCGCCCGCTGCACCTCGGGCAATTGTCCGCTGAGGAATGGTGATCGCATTGGTGTTAACGCCTTCGACGATTTGGGCGCGCGCAAACATGCCGGGCATGAGGATGTTCTCTGGATTAGGAACTTCCGCCCGCAGGGTGATCATCCCGGTGGTGGGATCAACCGCGATATCCGAAAACAGGAGCTTGCCAGGATGAGCATAGGTCGTTTGATCTTCGAGAATCAAAGTGACCTTCGCCTGACCGGGACCAGCACTCTGAAGTGAACCACTCTGCAGAGCGCGCTTGAGCCGCAGCACTTCCGTGCTCGACTGGGTGAAATCGAAATAAACTGGATCCATTTGGCGTATCACCGCCAGTTGGGTTGCTTCGGTGGCGCTAACCAGCGCGCCTTCGGTGACTAAGGCTTTTCCGATGCGGCCGGAAATTGGCGCGGTGACTTGCGCGTAACCGAGGTTTAAACTCGCGGTTTGCAGGGCAGCCTTTGTCGCGAGCACATCAGCCTCGTTTTGCCCAAGCGTCGCCACTGCCTCGTCGTAAACCTGTTTGCTGATGGCGTTGATTTTGACCAGTTCCTCGTATCGAGCCACTCTGGCCTTGGATTCTTTCAAGGCGGCCTCCGCCTTTGCCAGCGAAGCTTTTGCGCTGCTCAGGCTGGCCTGCAACGGAACCGGGTCGATCTCGAAGAGCACCTGGCCCTCCTTGACGTTCGAGCCTTCATCGAACAAGCGCTTCAGCAGAATGCCCGTGGCGCGCGCCCGCACCTGCGCTTCGCGCATGGGGTTGATTCGGCCGGGGAGTTCGGTTGTATGGTCCACACGCTCGGAAGCAACGGCTATGAAGGAAACCTCAGCAGGTGGGCGTGCAGCCGGCGCTGCTTCCTTTTTGGCACACCCATTCAATAAAGTGGCGAGTGACAGGGTGACGATGCTAAAAAGCGTCCTTGGACAATTGACTTTCATATACGTTTTAAAAGGGTCAGGCAGCCCGAAATCCGGCCGCCGCGAAGGAAATAAGTTTTTGGATCTGCGCTTCACCATCCACTTCTTCCAGCCAGCCTGGAAGGAATCTGTCCTTGGTCAAAAGCCAGTGATGGAGAGCGCCAAAAGTAAATTTCATACACCAAAAAATTTCTGAGCGGGATAAATGCGGGAGCGCTTTCATGAGGGCGGCATCCAAACGCTCCACCAGGGGTTCGAATTGGCGTTTTAGGAGCGACTCGATTTCCGGGCTGGCCTCCGACAGGCAACGGCCGAAGAGTTTAGAAAATGCTTTCTCGCCTTTGGCTGTGGCGAATGAACACTGGATGGTAGGACGAATAAACGCTTCAAGAATATCCTCAAGCTTCGGGCTCTTTTTTTTGGCGGACCGTTCGACCGCGTCCAAGGCCGCAATCCTGGCTTCGTTTACAGGAACGACGCGCCGTTCGAAAACGGCTGCGATTAAATCTTCCTTGCTGCCGAAATGGTAATTAATGGCGGCCAGGTTCACCCGCGCCTGCTTCGTGATGTCCCGAACGGAAACGCGATCGCAACCCTGCTCGCTAAACAATTCTTCCGCCACATCCAGAATGTGGGATCGGGTATCTTTGAATCGGCTCATACGTTCGTTTCAAACGATTGTATGAATTGAGGAGCAAGTCAACCCTTGATTGTCCAACTGAACACAGTGACCGCACCTGGTCACGCTCCGGCTCACCTGGTTGGGGTTGAAGGATCTGAGTCCAGGTGTTTCGGACCAAAGATAAACCAGGCTTTAGCGATCCGGGCCTTCTGCACTTCGTAGAGAGCAATGATTTCAATACAGCCAGGGCCTTCAGGAAAAGTGCGCGTGATTTTTTCGTGGTCGATAACGGTATTGCCCATAACCGTGCGGTTCAGAAGCAGGGCATGGAGATTGGGTTCCTGGAACCGGGCCAGGAAGCGTTCGCGTAGTTGGGCGGAACCGGAAGCCAGGAGGGTGGAAGGATGCTCGAATTGCTGGGCGTCCTCGGCGTAGGTGGCAATCAATGCGTCCACGTCTTTGGCATTATAGGCGTCGAGTTGTGTTTGGACAATAATTTCGGGGACGGTCTTGGATCGGATATGCATTCAGTACAAGAGAAGGGCCGGACACTCATCCGGCCTTTTCACACACAGATACATTTGAGAACAAATGCACCCTTAACACGTCACCAGAATAGCAGTTTCCTGATTTTTGCCTAGTCACCAGTACTGGTGACACGAGCAGAAGGGGCAATACGTTCAAATTGTGACACCAGGAAACCACCCTCACACCTGCATCCTGAGCTTTTATGCGGTTTGGAATTCATGCGCGCTGTTTTGGTGCTATTTTTTGCGCTGGCGGACCTCTTCCTTTTTATCCTCTAGTTCAGTCTGCAATTTCCTGCGTTCGCTGGACAATTGTTTTTCCAGTTGCTCGTAGCCTTCAAAGTCGCCTTTGGCTGCCGCGCTGGCGATTTCCCCTTTCAGGAAAATCTCTCGTTCGGCAATTTTGGCGCCGTATTTGGAATCAAGTTCAGCAATTTCCTTCTTTTGCCCATCGGAAACCTTGGCCATGGGAGCGGTTTTGTTCAGGCGTTCCATTGCGAGTTCATATGCACTTTTCATAGGTAGGTTCTTTTCTCGTTTAGCTTAATTCGATTTTGATTTGCACATGGTCCCCTTCAACACGGGTTTCATAGGTCCGAACAGGCAGGTCAGGACGTGCTTCGCAAATCCCCGTCTTAATATCAAAGGCCCAACCGTGGAGCGGGCAGTAAACCTTTTCACCATCTAGGCAGCCCGCGCCCAGGGGACCGCCTTTATGGGAGCAAGCATCATCCATGGCATGGAATATCCCATCCACATTATAGAGGGCGTATTCTTTGCCCCGATAGTTCACAGTGCGGCCCTGGCCGGGCAGGAGACTGGCAACTTCGGCAACCGAAACAAATTCACTCATGTTTTTTGTCCTCGGCCGGCGGCGCCGAAGGGGCAACCGGAGATTTCTTCTTCCAGGGCATGTCCGGGACTTTAAGTGGTGGAGGCGGCGGTTTGCCGATTTGTAACTCGGGGTCGCCGACATTAGCTGCGGTGGGAGGAGCCATGTTGTCTCTCCAACCGGCGATCCTGGCCTGTAAACCGTGGTGTTCGGCTGTTTGTTTGTTTCCGGCTTTCATGTAAAAAAGCGAGAGGTTCGTATGGACGAGCTGTTCTTTAGGCCGGAGCTTTTCGGCTTTGTGACCTTCCTCGATCGCTCTGGCAAAGTCGCCTTTTCGATAATAGGCCATTCCAAGGGAAAGTTGAGCATCAAAATCAGCAGCGTCCTCCGCTAAAATGGCCTGCAGCTTAGCAATGGCCAAGTCGTATTCTCCGGTGGAGAAATCGAACATGGCGTCATCATATTGTTCCTGAGCCGTCGGCATAATGAGGGTATTACACGTTTCAGTCTTTGGCGCAAGCTAACGCCTAGAGAAAGGTTCGGGCGCATTTGTAACAATTGCTTCGATGAGCCCGACGAATCTTTGCTCCCCACCTTCTCTTCCTTCGAGTAATCTTGTCCTTAATCGATGAGTTTGCCAATTAAGCTGATTTCAACGGATTTCGATGGAACGCTCCATGCGGATTTCGAAACGCCTCCTGTTCCGCATGATCTGCAGGAATTGATCGGGGATTTGCAACGACAGGGAGCCAAATGGGCCATCAACACAGGTCGCGACTTAACCGGTGTCATGGAAGGAATCGCTCGCGCGCGTCTCACCATCCGGCCTGATTATCTGGTGGTAGTGGAACGTGAAATCTACATCCACGAAGGGTCTCAATACGTTGGTTCCGAAATTTGGAACCGGGAATGCGCGGACGCCCATAAGGAACTATTCGCCCGTGTCTTACCGGATATGCCGCAAATCGTGGACTGGGTCAACCAGCGCTTTGCCGCCACCATTTATGAAGACCCCTATTCGCCTTTCTGCCTTATCGCCCAGAACAATGGGGATGCGGATGCTATTCAGGCTTATTTAGAAACATATTGCACGCAGGTTCCTAATCTGGCTGTGGTCAGGAACGACATTTATGCCCGGTTCAGCCATGTGGCTTATAACAAGGGCACGGCCCTGGCCGAGATTGGACGGCAACTCGGTATTTCTAAAGAGCATACGTTGGCAGCCGGGGATCATCTGAACGATTTACCCATGCTTAACGTGAATTTTGCGAGATGTTTGGTGGCTCCGGACAACGCCGTCCCGCTGGTTAAAGAGCAGGTAAAAAGGCAAAATGGCTACATTAGCCATCAACCTTGGGGCCATGGGGTGGCGCGAGGCTTGGAATTTTACTTGGAACAGGGCCTTGTCAGTAGCGAAGGGCAAACGAACGGCACGTAGAATTAGCGAATCTTATTTTCCGGCTATTCACTAGCCGGAAAATCTTGCCTTTTATGCAAGGTGTTCACCTTGAACAACTTGTAAAAGCCATAAACGTTTGACTCTCGGTGGCTCAATGATAACGTGGAGTCCTGTAACAACGATGGATCCTAAGGCGTGGGCGCGATGTGGAGCAACAAAGCCTTGGACCTATCAGAACCATTAATTTTCTAAAATGAGTGAATCGACGATAACACCTGCCCAACCAGGTGGAAACGCTAAGCTTTCGAAAATTTCCGAAGCAGTTATTCGTATTGCAGGTAATTCACAGGACGGTATCCAAGCCATCGGTGGCTTCCTCGCCCGCTTGGCGGGGCGGAGCGAGCAGGATGTCATGACCTTTATGACGATTCCTTCAACCATTTCCGGCGGACCGTCCATTTTCCAAGTGCGGATCGGCTCGGGAGAAGTCCTGAGCTCAGGTGACGAAGCTGACGTGCTGCTGGCGTTTTATCAGCATTCATACGAAGACCATGTTTCATCCCTGAAAAAAGGCGGAATTGTTTTATACGATTCCGACCACGTAACGCCAAAGCCCGAATGGGAAACGGAATATCGGCACGTGGGGGTTCCGATCTCGGGTCTGACCGTGGAAGCGATCGGTGGAACCGCAAAGGACAAAGGCAAGAACATTTACGCGCTTGGTCTGCTTGCCAAGACTTTCGACCTGAATGTCCCAAAGCTGGAGAAGCTGATCGCGGAACGCTTCACCGGCAAGGACACCAGCATTCTCAATAACGCACTGGCTGCGTTTCACGCGGGCTATAGCCACTCGCTCGGTAACATTATTGATGTGTTCCAGTTTCTCGCCAGCGAGAAGAAGGACCGTGCTCAAGTGGTGATGAACGGTAATGAAGCGTTGGGCTACGGCCTTATCGCGGCTGGCGTGCGTTTCGGAGCGGGGTATCCGATTACACCCTGGTCTGACATCATGGAATTGCTTCGCCGCGAACTGCCGAAATACGGTGGCACCTTCGTTCAATGCGAGGACGAAATTGCCTCCATCTCGATGGCGATTGGCGCAAGCTATGCCGGCCGGGTGGCCGTGACTGGCTCGAGCGGTCCTGGAATTTCGCTGAAGACTGAAGCCCTTGGCTGGGCAATCATGGCCGAGATGCCACTGGTGATTGTGGACGTGCAACGTGGCGGGCCCTCCACCGGCATGCCGACAAGTATCGAACAATCCGATTTGAGCATCGCCTGCTTTGGTGGTCATGGTGATTCTCCGCGTGTGGTCGTAGCTCCCACGAGTGTGGAAGACTGCTTCTACATGGCGATCGAAGCCGTGAACATCGCCCGCAAGTATAGCGTGCCCGTGATTATTTTGACAGACCAGGGCATCGCCACCCGCATCGAGGCATTCGCTGAACCCGACCTGGAAAAAATTTGCCAGGATCTGACGCCGAACCTGGACCCGATCCCGGACCACAAGCCCTACGATTTGAGCGCTCCCCAGGGCATCACGCACCACGTGGCGCCCGGGACGCGAATCATGAGCGGCAAGTATCCCGTCGTGACAGGCCTGGAGCACGATGAAATGGGGCATCCCACCGGCTCGCCAAAGTTGCACATGTCAATGACTGCCAAGCGCCGCAAAAAGTTGCAGGCGCTCGGAGCAGAACTGCCGGCGCCTCAGGTCTACGGTCCGCCCGAGGGCAACGTTTTGCTGGTCGGCTGGGGTTCAACCGAAGGTCCGATCCGCGAAGCCGTGAATCGCGCACGTGCCGCCGGGGACGCCGTTTCGTCACTGCACATTCGCCACATCAACCCGCTGCCGAACGGTTTGGAAAAAGTTTTCTCCGCTTTCAACCATGTCTTTGTGGTGGAAATGAATGACGAAGGTCTTTACGGCTACGGCCAATTGGCTTCATTGTTGCGTGCTCGTTTCTGCGACCCGAAGATCCGCGGCATCAACAAAACGGACGGCCTTACCTGGAAGGTTCGGGACATCCTGGACCGTGCCAAAGGCAATTTTTCCGACGGTCTGCGCAAGATGTAATTCCGAATAATTTTTAAAGAGTTATGAGTTCACCTGTTTCCCAGATTCCAGCACGCGATGGAAATATTACCAGTGTGCCTTCCGCCGCCGTTGCGCTGACCGAAGAACGCAAAGGCTTGACCAAGAAAGAAATTGCTGCCGACCACCCAACGTGGTGCCCCGGCTGCGGTGACTTCTCCGTGCTCGCGCTTTATTTCAAATTGATTGAAAAGCGCAAACTGTGGCATGAGAAAATCACCACCGTGGCTGGCATCGGTTGCTCCAGCCGTTTTCCGTATTTTGTCCAGGCGCATGGCGCCCATTATATTCATGGACGCGCTCTACCCTTCGCCAGTGGTATTTCGCTCTCTCGTCCGGACCTCCATGTCTTCGTGTTCGGTGGCGATGGGGACGCGTTTTCGATCGGTGGAAACCATTTCAACCACACTGCGCGCAAGAACATCAAGCTGACCTACGTGGTGATGGATAATTGGGTTTACGGCCTGACCAAGAAGCAAACCTCCCCCACGTCGCCGCTCGGTTTCAAGAGCAAAACAGACCTTTGGGGCGCGGTTGATTATCCAATCAACCCGATGAAGCAGGCGATTTCTGCAGGCGCCACCTTTGTTGCCCGCACAACGCACACAAATCCAAACCATGTATTGCAAATGATGGAAGCCGCCATGGACCACGATGGCTTCAGCTTCATTGAATGCCTGAGCGAGTGCGTGGAATTTTACGAAGGCGCGTTCGACGCATCGAACCCGCGCAAAGGCGGTCAGTTTACCCAGGTGCCAACGGAACATGATGTGACGGATGAAATGGCTGCCTACAAGTTGGCAGACCAGCCGTTCCCGGGGAACTTCGGCATCTTTTACAAGGTGAACAAGGCCACGAAAAATGCCAAGGAAGCCGAAATCAACAAATCCTACATGGACAAGGTCAAAGGCTTGAAGGATTGGGAAATCCTGAAGAAAAACTTCGATCGGATGAAGTAATTTTAAACTCCTTTCAAACAGCCCCGGCGTAATGGCTGGGGCTTTTTTGTGGGGAACCTGCCCGGCAAACAGCATGGCGGTAGACAGCGCCCTTTTCCTTCCCAGGAGATTCTGTTAATCTTTCGGCCAACAAAGGTTGCATATGCCTATTTACGAATTTGGTTGTCCAAAATGTCGGGTCATTTTCAGCTTTCTTTCAAAGCGGCTGAACCCTGACCGCCTGCCCGCTTGCCCTAAATGCGGTAACCGCAAAATGGAGAAGCAGCTTAGTCATTTCGCCACCCCCAAGGCGGCCGGTAAATCCGAGGGCAACGAAGGGGACACCGAAGCCGGGCCGGGTGAAGCAATGCCGGACATGGATGATCCCCGCATCCAGCGCGCCATGGGCGAGCTGGAGCGCGACATGGATCACATGGACGAAAACAACCCAAAGCACATGGCGCACTTCATGCGCAAGATGAAGGACATGATGCCCCCAGGCGCGCTGCCGAAGGACATTGATATTGCCATCAAGCGGCTCGAAGCCGGCGAAGACCCCGAAAAAATAGAAGAAGACATGGGCGAGTTGTTCGGTGAACTCGGCGCGGAAGGGCAGGGCGGAGGAACAGGCGGATACGCAAAGGATTCAGGGTTGTACGATTATTAAAATACCTTTTCCGGCTAAGAAATCGGGATCCTTTTCATTGAAAGGGTGTTCTTTGACTTTTGTTCCCGCTTCTTCTAGCGTCTGCGCCGCAGATGAATGTCATTCGGCACAATGAACCAGGCTTTGCCGGCCGCCTGAAAGATTTGGCAGCGGCTTCGAGCCTGTTTGATAAAACTATCGAGGAGCGCACGCGCGCTATTCTGGAGGCAGTTCACACCCGTAGAGATGCCGCATTGCTTGAGTTTACGGAGCGTTTCGATGGAGCGAAGCTGGCTCCGGACCAATTGTCGGTAACCAAGGCGGAGTTGCTCAACAGTGCATTGAGAGCGGATGAAGACCTGAAAAAAGCCATCGAAGTCTCCTCAAAAAACATCGAGCTTTTTAGCCGGAAATCCCTGCGCAAAAACTGGTCTGCCAAAAACGCTCAGGGTGCAACAGTTGGAGAGAAGTTCGACCCATTTCAACGCGTCGGTATTTACATTCCGGGTGGAACGGCCCCGCTCGTCTCAACGGCGCTGATGACTATTGTTTTGGCCCGGGTGGCAGGATGTCCAGAAATTGTTGTCTGCACGCCTTGCAATGCAAGTGGCGAGGTGAACCCTGCTTTGCTTTATGCCGTCCGGACGGCTGGGGCTACCGAGATTTACCGGTTGGGCGGGGCACAGGCAATTGCCGCCATGGCCTATGGCACTGAGACCATCCGACACGTGCAGAAGGTTTTTGGACCTGGCAATGCTTACGTGGTAGCAGCCAAGCGTCTTCTGTTCGGGCATGTTGCCATTGATTTGCTCCCGGGTCCCAGCGAGATCTTGGTGCTCGCGGATGACTCGGCGGATCCACGTTTCGCAGCGGCCGATTTGCTGGCGCAGGCCGAGCACGGATCCGGTCACGAACGTGTCTGGCTGGTAACGACGTCGGCCAAGCTGATTACGGCCGTGCAAAAGGAAATTAAGGCGCAGTTGCCGAAGTTGTCTCGTCGCGAGTTCATCGAGCGGGCGCTGCGAAATAACGGATGGCTGATTCTCGTGAAGAGCCTGGAGGACGGCGTGGCGTTGGTGAATCAACTGGCTCCAGAGCATTGCGAGGTCATGACCAAAAAGCCGCCGGAAACGGCAAAGGGAATTGTCACCGCAGGAGCGATTTTCCTCGGCGGATATTCGCCGACCGTTTTGGGCGATTACGTAGCTGGGCCGAGCCACACCCTGCCAACCGGCGGGGCAGGGGCCTCCTTTGCAGGATTAACAGTAGACCAGTTCCAGCGGCGCACCAGCGTGGTGGAATACAATGTGGCCTCGCTAAAAAAATCCTTGAAGCCATTGCAGAAGTTCGCGGAGGTGGAGGGGTTGGATGCTCATGGCCGGTCTGCTGCGATTCGGCTGGAGAAAAAGGGTAAATAAATTATGAGCAAACCCAATCTGCCCAAACCCGACTCTTTGGTTCGACCTCTCGTTCGAAAACTGCACGCCTACGTTCCAGGCGAACAGCCCAGGATCAAAGGGCTCATCAAGCTCAACACAAACGAAAACCCCTACCCGCCTTCGCCCAAGGTGTTGGAAGCGATCAAATCCGCGA
>JAQGOV010000252.1 GCA_028293425.1 Verrucomicrobiales bacterium
ACGTAGTCCACACCCCCTTCGAAGGCCAGGCTGAAGTGTTTTGTAAAATGGATGATCGGCCTTACCCCGCTGCTCAGCCAATGACGCTGGCCAAGGAAATCTCGGTAGTCGGTGTATTGATAAACAAATGCGGGACCAATCGAGAAGTGTTCCGATGGCTGCACCACGAACTGTTCCGTGGCACGAAAGCGCCACGAGTGCGGGTCATCCGCGTCGATAAAATTTCCTGCGGCGGTGGCAAGCGTTTCAAAGCCGGAGGTGAATGTCTTTGCAGCGCCAAAACCAAGCTGCAGTGAGAACTTATTAAATCCATTTTCATCAATGAACTTTTCGTGTGTGTGGATGAACGTCAATGCGCCGCCATCTGAATTCGGAGCCCTTCGTCCGTTGGCATCCCGCCCGCCCCCCTCATTGGCATACACCAGGGCGAACTCGCCCTTGCCGAGCGGCATTGTTATGTCGTAAAGGCTTAGGTCGACGTTCTGTTTACTGAATCCCGCTTTGTTCACCGTGTCCGGCTGCTGCAGATCGCGGAAAATGCTACTCTGTTGAGCGCTGCCCAGCCAGGCGACCGCCATTTTCCCAAATGGCACCTGCAGATCCTCGAACCCGCCTCCCCCGCCGCTCATGTTCAGGAAATAAAAGTCCATGATATGGATGTCATGCCGGCGGTAGAAACGATTTCCCGCCCAAAACTTCAGCGATGGTTGTCCCGGCACAACGTCGCCAACTTCTGCCCAAACTTCCGGTAACGTGGTTTGAAAGGTATCGCCGGAACCGTAATTGGCGTAGGGGTCGAAAAAGGCGAGGCGGAGCTGGGTTCTGGCAATTGGTCCATTGGTGGATGTATCCAAGGGACCGTTCGGTTGGGCTACGAAGTAATTCGTTGGAAACCAATTCTTGCCGGCAATCAGCTCACCATAATTCTCGGTTTCATTACCCAGGCGATACTTGGCCAGTGCGCCCGGAGCTTGGAACGGAGGCTGTGGTCCCCCGACGTTATCGCGCCCGAACCCAGCTCGGAAGTAGCCCTCGATGTCCACGAACTCCGTCAGGACGTGTTCCATCCGTTCCCGGATCATTCTGTCCCGTTGCTGGGAGATGGACCGCTCGCGCGTTTCAGTGTCCCGGCGAAATGGCAAGGTGGCATCCCGGTTGGCGGAGGCGGCATTCGTTAGCGCCATCACGCCGTTGGTGCGGGTTCCGGCGGGGAAGACGTTGGTTTGGATCGCGGCAGTTTGCGCTGGCTCAAGCTTCTTGAGTCTTTGGTCCAGGATTTCCAGCCGCTTCTCGTAATCGCGGCGCAGTTGTTCCATCTCCTTGCGGATAGACTCAACTTCGGATTGAGCCGTTTGCGCGAAGCCAGGCCGCACCAGCAAACAAATGAACCCCAGGAAAAAAGCGAACCGAGCATCGGTGCTTTTCATAATGCAAGTTGATAGGGGTCTTAATTCCTTCTCCAGCCTACATAGCAGGTCCCGGTACCATGACAAGGATTTTCTAGAGTGCCTTATTCTGCGGTTGCTGATGCTGGGAGCGACTAGCTTTCCTCTGCGCCCTCAAGGCCATGAGGAGCATCCACAGGCCAAAGACCAACAGCAACAAACCCCATTCCCGATTTACATTTAAGCCAAGAGATTTCTTGTAAACTGTGGGGTCGCTGAGGAGTCCATAGAGCACGAGCACGAGTCCATAGAAGGTGAAAATCAAACCAATCGGCATTCGCAAATCAAAGTTCATAACCTGCTACCAGAAAAGGATGTTGAGAATTAAGACCGCTGCGAGCACCAGCAAGCCCAGCACCACCGGTCGTTCATACCAGGGCTCATGGTCTTCTAACGGCTTGGGCGTTAAGGAATAAACAAGGCCATTCAGTTGGGCGTCGGTCTTGGTTCGTTTTGTCACCAAAGAAATCATGGTGGTCAGCAAAAAACAAGCTGACCAGCCGGTAATGGCAATCCAGAAGTTCTGCCCCATTTCGCTATGGAACTGAAACTGTGGGGTAATCCAACCACCTTTGACTCCCGGGACAGCCTTCTCCGCCAGGGACAACCCGTGAAACACTGCGGCACCTAACGTTCCGCCCGCCAAACCAACGAAAGCACCATGACCCGTAGCACGCTTCCAGAACATGCCCAGAAGAAAAGTCGCAAACAAAGGTGCGTTCACGAAGCTGAAAACCAACTGCAACATGTCCATGATATTGTTGAAGGTGGATGCCAGGTAAGCCGTTCCTATGCTGGCCAGGATTCCGAACACGGTAGCAAACCGGCCCATCCACAGATAATGCGTATCAGACTTATGCGGAGCCACGTAGCTCTGGTAAATGTCGTAGGTCCACACTGTGTTGAATGCGGTCACATTTCCAGCCATGCCGCTCATGAATGAAGCCATGAGCGCTGTAAACCCGAGCCCAAGTAAGCCCGGGGGGAAGTATTTGGCCAGCATCATGGGAATAGTCATATTATAATCAATGCCCTTGGCCGGATCATTGTTGATGTAGGGCAAAAATCTGTCCCCTGTGGAATACAGCGCGATCGCAATCATCCCCGGAAGGATCACCAGCGCGGGAAAGAGCATCTTAGGTATCGCAGCGATCAACGGCGTCCGTCGCGCTGCTGACATCGAGTTTGCTGCCATGGCCCTTTGAATTACCAGGAAGTCCGTGCACCAATAGCCAAACGACAACACGAACCCAAGCCCCATAACCAATCCGAACCAGTTCACTCCCATCGGGTTCTCGAGTGGACTCCCGGTGTAGCGCCACGATTCATTCCATGCCCCGGCAGGAAACCCCTGCCCCGTCGCCACCGGAATTAACTTTTGCTGTAGCTGAGCCCAACCTCCAACATCTTTCAGGGCCAGAAACACAAGGGGAGCAAACCCGAGCACGATCATGAAGAATTGGAGCACCTCATTGTAGATGGCTGAAGTGAGGCCTCCGAGGAAGATGTAAACGAGAACGATCGCAGCAGAGAACGCAATGCATAGGTTGTAGTCCCAGTTCAAGAGCGTCTGCAACAGCCGGGCTAGGGCATGTAAGGAGATGCCTGACGAAAAAATGGTCATGACCGCAAAGGACCCAGCGTTAAAGGCACGGGTCTTCTCGTCGAAACGCAATTTCAAATACTCAGGAACGGACCGGGCTTTGGAACCGTAGTAAAACGGCATCATGAAAATGGCCAGGAACACCATGGCCGGAATGGCTCCGAGCCAGTAAAAATGGCTCGTCATGATCCCATACTTGGCGCCGGAAGCAGCCATTCCAATCACCTCCTGCGCCCCCAAGTTGGCTGAGAGAAAGGCCAATCCGGTCACCCACGCTGGAATGGAACGACCTGACAGGAGGAAATCTGTGCTTGCCCGCATGCGTCGTTTCAGCACCGCCCCGATCCCGATCACAAATCCAAAGTAAGTAATCAAGAGAAGGAAATCGACCCACGTGAGCGTTATCCTCATCCTGACGAGAACATAGGCCGAGACGTCGTTTTCTGCCACTCCTACTCAGGTTTTGGCCGGGGACAAATCGACAGGTTTTTGGCTGAGCGTTGTCAGGAAAATTGGCAGGCCCCATTTTCAGCCAGCCTAAACAGAAATCACCCAGGGTCACTTCTGATTGGCCAATTGAGATTCAAGGGCGGCGATCCGCTCCCGCAAGGGCGCCACCGCCACCTCCACTTCAGCGGCGGTATAGCGGGGAGTGATGTATTTGGGACAATTCCAATCGTATGAAATAACCGAGATAAAAAACACCCGCTCAACTACGCGCTGCACATCCGGCGTGGAGTATTGCTCAATGAGTTCAGGCTGTTGCCGCGCATCCTCGATCCGCGCGAGCCCAAGGATTTTCAATCGTGTGCGCTGGGGATAATCCATCAAAAATAGCGTGACCCGATCATCCACCGCGAGATTGCCGGTGGAAAGCATCTGGCGGTTCCCTTGGTAATCCGCGAAGGCAAGGGAGTTTGGACTCGTGACACGCAGAAAGCCCGGCTTGCCACCCCGATGCTGCACGTATGGCCAACCCGTTTCACTCACCGTCGCCATATAGAAGCTGTCGCGAGATTGGATAAAGCCGATTTCATCCTCCGTGAGAGGGTCATTTTCCGCGCCGGCATGCATGCGTCCGCTCCGGCCATAATAATGTTCCTGCGCTTTGCGCACCGATGGGGTGAAGGCAATCTCTAGAAATTTATCTGCCATAACACATTGCCCGGAAGCGAACCGGATTGCTTGAACCAAGAGCAAGGATAAGCGCTTCTTTGAGGCTCCTGAAATGGTCGCAGTTTCATGGTTTGTCCTACAAGCCATTTCGCAGGGCAAAGGATACAGTTTGCCCTTCAGGGCAGACGCATCAAAAAGATATTAGCTCTAAGTAGCTCATGAGTTAGTAGGCAATTTTTGCCTTGTACTTTTAGGATTTCTGTTTAGATAGAGTGGGATGCAACAACATCCTAAACTCAGTCTT
>JAQGOV010000289.1 GCA_028293425.1 Verrucomicrobiales bacterium
GAGATGGCCATTGAAGCTGGAGCCAAATCGATCGTGACTTCCACAGGCTTTTTGTCTGCCGAGGCTCCGACGCTCGATGACATTAAGCTGATTCGTGCAGCCGTGGGTGAAAAGTTCGGCATAAAGGTCGCAGGCAAGCTACCCAGTTCGCAAATGGCCACGGCCCTGATTGAAGCGGGAGCCACCCGCCTGGCCATAGCCGAGGCGCTCGCCTTCTTTCCAGCTACGTAATACACTTACTTGCGAGACCCTGGGTGTAAGCTAAACTTCACGCATGTTCATCACGGGTTTAGGGACTGCCACTCCTCCGCATCGATATAAACAAGCGGATTGTTGGGACGCTCTCCAGGAGTCAAAACACTTTTCTGAACTAGCTCCCCGGTCCCGGGCAATCCTGAAAAAGGTTCTGCTCGGGAACAACGGCATTGCCGCCCGCCACCTCTCGCTGGAGTCGCTCTCGGACGCGTTCATCCTTACACCCGACGCGCTGCATTCCCGCTTTGCCAAGAATGCTCCATTGTTAGCCGCGCAGGCGGGGGAGCGGGCCCTTGGAAATGCCGGACTGAGGGCAGACCAGATTGATGGCCTGGTTATCAGCACGTGCACGGGTTACTTGTGCCCTGGCCTGACCAGCTACGTGAGCGAACGGCTTGGCTTAAGAGCAGACGTGCTTGGCCTGGACCTGGTAGGGCAAGGGTGTGTCGCTGCTCTGCCCAACCTGCGCGCCGGGGAATCCCTCCTGCGTTCCGAAGGCTGCGAACATGTGCTTTCAATCTGCGTGGAAGTCTGCAGCGCCGCCATGTACCTGGATGACGATCCTGGGGTGCTGATTAGCGCCTGTTTGTTCGGTGATGCTGCCGGCTGCGCAGTGCTTTCCCGCAACGCGGGGGAGCAAGCACGGCGAATTGAATGGCTGCAACATGGGTCCGTATTGAACACCTCCGCGCGCGATTTGCTGCGTTTTGAGCTGAAGGACGGAATGCTTCGAAACATTCTCACCGCTCCAGTGCCTGCCCTGGCGGCGGAGCACGCGGAAAAGGTTTTGGACCAGGTCCTGGCAAAAGCCAAAGTGGGGCGCGAGGAAATCCGCGCGTGGATCTGGCACGCGGGTGGCCGCGATGTTCTCTTGGCTCTGCAGGACCGGTTTAAATTCAATGAAGATGAACTCCGCTGGAGCGCGACAGTTTTGCGCGATTTGGGCAACGTCAGCAGCCCCTGTGTTTACCACGTGATGGAGCGTGCCCTCCAGAACAACGCGCCGGGTGGTTATTGGTGGCTTTCATCGTTCGGGGCCGGATTCAGTTGCCACGGTGCGCTGCTGGAGGTCCAATGAGCAACCGGCAGGTCCAACCTGAGTTGCTGGACGACCTTCCACCGACGCAAAGGGAAGCCCGGGCGTCCCGCCGTGACTTGCAACGGATCAACTGGTTAATGGGGCATGTTGGGACCTTTCAGAAAGCCTGGTTTGAAACAGGGGCTAACCGGTGGTCTTCCAGGATTGTGGATCTTGGGGGAGGGGATGGCACTTTGCTTTTGCGATTCGTCCGAAACCTTCAACCCAAGCCGCAGAGTATAATTCTGATCGATCGGCAGCCCGTGATTTCCCCTGAAACCCTTAAAGAGTTCGAAAAATTGGGCTGCAAAACTGAAGTAGAGGCAGTCGATGTCTTCGGGTGGCTGGAGAAATCGTCGCCCGTATCAGGCACGCTTCTTATCACCAACTTGTTCCTGCACCACTTTCAGCAGGAGGATTTGCGGAACTTGCTTCGCCTAATCAGCAGGCAGTGCCAGGCTTTTGTGGCTTGTGAGCCAAGGCGGGCGGATTTTGCCCTCGTTGCGAGCCACTTGCTTGGGTTGATCGGCTGTAATGGAGTGACACGCCACGATGCTGTCATCAGCGTGCGCGCCGGTTTTCGTGGCAGCGAACTTACCGCGCTCTGGCCATCCGGACCAGATTGGACAACCTGCGAGCGCAGGGCTGGTTTATTCAGTCACCGTTTTTCAGCCACAAAAAAGCGGTCGTGAACCATGGCGGAGCCGAGGCAAATAACGATTATTGGAGGAGGGCTGGCTGGCCTGGCACTCGGCATCGGCTTACGCCAGCGAGAAATCCCCGTGCTCATCTGGGAAGCGGGAACCTATCCGCGCCATCGTGTTTGCGGGGAGTTTATCAGTGGCCAAGGAGTGAAGTTGCTGGAAGAACTCGGGCTGAGAGAAAAACTGGCTCGAGCTGGAGCGCGGACGGCGGAGAGTGCTGCCATGGTCTTCGGCCGCAGATTTTATCAACATCGATTGCCGACAACTGCCCTCTGCATTTCCCGGTACACCCTCGACCAACTCCTGGCGGATGAATTTCAGAGGCTCGGCGGGATATTAAAAACGGGCAGTCGTTTTGCGGCACCTGTTCAACCAACGGAAGGTCACGTCCGTGCAACTGGCCGCAGTCCACAAACATTAGACAACGGATGGCACTGGTTTGGGCTCAAGGCTCATGTCCGAAATGTGAAATTGGCGGCGGATCTGGAAATGCATTATTCGGACAACGCTTACATCGGTCTTTGTGCCCTCGAACGAGACCTCGTCAATGTCTGCGGGCTCTTTCGGCGTAGAAGAAACGATCCCAAACCTAGCCGCGAGATTCCCGAGATGCTTCAGGGCAAGCCTGGCACATTGCTCCACGAGCGTCTGCGCCACGGAGATTGGGTGTCCGAATCTATCTGCACGGTTGCTGGGCTTTCCTTTGGACCGCTGGCCAAATCGACGGATACGGCGTGCCGGGCAGGTGACGTTTTCCGAATGATCCCACCGCTTACCGGCAACGGCATGTCCATCGCTTTTGAATCGGCAGGGATTGCCTTGCAACCACTCGAGAATTTTGCCCGAGGGAGCATTTGCTGGCAGGATACAGAACGCTCCATCACGCAAAGCTATTTCGATACCTTTCGCTCCCGTTTTTGGTGGGCAAACCTCCTCCAGAAGCTGGCTTTCAGCCCCGCTGCCCGGGCGTGCTCTCCACTGTTCTGTTCTGAAACAGCATTTCGGTTTTGCTTTTTCAAAACTCGATAACGGGCTTAGGAACGTTGTTAAAACGGCCTTAAATTTTAGGCCTTGGCTCCATTTAAGCTTTTGCAATTAAAGGAAAGAAATGTAGATTGGTGACATAGCACTTATGGAACAATCCTCCTATGCCGTAGGCCAGGCGGTGTTTATGCGCACCGATACGCCGGATTATGAGGAGGAAACTGTTCCATTCCAAACCCTTGAAGACTTGGTCAAAATCTGTTCCCAACCTCGCCCCGGGTGTGTCCTGGAAAAAGTAGTTATCTACGCTATGCCCAATGGCGAACCTTGCGCCCTGACTTTAGGGTTCGTGGCAGCAACCAAAGGCCAAAAGCCGGACTCACTTGCCCACCTCCCTTCACAAGAGTAGTTGGCACAGAGCTCCCCCTGGAGATCGACCGCTTCTGGTTCGGGGTCGATTGATTCCGCACGTGTACGTAAAAAGAGCCGGAAAATTAATTCCAGCTCTTTTAGTGATAAGGTCATTTACGCCCTCACTCAGGCGCTCAGAAGGGTAGCGAGGCCAACTTTTCCATTCGCTGTTCGAACCTCACTACAAGCAAGACCTTTCTGCCAACCCTAAACGAACAGCGAAACTTCTAATGAATAGATACTCCTGCTGGGCGAGATGTTCAAATTATTGCAATACGGTTTTGATGGGGAATAACCCTTATTCGTTGTTAACTATTCATTACCAGATACTTGCAAACAAGTTTATGGGGTTAAACTCCTTTAAGATCTGAAAAAATTCTGGTGAAGCTGCGGCTGCGAATCACTTTTGACAGCGGGGTCAGCTCATTTTCGTCAAGAGATTGCTTCAAAGCCGTCTCCTTGCCCGACCCTGAAGCGAGCACCCATGCCTGACGAGCAACTGCTAAAGCCGTGTAACTGATGGTTATTCGGTTTGGCGGGGGTTTCGAAGCCACGACAGGATAGTAAACTGCTCCTGAATCTGGTCGCCCATTTGGAAAAAGCGAGGCCACATGCCCGTCCTCACCCATGCCCAGAAAAACCATGTCCAGCACTGGGACGCCCCGGTCCTGGTGGGTGGCCAACTCTGTTAGTTCACGGGCCGCGAGTTCCGCGGCCCGGAGGGGGTTTTCCTCCCCGCGGATTCGGTGAATATGGTTTGGAGCAACGGCTAAGGGTTCGAACAGGTGCTTTTGCGCCAGCAGGAAGTTGCTGTCCGCGTGGTCCGGCGGCACACAACGTTCATCCGCCCAGAACCAATGCACATGCGTCAGATCTCTTCCTTGCGCTTGTTCAGCGATAGCCGCGCAGAAATGTTTGGCAATGCGTCCGCCGGACAAAGCAACCAAGTACAGTGTGGCAGTTCTGATGGGAAGTTCCTTCAGCCATTCCGCCGCGGCCTGATGTGCCAGGGCGAGGTCAGAAGGGCAGGAAATCAGTTCGTATTTTTTCATCAGACCGGTTACATCACTTCGGCGTGGGGAAAGGCTGGGGGTTACGCCAGGTATGACCGCGTTCAGCGAGCAGGGCATCCGCCGCATGCGGCCCCCACGAGCCTGCCGGGTAAAATTCACTTTCGGTCAGAGGCAGGCTCTCCCATGCCTGGCGAATCGGATCGACAATTGCCCAGGCTGTTTCCACTTCGTCGCGGCGAATAAACAAGGTGGCGTCGCCCGCGATGGCTTCCAGGAGGAGCCGTTCGTAAGCCTCGGGCGTATAGGCCCCAAACTCGCTGTCGTAGCTGAAGTGCATGCGGACGGGGCGCACTTGCACGCTTGTGCCTGGAACCTTGCCGTTGAACCGCAGATAAATCCCCTCGTTCGGCTGCAGCCGGAGCGTAATGGCGTTTGCATCGAGCTTTGGCCCGCACTGTGCCGCGAAGAGGACATTGGGAGTTGGCTTGAACTGGATCCTTACCTCGCTCGCGCTGAAGGGCAGGTTTTTGCCGGTGCGCAAGTAGAATGGCACGCCCGACCAGCGCCAATTATCGATCATCAACCGAGCGGCAACATAAGTTTCCACGTTGGAATTGGGCTGCACCTTTTGTTCCTCGCGGTAAGCGGGCCGAGCCTGGCCCTCCACGTAGCCAGCTTGGTATTGGCCCCGGACGACCTGGGTAGCGACCTGTGTCGCTTGCAAGGGCCGGATAGACTTGAGCAACTTCACCTTTTCATCGCGAATCGCCTCCGCCTCCAGGGAAACCGGCGGCTCCATGGCGACGAGTGCCAGCACCTGGAGCAAATGGTTTTGGACCATGTCACGCAGGGCTCCTGCCTCTTCGTAGTAACCACCGCGTGTACCCACACCGAGCTTCTCGCTGACCGTGAGCTGCACATGATCCACGGCCTGGCGGCTCCAAAGCTGTTCGAAAATGGCGTTTGAGAAACGGAACATCAGGATGTTCTGGACTGTCTCCTTGCCCAGGTAATGATCGATGCGGTAAATTTGCTTTTCATAGGCAAACCGGGTCAGTTCCGCGTTGAGTTGGCGGGCCGAGGCGAGATCATGTCCGAATGGCTTTTCGACCACGACCCGCTGCCAATTTTTTCCATCTTGACCTTTGACCAGGAGTTTCGCATTCGCCAAATGCTCCGCAATTTCGCCGAATTGGCTCGGAGAAGTGGAAAGGTAAAACAGCACGTTCTTGCGCAGGCCCTCATGTTGCTGGCCAGCCAGTTGATCGCGGAGCTTTAAGTAGGCTTTTGGGTCAGAGAATTCTCCTTGGCAATAAGTGAGATTGGCTGAAAAAGCTTCCCACGCAGCTGGATCCACTTTTTTGGTCCGTGAGTATTGCTCGACGCCAGCCTTCATCTCCTCCCGAAACTGCGCATCGCTTTTTTCGCGGCGGGCAAATCCTATAATTCGCATCGGATTCGGAAGCTGCTTCTCAATGTAGAGATGATAAAGGGCAGGGATTAACTTTCGAGCAGTCAAATCTCCGCTCGCGCCAAAAATGACGATCGAGCACGGCTCCACCAGTCGCTTTCCCAAATCCAAGCGGCAGCTTAATATTTCATCCAACGAATCCGTCGTATCCATGGGGCTGAAGATGGCCAAACTCGGAAGCAATTTCAATCATTCTTCGGACGCCATCCATGAAACGGATTCATGGAAACCAAAGGTTTTCCATTCTCCCAGTTCTTCACGACAAGAGAAAGCTTGGGGAGGATCCTGGGTTTCCTGAGCCGTAAGGCGCACGTTGGGCATTCGGCTGTGATCAGCTTCGGGAGGTGACATCCGGCTAATCCTATCCGTGAAGGGGAAAGTGCCGGACCATGTAACATTTATGGCATTTGTTGCAGGCGGTAAAGGCGCGACCCTTTTGTGGGGAGGCCCCCGGTTTGGGCGCCGTCATCAGTCCAGGTTTGGACGGGGTTTGTCGCGGAGACGGGTTGAGGGATGGGTTTCCACGTTTCCATGGCATCTGAGTATTCGATGTTGTAGGTGGCGCCAACGGTTGCATTCCATTTCATGGTGAATCGTTGGCGTGTCGCACTCACGGTTTGAAGGGCGGGTCTCGATGCCGAGATCCACGCCGGCCCTACTTCCGCCGAGGTCAATGGCTTGGAAACGGTTGTGATGGCCATGAGCTCGTCACAGCCAGCATCTTTGAGCACGGGTCTTAATTGTCCGTCGATGTCATTAGTCACATAACTGTAGCTGCCGCGCGCCGCTCCTTTGACTGGGCTGGTCGTAGCCGGGCGCCAGAAGCCATCTGTTGCCAACCCCAATTTGGGATCGATCCATTGAATTCCATTATTGGTTGTGATACCGAGATTATTCCCATACATGATGTTGCCTTCCCAGAGCATGTTTGGCGGAACGACGCGTTGGTCCACCAAATCGTCGCGCCTGGAGAGCACGACATTATTGGCAATGACACAGTCCGTTGGTGGCATGCTCGTCACTTCGCCCGTTTCATCATAGGT
>JAQGOV010000352.1 GCA_028293425.1 Verrucomicrobiales bacterium
CATTTTTATGTCGAACGAGACCGAATTGAAGGATCTACAACAGGCTCCCACCACCACCGTGGCAGCGGATAAGTACGACGCTTCAAAAATTGACAAGCTGGAGGGCTTGGAAGCGGTTCGAAAACGCCCTGGAATGTACATCGGCGACCCTGACGAGCGGGGTTTGCATCATTGCGTTTTCGAGGTCCTCGACAATTCAATCGACGAACATTTGGCAGGGCATTGCAATCGCATTGAGGTCACTATCCACGTGGATGGCTCCGTTTCAGTCCGTGATGACGGCCGTGGCATCCCCGTTGACATCCATCCTAAGTTTAAGGTCCCGGCAGTTGAACTGGTTCTCACCAACCTCCACGCTGGCGGTAAGTTCGGCCAGGGCGCTTACAAATATTCCGGCGGTCTGCATGGTGTCGGGGCCAAATGCGTCAACGCTCTTTCCGATTGGTTTAAAGTCGAGGTATCGCGTGATGGCTGTGTGTATCACATGGCCTTCGAGCGCGGCGTTACCACGCGAAAATTAGAGATTATCGGCAAAAGCAAGCAATCCGGCACTCTGATTACTTTCAAGCCGGACGCCACCATTTTCACCATCACCACGGAATTCAAATTTGAAATCCTGGCAAACCGCCTGCGCGAACTGGCGTTTCTGAACCCGGGTGTCGAAATCTCCCTTTCGGACGAGCGCCTCGAGAATAAAAACGAGCGCTTCTTCTACAAAAACGGGATCGAGGAATTCGTCACTCAGTTAGGGAAGAACAAGCAGGTCATTCATCCCAAGCCCATCTCGCTTTCACGTCACAAGGACGAGGTGATCGTGGATTGCGTGCTCCAATACAATGAGAGCTACGCCGACCAAATCCTCTGTTTTGCCAACTCCATTCCCAATCCGGACGGCGGCACTCACCTGACCGGTTTCCGCTCGGCTCTGACCCGTGCTGTCAACCAGTACGCCAAGACGAACAACCTGATTAAAGAGAAGGATCCCGCCCTTTCCGGCGATGACGTCCGCGAAGGTCTCGTCTGCGTCCTCAGCGTCAAGCTCCCCAATCCTCGGTTTGAATCCCAAACCAAGGTCAAGCTTGTGAACACGGAAATCGACGGCATTGTTGCCTCGATCGCCTACGATGGTTTAATGAACTTCTTCGATGGCAACCCGGCTGTCGCAAAGAAGGTAATTGAGAAGGGCATGGTAGCAGCGCGAGCCCGCGAAGCCGCTCGCAAAGCCCGTGAAACCGTGCGCAAAAGCGCCCTGACGGGTGGAGGACTCCCAGGAAAGCTGGCAGACTGCTCGGATCGTAATCCGGAAAACACCGAGATTTACATTGTCGAAGGTGACTCGGCCGGTGGCTCTGCCAAACAGGGCCGTGATCGTAAATTCCAGGCCATCCTCCCCATTCGCGGTAAATTGATTAATGTCGAAAAAGCGCGGCTCGACAAGGTGCTGCAAAACAACGAAATCCGGACCATGATTACCGCGGTCGGGACCGGGATCGGTGACGGCGAAGGTGAAGGCGCTTTCAACCTTGAAAAGCTCCGCTATCACAAGATTATCATCATGACGGACGCTGATGTGGACGGCTCGCACATCCGCACCCTTCTGCTCACGTTTTTCTACCGCCAGATGCCACAACTGGTGAAAGGTGGCTTCATCTACATCGCTCAGCCGCCGCTTTATCAAATCTCCCGCAAGAAACGCGTTGAATACGTTGAAGATGACGCTGCCTTGACTAAGATCCTGATCCAGCTCGGCACGGAAGAAGTTCGCCTCAAGAATCTATCCGACGGCTCCGAACTGAACCAGGCCCAGCTTGCTGAGATTCTGGAACTCCTCGAATCGCTCGACAAATACGCCCGGGCGTTGCGCCGTCATGGCGGCGAGTTCGGTGATTACCTGGAGCATCGCACTGCGGACGGCCTCCCGCGACATCTCGTGAAAATCCGCGAAGGCAACGACGAGAAGGTGCATTATTTCCATGCCGAGGAAGAATTGCGCAAATTTGGTGAAGCCAACGCCGACCTGCGCCTTTTCGGCACCGGTGAGGATACGGACATCATCCCCATCAATCGCGCCCATGGCATCACCCGCCGGGCTCGCCACGTGGAACTCCACGAAACGAATGCAATTTCGGAACTGCTGAACAAATTGGCGGGCAAAGGCCTCAAAGTGGAACATTATTCCGCTCAGGACAAACCTCTCTTCGAACTAGTGGAAGGCGAAGGCGAGCGGGCCGTGGTGAAGCCGCTCTTTTCCATCGCGGAAATCCTTCACGGTGTGAAGGAAGTCGGCAAGCGCGGCATCCAGGTCAAGCGTTTCAAAGGTCTGGGTGAAATGAACCCGAAAGAACTCTTTGAAACCACCATGAACCCGGCCAAGCGCAAGCTGCTGAAAGTGGATCTCACGGATGCCATCGAAGCCGAGGAAATGTTCACCAAGCTGATGGGCGATGAAGTCGAGCCTCGCCGCCAGTTCATTGAGGATAACGCCCTCAACGTTCGAAACCTGGATATCTAATTTCAACCGGAACTCATGGTAGCAAGCTGTTTGGCTTTGCCTGATTTCCTGAATTTTACCCGTTATGCCTGATTCAGAGAACAAAGATTTAAATAAAACACCGGACGGAAGCGGCACTCCACCAAGCGGCCCGGAGAAGATTGCGAAGATCAACGTCGCGGACGAAATGAAAAATTCGTTCCTCGACTACTCCATGTCCGTCATCATCTCCCGCGCTCTGCCGGACGCGCGCGACGGCTTGAAACCTTCGCAGCGACGCATTCTCTTCGCCATGCAACGGCTCAATCTTTATCCGGGCCGCAAGCATTACAAATGCGCCAAGATTTGCGGCGATACCAGCGGTGATTTCCATCCTCACGGCGAAGCTGTCATTTATCCCACGCTCGTTCACATGGCCCAGCCGTGGGCCATGCGTGAAACGCTGATCGACGGTCAAGGCAATTTCGGGTCGGTCGAAAATGATCCTCCGGCCGCCATGCGTTATACCGAAGCTCGCATGACCCATCTGGGCGCCGCCTTGATGCAGGACATGGATAAAGACACCGTCGATTTTGTCCCAAACTACGACGAACGTCTCACCGAGCCCACGGTTTTTCCTGCTGCCTTTCCCAACCTGCTCGTTAACGGTGGCACAGGCATCGCGGTCGGCATGGCGACCAACATGCCACCCCATAATCTGGGTGAAATTATCGATGGCATCTGCGCCCAAATTGATAATCCCGACATCACCCTGCCCGAGCTGATGAAGTTCGTAAAAGGGCCCGATTTCCCCACGGGCTGTATGGTTCTTGGGCTGGAAGGCATTCGCAATTACTTCCGCACTGGCCGGGGCGGCATCAGAAGCCGTGGCCGCGTGAACCTTGAGGCCACCAAGACCGGCCGCGAACAGATCGTTATCACGGAAATCCCGTACAACGTGAACCGCGCCGCTTTGGTGGAGCGCATCGCCGAACTCGTGAACGAGAAAGTCATTACGGACATCACTGCCGTTCGGGATGAATCCGACGATAAGACTCGCGTCGTGATCGAAATCAAACGCGACGCGATCCCCAAGGTCGTGATCAACAATCTCTATTTGCATACCGCCCTGGAGACCAGCTTCGCAGTGAATTCTCTTGCCATTGATCATGGCCGTCCCAAGACGCTCAATCTAAAGGAGCTGATCAACTGTTATATCGAGCATCGCCGGGAAGTGATCATCCGCCGGACCCGCTACCTTTTGCGCAAAGCAGAGGAACGAGCGGAAATCCTCGAGGGCTACCTGATTGCCCTGGCCAACCTCGACGAATTTATCCGGATTATCCGCAGTTCATCCAACCGCGAAGAAGCCAGGATCAAACTGCTCGCTTTTGATTTCTCCCGCGACACCGTTGAAGCTTTGGGCATTCTTATCCGCAGCGAAGCACGCCTGGTGAATGGCCGTTACGGTTTTAGCGAAGCCCAGGCCAACGCCGTTCTGGACCTGCGCCTGTATCAGTTGACTGGCTTGGAACGCGACAAGGTCAAAGGCGAGTACAACGAACTTGTTTCCACGATCAAGGACCTCCTCGACATTCTGGCCAAGGAATCCCGCGTGCTCGAGATCATCAAGGGCGAGTTGAAGGAGATCCGGGAAAAGTATGCCAGCCCGCGCATGACCGAACTGGTGCCCGACGAAGGGGAAATCGCCATTGAGGACCTGATCGCCAACGAAGGTGTCATCATCACCCTCACGCATCAGGGCCTGATCAAGCGCACCAACGTCAGCGCCTACCGCGCTCAGCGTCGTGGCGGCAAAGGTGTTATCGGCATGTCCACTCGCGAAGGGTCCACCCCCGATGGAGATGATGCCGATTTCATCGAGTATTTGTTTACGGCCAGCACGCACGATTATCTTATGTTCTTTACGAACATGGGTCGCGCGTATGTGGAACGGGTCCACGAAGTGCCGGATGCGGGCCGCGCCTCCAAGGGCCGCAGCATCGCCAATTTGCTCGAGCTCAAAGCCGACGAAAAAGTGACCGCTCTGATCCGTATTGACTCCAAGACGACCGACGGCAACCAGGAAAGCACCTGGCAGCAGGAGAAATTCCTCTTCTTCGTCACTCGCCAGGGCACGGTTAAGAAAACGGCTCTCTCCGATTTTGCCAACGTGCGGAAGGGCGGCATCATCGCCATTGGCATTGACGAAGGCGACACCCTCATTGAAGTGAAGCTCACCAACGGCAAGGACGATGTTGTCCTCATCACTCGCGAGGGCATGAGCATTCGTTTCAACGAGGCAGATGTCCGCTGCATGGGCCGCCCGGCCACAGGGGTTCGAGGCATATCGCTCGAAGCAGATGATCGGGTTGTGGCTCTTTCTGTCGTGGTGCCCACTTCAACCTTGCTGGTTGCAGGTGAAAACGGCATCGGCAAACGTACTGGGTTCGATGAATACCGCGTCCAAACTCGTGGAGGCAAAGGTATCATCACCATGAAAACCAACGAGAAAACCGGCAAAATCGTGGGTGCCCTGACCGTGGAAGAAAAAGACGAAATTATGCTGATTTCAAACGGGGGCCAAATGGTTCGAATTGCCGTCAAAGACATCCGTGAAGCCGGCCGCAACACTTCCGGAGTAAAGCTAATCGACCTCGACGACAGCGATCGCCTCCAGGCCATTGCCCCAGTCATTACCGAGGAAAAAGAGGAAGAAGCCGAAGCTGCTGCGCTTCCTCCGGAGTCCGAAACACCTCCCACGGATCCAGTTCCTCCGGCGGTCGAGTAATTTCCGGGATTCAGCAAATTTGCATGGGCATGGCGCAAGCCATGCCCTTTTTCGCGCTTGGTTTTCTTCTCCCCTCCTAATCCTACTCTTACTCGTAATCATAATCGTCCCAGCCCTCCGACCAAACCGTTCAAGTCACAATCGTTTCCGCATGCCACTTTGGCCCGTTTTTGCCAATTTTCTCCCATTCCGACCTCTCGCACCTTACCCCCCAACCTTCCTGAATGAACGCTTTTGCTCGTCAGTAACCCAATGAACCCGCAGAAAATCAGGTACTTGCATTCACGGCATTATTAACCCATTTTCTTGTCCTGCCGAAGAAGAAGGATGGGCTGCAAAATTTTTTATACAAAACCTGCGCGCCCTGGTGTCTATTCGATGAAATAGAGAATGAGCTCGGACTATCATTGGTGTGTGTCATTGTACGAGGCCAAAGCGGCCGAGTTCATCCTTTATGGTCGTGCCCTGGGTCTCAGCCATAGCGAGGCGGAGGACGTTCTGCAGGAAACTTTTGTCGCCCTGATGGAAAAGTCTGACGCCCCGGAAGAGCCTTGGCATTATAGCCTGCGGACTTTTCGAAACCGTGCCTTCAATTACCGCCGCAGCTTGTGGCGGCGCATGGCTCGCGAATTGGAATCTTTGCGCTGGTTTGAGGTCGCCGACGACGAGTCGCAGCAGGAAAAAGCCGCCATGCGATCGCTGGCTCAGCTCCCGAGCGAGCAGAGTGAGGTGATCGTCCTGAAAATTTGGCATCGTCACACCTTTGAAGAGATTGGGCGTCTCCTGGAAGTTTCCCCAAACACCGTGGCAGGCCGTTACCGTTACGGCCTGCAGAAGTTAAAGACCTTATTGGAAGGTGAAGAATATGAGCGATTGGAACACATTGGAGCAGAAGTTGCAGTCCTGGGTCCCACGACCTCCCTCCGCCAAAATTAGGACAAAGTTGTTTGAAGCAAAGGCGGCCGAGGAAGAAATGGATTTTCCAGCCTTCCGGCGCTGGCTAGTGCCGGGCACAGCCCTATTTGCCGCTCTGTTTACTTTCCACGCCCAAAGCAGCCGGCCTGCTTTTCAATGGGTGCATTCATCCACCACCGGTTTTGTAGCGGCGGTTCAAATTGCACAACCGGAAATGGCCAGCTACGCATCCATGGACCACAGTGATCATAATTTAATTCCAATGACCTCGACGGTTTTTGATTGGACAAACGGGAGTCATTCCCTGACAACCGCCATTCCCGTAATGGATAAGAACAGCATGATTCAGTAATCGTTAATCGAATGAGCAATATTACTCCGAAGAAAACATCCGCCAAAGGCACTGCCATGGAAGCCAGGCCAGTCGACCCTAGAACCACTGTTCCCCCGGTCAAAGTTGCCGCCGATCCCGCTCCCCCCGTCCACGTTCCGCCACTGTTCCGGCGAATCGACTGGATTGCCATGCTCATCACCTTCGTGCTGGTCCTTATCGGCTACCTCATGACGCTGGCCCCGGATCTCACTTTGGAAGATTCCGGTGAGTTGGCTGTCGGCTCGTTTTACGCCGGCATCCCTCACCCTCCCGGTTACCCGGTCTGGACACTGTATTCTTGGCTTTTCACGGCACTGGTGCCGATCTCCAACATCGCTTACCGCGTTGGCCTTTCTTCAGCTTTCGCCGGCGCGCTCTCCTGCGGAATTATCGCCCTGATGGTTTCGCGCGGCAGCAGCATGTTTATTGAAGGCATCGCCGAGTTGAAAAACCTCGAGCGCAAGTGGGAGAACGCTCTTTGTCTCGTCTCCGGTTTCGTGGCCGGCATGCTGATGGGCTTTAACGGGTTTATGTGGAGCCAGGCAGTCATCGTCGAGGTTTATACCTTAAGCGTGCTCTCGCTCGTCGGCGTTCTGGCTTGCCTGATGCGCTGGGTCCATGCGCCGCATCAGCGCCGCTATCTGTATCTGGCTTTCTTCCTGTTCGGTATTTGTTTTAACAACCATCAATCCCTGCTCGTGATTGCCATGGGTTTGGAAGTGGCGGTTATCGTCGCGCAGCCTCGGCTGGGCCGGCAATTTCTCTTCTATAGCAGCATGGTCTATTTGTTGGGCGCTGTTGAGTCGAGCAAGATTTCCATGCTGGAAGGCAACGGGCCTGTCCAGTTCATCTATCACTTAATCGGGATCGCCCACCTGATCGGATGGGTCTGGCTGGCCATCAAAACCAGGATCAAAGGGATGGAGGTTCTCCGCGATCTGACGCTCCTTGCCAGCGTCGGCTGCGTCGCCATCCTGTTCCTTCACGCAACAAATTACGTCACGATATTCCGCAGAGGGGACATGGTCGCAACTCTAAAAACCGGCCCGTTCATTCTTTTTATCCTGTTCACGCTGGGAGCCATCGGCACCTTTGTCTACGTTCAACGTCAGGTGGCCAGTCTCGGCCGCGAATGGCTCCAGGCTTTGCTCAGCGGCCTGGCCTGGCTGGTCGGCTGCTCCTTTTACCTCTATATGCCCTTGGCCGGGATGACCAATCCTCCCATGCAATGGGGTTACCCCCGGACCGTTGCCGGTTTCATCCACGCCTTCACCCGTGGTCAATACGAGCGCATTCACCCAACCTCAAATATTTTTCTCTACTTCAAGCAGTTTTATTCCACGATTATCGAGGGAAGCATTGCTGAATTTGGGATCATCCTTCTTGCGCTTGGCGTCCTTGTTTTCTTCTTCTACAACAAGATGCAGAAGCGCGAACGCGCCTGGCTTACGGGCTTGATCGCTATTTACATCGTCCTGGGCCCGCTGCTCCTGTTTCTTCTCAGCCCTGGCGCTGACCGTCAAAGCCAGGACCTGAACAAGGTCTTTTTCACCGCTTCGCACGTCTTGCTCTCGATGTTCATCGGTTACAGCATCACCCTGGGCACTGCCATGCTCAGCCTCTACTATGAACGCTGGCGCCGGCCCACGCTGATTGCGTTGACCATCTCCTCCGCGATTGTGCTGTTCTGGATGGCTACAACCGTGGGAGAAGTGACCAATCCCATGGTCCATTACACCGCCTATTTCGGGGTTGCGCTGACCTTGGCGGCCACCGCCCTGGTTTTCCTCGCCAAAACCAAAGCGCCTATCGCCGGTTTGATTGCCCTTTTCGCTTTGTCGCCCTCTTTTTCCGTCCTGTCGCATTGGGAAGAAAACGAGCAACACGGCCACTTATTCGGCTATTGGTTTGGCCATGACATGTTCACCCCGCCTTTCCGCGGGCCTGACGGCAAGCTCACCTACGACAAAAAGCTGCGTGAAGAGCTGCTGAAAAAGCCCGAAGGCAAATTGATCTATCCCGAAATGGATCGCGATACCGTCCTTTACGGCGGCACCGACCCCGGCCGTTTCAATCCCACTTACATGATTTTCTGCGAGAGCTTTATCCCAGCCTCCAAGAAGCCGCATGATCCCGGGTTTGATCGCCGCGATGTTTATCTTATCACCCAGAACGCCCTCGCGGATGGCACCTACCTAAATTACATCCGTGCGCATTACAACCGGAGCGCTCAGATTGATCCGCCCTTCTTTCAGGAACTCTTCCGTGGCTCCAAAGAAATGTCGCCTGAGTTCAATCCAAGCAACAAAACCAATATCTTCGCGAAAATGGCCGCCCCCCTGGACCATTTTTTTCTCAAGCTGGGTCATGACATTGAGAAACGCCGTCGTGCCGACACCTCCCTCTTCAACGAATCGGACTTTCTTGATGTGAAAGCCCTCGCCGGTAAACTCCGCCCCGGCGCTCAGCAGGACAGTCTCTCAAAGTTCATTTTTGAACATCTGTCCAAGGACACCCAAGCCCTCGTCCAGAATGGCACGGACGAAAGCGGTCTTAAACGGGCGTTGGCTAAAGACCTCAATGCCCGCCTGGAGAACGAATTCGATCAACGCGAGAAAATGGAGAAAGACCTCGATGACATCGAAGCCGGGCCTCTGGACAAGGCTAAAAAGGATGAGCTCAAGAACAAGCGCGTTGATGACTTCCGCAAAGGCCAGCATCAGCTCTATGACACCGAGCGTTTTAAGAACGTCGCTCTGCCCGACAATACAAAACGGCTGCTCGACCAAAACCCGGCCAGCTTCACCCTCATTCGCATGGACCGCTTGCTCCTCGAAGCGGCCTACCCGAAAGAACTCGCTAAAAGCATTGGGGGCGTTTATCCGGATCGCGAAATCCAGAGCGCCAGCAACGATGATTCCCAAAAGTCCTTCCAGGAATATCTCGGTGACGCCCAGCGCCGCCTCGATCATGACCGTAAGTCCCCCAACGAGCAAAAGCAGATTAAGCCTGGTGAAGACGTTAAGATCATCGATAACCGCGTCCAGGTTTCGGGCCAGGTCGCTGTCATGGCCATCAATGGGATTCTTACCAAAGTCATCTTTGATAAAAACCCGGACCACGAGTTCTACGTCGAGGAAAGTTTCCCGTTGGACTGGATGTACCCACATCTGACGCCTCATGGCATCATCATGAAAATCAACCGCCAGCCGGTGGTTGAATTGAGCGATGACGTCGTGGCTCGCGATCATCAATTCTGGAGCGATTACTCCGAGCGCCTCGTCGGAAATTGGATCACCTACGATACTCCCGTCACAAACATTTGCGCCTTCGCGGAGAAAGTCTATTACCATCGCGATTACCGCAATTTCAAGGGCTCGCCCATGTTCGTCCGTGACAACGACGCCCAGAAAGCCTTCTCCAAGCTGCGCAGTTCCATCGCGGGTGTTTACGCCTGGCGTATACCCCAGTCCAAGTCTCCTGCCGAACAAGCCCGAATGCTTCGCGAAGCGGAATTCTCCTTCAAGCAGGCTTATGCCTTCTGCCCTTACAGCCCGGAAGCGGTCTTCCGTTACGTCAACCTCCTCGTCAGCCTCGGCCGGCTGGATGACGCTATCCAGATCGGCAAGACCACGAAGATCCTTGACCCGAACAATGGCCAAATTGATGGCCTGATCGACCAGTTGCAGGGCATCAAAGCCCAGCAGCAAAACATGAACAAGCCACGCGCCGAGGTTAATCCTGGCCAGTTGCAATCCGAAACCGATGGCCTGGAAAAGCAGTTCCTGGCCGCTCCTTCAAATGCTCAGTTGGCCGCGAACCTCGCCTCAAAATATGCCCAGCTTAACCAGCCGGACAAAGCACTCGGGGTAGCGGACAAGCTCATTGCCTCTCCCCAGGCCAATGCTGAAGGACTGTTGCTGGCGGCCCAAATCGCGAATCAGCTCACCAATATGGCGAAGGTCGAACTCGCCTTAACGAAGCTCGTTCAAATCTCGCCCGATAACCCGGAGGCCTATTTTGACCTCGCCGGGATTCAGGCCATCCTCGCCAAACCAGAGGCGGTCACCGTTCTGCGAGAAGCCCTTCGGAGAAACATGGCTCGGTTGGGGAAGGACAAAAAGGCGAACAACCTTTACGCCTCTGCCCTTACCGACATGCGTTTCGCCGCTCTTCGAACCAATCCTGAGTTTCAAAAAATGCTCAGTGACCCGGAACTGGTTCCGAGGTAGCGCCTCGGTTGCTTACTCCTCTCATTCATTTCGCAAAGTCCCGATCGTCCTGATCGGGACTTTCGCTTCGTGGGGTCCTCGGTCTGGTTTCTGCTACTTGAAAAGGACACCGAATGAGCTAGTTCTTGTCATGGGACTTTGCTTTTCAGTTATCATCGGGCCTTGGGGAGTTAACGCGGCGACCCGCTGCCACTGAACGGTTCAAGGGATTATGCCGCGCAACGGGCCACAGCGTTCACAGGTGGAAATTGTCCTTCCCTGGCGCACCATTGGAAAAATCTTGCTGGCTTGCCTGCTGGCCTTCCTTGCGGTGCGACTCTGGAAGCTGGGGGAACTCCTGTTGCTCGCTCTTCTGATAGCGATTGCCTTCCAACCCCTTTTCCACTGGACGCGCAAGCATGGCTGGCCTCACTGGACCAGCGTTTTGGTGTGTGGGTTATTTCTTTTCGGCTCCACCGCGCTGATTATTGGCCTCCTGGTACCAACCATCAGCGACCAAACCACCGCCCTGGCGAAAAAAATGCCAGGTTTTCGCGATGATTTGTTGAGGAGTTTGCCCTCTTCCGGTGCCTTGCGCGAATCCGCCGACCGGATCTTGAATTCCCCTGCTCTTTCCAACCCTGAACCCATGCTGAAGAAAGCTGTTTCCTGGGGCAGCATCGCGCTCGAGGGTTTGGCCGGATTCTTTGTCGTATTGGTCGTGGCGCTCTACTTCGTCGCGGACGGTGCCCGGATTTTCGAGTGGCTGATCGCCTTTCTTCCTGAAACGCATCGCAAAAAATCGGCGGAAGCTTCCGAGGAGATTACATCCGTGGTGGCACACTACATGGTCGGACAAATCATCACCTCCGTGCTTTGCTCGGCTTACGTTTACACCGTCCTGAAAGTGCTCCATGTGCCGAGCGCTGCCCTCCTGGCTGTTCTCGCGGGCGTGTTCGACCTGTTGCCGATGATTGGATTTTTTCTCTTCACGATTCCCGCGATGTTGATGGCCTTGACCGTTTCACCCACGGCAGCCTTGTTGGTCGGAATTCTGTATGGCGCCTATCATCTGCTCGAGAATTACTTCATCGTGCCCAAGGTTTACGGGAATAGGCTCCGGCTTTCCACGTTGACGGTGCTTATCTCCTGCCTGGCGGCGGGACTGGTGGCCGGCGTTGTCGGAGTCATCATCGTTCTCCCAGTGGTCGCTTCGTATCCCATCGTGGAACGCATCTGGCTGCGGCCTCATTTGGAACGGGGCACCGTGGAACGTCACGAAGACCTCGATGCCAAGGAAAGCTGAGGCGCTTTACCCAGACATCTTCGTTACGGGGTTAGTAGTTGCCCGCTCGGAAAATTTAAACTGTCTGAAAGATGACATACTTCCCGACCGAATGCTGCGAAAGATTCGCCTGTCATGAGTCTCCGGTTTTGGCACTAACTCAAGTTCGTCAGTTCAAAACTCAAACCAACTTTGCCGCTAACCCCAGCAGATCCGGCACGAGATTACGCGATCACCTTTTGCACTACGTTCCCGGCCACGTCCGTGAGCCGGAAATCCCGTCCCTGGAATCGATAAGTGAGCTTCGTATGGTCCAATCCAAATAGGTGCAGCATCGTCGCATGGAAATCGTTTACATGCACCGGGTCCTTGATCGGGTTCCAGCCAAGGTCGTCCGTTTCTCCAAGGACCTGCCCGCCCTTGACTCCCCCTCCAGCCATCCAAACGCTAAAAGCGAAAGGATGATGATCGCGTCCGCTGACGGTCTTAAACGCAGGGCGATTCTCACCGAGCGGCGTGCGGCCGAACTCAGATGTCCAGACCACCAGGGTCGAGTCGAGCAGACCACGTTGCTTGAGGTCTTTCAGCAGCGCCCCGACCGGCTGATCCACGACCTTGCAGTTGAACTGCAAATCAGAATCCAGATCGTTGTGATGATCCCACGAAGCATGATGAATGCTGACAAAGCGGACCCCCCGCTCGACCATTCGGCGCGCCAACAGGCAATTCTTGGAAAAGGTTTTGAAAGCGTCTGGTCCCCCGCCCCGCTGGGTGCGCAGTCCACCCGCGTCGCGGTCAATGCCATAAGCCTCGAGCGTTTGGGCGGATTCGCCGGACAGCTCGCACAACTCAGGCGTGGATAGCTGCATCCTCGCTGCCAATTCGTAGGCGGCAATGCGGCTCGCAATTTCCGGATCTCCCACCACTTTTTGCCGCATCTTGTTTAGGTCTCGCAACGTATCCAACCCATAGTGCCGCATCTCGGCAGTGAAGCCGTCCGGGTTGTTTAAGTCCTGGACAGGTTCACCTTGGGCGCGAAAATTGACACCAGCAAAGGTGGTAGGCAAAAAGCCGCTGCCGAACATGGTGTTTCCGCCGCTGGGCACCCGCCCGGCCGTTAGCACCACATAGCCGGGCAGGTTCCGCGAAGGGCTGCCCAGCGCATACGTTACCCACGAGCCCACGCTGGGACGGCCCAAATTCTGCGACCCGGTGTACATGAGCAATTCACCCGGATGATGATTGAAAGCCTCCGTGTGCATCGTGCGTACCAGGCAAATGTCGTCCGCGCAGGAGCCGATGTGCGGGAGCATGCCGGACATTTCCATTCCGCAATGGCCGTAACGCTGGAAGGGATGAGGGCTCCCCATCAGCACCGCCGATTCCTTTTGCAAAAAAGCAAACCGAACGTTCGTCGTCATCGACTCGGGCATCTTCTGCCCGTTTAGTTCCTTAAGCTTAGGCTTGGGATCAAACAAATCCACCTGGCTCACCCCGCCTTCCATGAAGAGGAAAATGCATTGCTTGGCTTTAGGAGCAAAATGGGGTGGCTTGATCGCAAACGGCTGAGTTAGTCCGTTGGGGCCCTCCGCAGCGAGCAATCCGTCTCCCTGGAACAGCGATGCGAGAGCTAGCCCGCCCAATCCACTGGCGGCGGTCGCCAGGAAATCCCTGCGGGTGATTTGAATAATATCTTTGGCATCCATAGTTACTCCCGCGTCAGAAATTCATCGAGGTTCAACAGCACTTGAGCCACGGTGACCATGGCCGCAGTTTCACTCGAGGCAGTGCGATCGAATTCCGTTCCTGCGGCCTTTTCTGCTCCCGCGGGGTTCTGCCTGGCAACATGGAGAGTGGCCTCATAAAGCTGCTCCAGCCGGCTGAGCTCACGATTGGCAGGCAAACGCCCAAGGCACAGTTCAAAGCCGCGCTCGATCCTTTGCCTCGGAGAGCTTTCTTCCCGCTGCAACCGTTGTCCCAGCGCCTGCGCACATTCTACAAACACAGGATTGTTCATGAGCGTAAGCGCTTGCAGCGGCGTGTCGGAACACTCCCGACGCGGACATGTTTCAGCCGCGCTCGGGCCATCGAAGGTCATGGTAACGGGATACGGAACAGTCCTTTGCGTGATCACATATAACCCGCGTTTGTACTTTTCCTGCCCCTCCGTATCAGTCCAGGTGAAGGCCCCTGCCCCGCCTAGAGCTTTAAAACTGTCGGGAGTAACAGGGCGAATGCTCGGCCCGCCAACCTCGTCGTTGAGCTTTCCCGAGGCACAAAGGTAAACATCGCGAATGATCTCCGATTCTAATCGGAACCGGCCCTGCCTGGCCACGAGGACGTTCTCCGGGTCGCGGTCCTGCAAGTCCTGGCGCGTATGAGAGGATTGCCGATAAGCAGAAGACATCACCATAAGCTTGATCATGGCCTTTTGGCTCCAGCCGACCCGGGGAAATTCGGTGGCCAGCCAGTCGAGCAATTCCGGATGCGAGGGTTTTTGACCACGGGTCCCAAAGTCACCCACCGATTCTACCAGTCCACGGCCGAACAGATGTTGCCAAATGCGGTTCACCGTTACTCGGCTGGCCAAAGGATTTGCTGGGTCCACGATCCACTTGGCTAAATCAAGCCTGTCCGGTTTCTGGCATCGCGGTTTAAAAGGATGCAGCGCCCCGAACACTCCGGGTTGCACTTGTTCGCCTGGACGCAGGAAGTCTCCACGCACGTGCACAAAGGTGGGGCGGTTGTTCGTGCCTTCAACAAACGATTGCGCAAGCGGCTCCCGGTAGGAGGGCATCCTCGCTGACACCTGCTGCATCTCATGTTCCAGGCTTGAGGTCACCGGGTCCACCTCTTCCCGATAGTACTTGGCCAGGGCATCCTGTTCCGCGCTTTTGCGGGCCGCGGGAGGGGTGTTCAGGATTTGCACAATATTGTCCGGCAGCAAATCCGGGCTCAGTGGAGTGGCCGACGTTGTTGCGGAAATACGAAATCGTCCAGGCGCCGTGGTGAAGCCGTTTCGCTGTGACAGTCGGAAAACCAATTTGCCGCCCGGCGGCAGGTTCAGCTTTTCGCGAACCTCGAAAACAGCCACATGCCGCCGGCTTGATTCCGGCCCCACGCTCCAGCCTTTTGTCAGGTTGCCATCGATCGCCGCGGACACAGGATCATTTTTCGCTGAAAAATCCGCGGCCGCATGTTGCAGAATGACCTGTCGGGAACGGCCGTCTGCTTCCACCAGCTTCACGCTAAACTCCGCCAGCGTTTGGCTTCCCTGCGCTTTGCGCGCAGCCTTGCCCTCAGGCGGAAGGATCTCCAGGCGAAAGCCGGTAATGGCGCTCAGGTTGGTCGCGACCTCCACTATGTAATGGTCGAAGGGCCGAATGCGTCCTGCGGCTCGAATGCTCTGGTCCTTTTCAACTCGCAGCACGGTTCCTTCGGTGGACACGGCATTGGTTGCGGACAACACAAACCATCGGCTGGCGGGCAGCCCTACCTGCTTTTCCCAAAGCGCCTGATTCGTCCTCGACTGCGCCTTGGCGGCCGAAAAGGCCGCTTTCAATGCAGCCAGTTCTTCTTCAACGGCCTTCTTTCTCTGCTGGTACCGCTCCAGCTCCGCTGGCTGAATGGCCGTAATGTCCTGCTCCTCAGTATTGTTGAAGAAGGCATAAAGCTGATAAAACTCGCGTTGCGATATAGGGTCGTACTTATGTGTGTGACATTCCGCGCACCCTACGGTCAGTCCCAGCCACACGTTCCCGGTGGTGCTCACCCTGTCCACCTTGGCCTTGCAGATGAACTCCTTCGCATCCACGCCATCTTCGTGATTCATCAGGGAGTTACGATGAAACCCCAACCCGATTTTTTGCGCGGCCGTCGCATTAGGCAAAAGATCTCCAGCCAATTGCTCGATCGTGAATTGGTCAAACGGCATGTCCTTGTTAAACGCCTCAATCACCCAATTCCGATAAACGTAAGCCCATGGGCGGAACCGGTCCACTTGGTAGCCCGAACTATCGGCATAACGAGCCAGATCCAGCCAGTGGCGCCCCCATCGTTCCCCGAAGTGGGTCGAAGCCAGCAACTCATCTACGAGTCGTTCATAGGCATTGGAACGCTTATCCTGCGCAAAATCCCTGGCTTGTTCTGGCGACGGCAGCAGCCCAACGAGGTCCAAATAGAGTCTGCGCACGAGCGCGGACCGGTCTGCTTCTGGACTGGGCTGAATCCCTTCCGCCTCAAGGCGGGCGAGCACGAAAGCATCCACTGGATTGCGGACCCACCGGCTGTTGTGCACTTTTGGAGGCGCAACACGTTTCGGTGGTCGAAACGCCCAATGGTCTCGCGCCGCGGTCTCCGCCGGAATTTGCGCCTCCTCGGGCCAGGGCGCGCCGGCGTCAATCCAATCCCTCAGTTTTGTCACTTGTGCCGCGGTTAACCGTGCGCCCTTCGGTGGCATCAACTTGTCGTGGTCCAGGCCCGAGATGAGTTTCACGAGCAAGCTTTCCGCGCCCTTGCCAGGCAGAATGACTTTACCGGAATCCCCGCCTTCCATCGCCTTCGTTTTTACATCCAGCCGCAGCCCCCCTTTTTGCTTCTCAGTCCCGTGACATCGATAACATCGGTCCTGGAGCAACGGTTGAATCTCATTCCGATATACAGGGGGAACTGCAGTCGCTGAGCACAGCGCCGCCAGCCAGGCTATTAAACCTGCCAGCCAGAATCGATTAAGCAACGGATATGCCGACAACAGTACCATGAGCAAACAAGTGCGATGTCTTGATGACGAACGGGAAAGCCCCCGAATTTAATTTGTTTTCACTTAGTTTCGATGCCTTGATGACCCGAAGCCGCATTTCTAGGCGAGATCATGAAACGCTTGCCTTGTTTTAATGCCACCCTTGGGAAGGCTCATGCTGATTCACCACGCATCAAGCTGTAGTGTTGCCCGTCGGGAAAAGCCGTTCCTGCTCGCGCTTTCAGAAGCACGGGGGCATGGAAACACCCCGCCTCAAGATCCTTGTGTGCCGCCCTCAGTGGCTTACTCTTTTCTGGTCATTTAACCGTGAAAACACATTTGCTCTTGATCGATTGCGCGGACGAACCGGGATTAATCCATAAAATCACGGGAGTCCTGCTGCATGGGGGATTTAATATTATCCGGAATGCGGAATTTGTGGACGAAGCGGCGTCTCGCTTTTTCATGCGCACCGAATTCACAGGCGCGCCTGACCCGCATCCCTTAGTGGACCGGTTGAGCCAAAACTTGCCACCCAAGGCCCGAGTGCGTCTGGCCAGTCCTGGTTCCCGTTCTTTGGTGGTTCTTGTAACCAAGGAACATCATTGTCTCGCCGAGTTGCTCATCCGCCAGGCTTATAAGGAACTGGGGGCAGAGATTCGGGCGGTGATTGGAAACCACAGCACCTTGAAACCGCTAGCGGACCAATTTGGACTTCCTTTCATCCACGTGAGCCATCTCGACAAAACCCGCGATGAGCACGAAGCGGAACTTTCCGCTGCCATTGATCAGCATGCTCCGGATTATATCGTGCTCGCCAAATACATGCGCATCCTCGGCGGCTCATTTGTGCGCCGTTATGAAAATCGGCTTATCAACATTCACCATTCGTTTCTACCCGCCTTCATCGGCGCTGAACCTTACCTCCAGGCTTATAATCGGGGGGTCAAAATCATTGGTGCCACCGCGCATTTCGTCACCGAGGAACTGGACCACGGCCCGATCATTTGCCAGGATATCTTCCCCGTGGATCACACCCACAGCGCGCGGCAGATGGCGCAAACCGGACGGGACATCGAGAAATCCGTGCTCGCCCGCGCCCTGCGGCTAGTTTTGGAAGAACGGGTATTCCTAAACGGCCTCAGAACCGTCATCTTCGATTAAGGGCTTCTTCATTGGCTCGGTTGTGGCCATGACACCCAGCCGACTACATTTTCCATTTCTTTGCCGCCATCGTGCGAAATCCATCGCCCATCGCCCTCATGTAAAGCCAAACAGCGAACCTTGGGGGTGACCACAAACACGGGCTGATTCGTTGGCGGCATCGCCTCGCGGGTGAGCGTGTATCCCAATGTCTTAAGTTCTTCTTCGTACAAAGTCATAGGCAGGACACCTCTGGGCCCCTGACCATTGGCCAGCGACTCTAAAAAGTTCCCTACACTACATACGGAGAAAAAAAGCCGGATCTTTCAAGAATCTGGAAAATTTAAAAAGGCCCGCCATTCTGCCGCAGCACATCCGCAATTTTGACCGGCTTGCCCCCCTGTCGTTTACTCTCGTCCGCGGCTTCCATGAAGGCAAAAAGCTCGATCGTTTCCCCCGTCGGGACAGGGGCCACTCCTGTTTGGAAAAACTTAACAATTTCACGGACCAGCGGGGTATAATTTCCGCTTCCCTTCTGCTCAGCCACTCCCTTGTCCCCAAACACAATCACCTTGTGCGGCGTGGGACCGGTTTGCAGTCCAATCAAGGTCCCTAACCTTCCACCAGTCCATGTTCCAGTCACCACATCCGTGTCGCGGGTGGTGGATCGCACCACCGATTCACAGCCCTGCCCCATAATCGTGAAAAGCGCTTCCGTGGGGTGCACGCCGTACCAGAAAAAATCCGGGTGATGCGGCTCCAGATGGCTTGGGCCATAGGAAATGCAGCTCCGGATTTGTCCCACGTTAACCTTCTTCACTTCCAGTAGGCTGTCATAAAATCGATACGAAGAGGCACTGAACACCGGCACGTTTTTCTCCTTTGCCAGGCGATAAATCGCTATGGCATCGCGCAACGATCCAGCGACCGGTTTATCAATGAAGATGGGCTTTCCTGCCTCGAAAACAGGTCTGGCTTGTTCCAGGTGCGGGCGGCCATCCACACTTTCCAGGAGTACTGCGTCGACCTGCTTGCAGAGCTCGGGAATGGAATCCACGATCTTCACCCCGAATTGCTCCTGCAACTGCTTTGTATAGCCCTCGACTCGGCTGGCACTCGATTCAATATCCGGGCTCCCGCCTTTGAAAGCCGCCACCACCTTCCCTCCCGCCACGTGATCCTTCTGCTTTGGATCATTCAACAATTGCGTGAAGGCAACCACGTGAGATGTGTCCAGCCCAATGATTCCGATACGGAGTTCAGCGGCGGAAGCGGTTGAGGCCAGGCTCAGAAAAAGCAACAAACACGAATTCAGTCGGTTTAGCATCGCTCATTCCTGCTGAATCCAACTCCCACAGGCAAGAGAAAAGAGACTACGAAGAAATCTCACCTTCGCTCTCTTTCTCCAGGCAAGTTTGCCACTCGGGTTTTTCTCTATTTGTCAGTTCCTTCCGGCCGAAGCACAGTAACGGATGAGGAGAAGTTTGTGCCGTGAAGGCCTGGAGCTGGCTGGCCTGCGCGCGGCAGCCATTTTTGAGGCTTTTAAGGGGACAGTTATGTTGCTGGCTGGGCTTTGGCTGCTTTCGCTCCTCAATAAAGACGTCCAAGCCGTTGCTGAAAGTATTATAGCCCATCTTCACCTGGATCCAATCAGCCATTATCCGCGAGTCTTTCTAGAAATGGCAGGAAAGATCTCCGATGGCAATCTGCTTGGGGTTGCCGTCGGAGCCTTTGCTTATGCCGTGCTGCGCTGGTTTGAGGCTTTTGGCTTATGGCATTGCCGCGGTTGGGCCGAATGGCTGGGCGTGATCAGCGGCGGCCTTTTTCTTCCATTAGAAATTTTTGAGCTCACCCACGGCGTGACAGCGTTGCGACTGGCCATTTTTGTGTTGAACTTGTCAGTGGTGTTGGGACTGGTTTATGTGATTCGCCACCCGCTCGCGGCTCGCTGATTTTTCGGGCTGCCCTATTGTGCGAAACAGCCTTTCAGGTTTTACTAAACACATGAACGAATACGATTGGGCTGGGCAATTTCGAGAAGTATGGGTCCGCAGCGTGGCCGCTTATAACGCCGGCAAGACGAAGCCGCAGTCTTTGTTCAGTTCGCAGGATGTCGCATTTCTTGCCTCCATCGGTTGCACCCCTCAGGAGCTCTTTGATTTCGTGGAAGATTTCTGCCGCGGAGGCGAGCCCGATTACGATTCCGTTCTGCTGGTGACTTCCGCGCGCCGGGATTATTTCTACACCATCCAACACCGTCAGCTCTCGGCCAAAGTTATTTCCATGGATCAACTCCCGCCTAAAAGCGCTGCACTCGATGGCATCGAATGGCTGCCCCGGATCATCGTTAAAGCCCAGGCAAAATTGCGTGGTGAAATGCCCCCGGAGTTAATGTACGGCTGCGGTGGCGATCGCCCCTTCCTCACCAGCGTCAACACGCACCTGGCGGATTTCCTGAGGCTGGTCTGGGCTGTGGATGGCGATTCGCAAAAGGTCCTCGACTTTGTGCAGGAGCAAATTAAAAGAGCAAATGCTTAGGTGTAAATGTGAAGCATTTCCGCTCGCCCAAAGCCTTCGAGCAATCCATTCCGCTGCAAGACTGCATCCCGCTTACCGGGATGCTTCTTCCTTAGCTCGAGTCGTGGTGTCCATCACCTTTTTCGCTAAAACTCGAATGGCATCCAAGCGGTCAGTCAGCAAGGCTTGAAGGTCCTTGGCCGCGAGCTTTTGGGCGGCGTTCGGCGGAGTCGAGAGCAGTTGCATGGCTTCGACTGCTTTTTCATTCAGCTCGAGCAGTTCCTGGTCTTTTGCCCCTTGCCGAGTTAAAGCCGCTTGGACGATCAAGGCAATCTGGTCCAGGTTCACTGTACAGCCTTTGAAATCATCCCCATAAATCGTGCGTAACACCTCTTCCGCGACTGCCTGCGCAAGGCGGCTGGACTCACTTTTCGAACTCATTCTTGGAAAATGTGCCCCAGGACCGGAAATTTGCCTACCAGAATCTTTCCCCCTTGCGCTTCAGCGCCCGAGCGCTTTGGACAGCGCGCGCTTTGCCCCTGTGGAAATAACTTCGCCGTGCGCCACCACCAGCCGATCGAAATCCCAAGAAAGCATCGTATCGACCGAATTTGCAAACGCTGAATGGTTCCGAATGTTCATTCGGAACAACCGGCTCATCCCCGGAAAGCGAGCAATGCCCATCATGCGCCGTCGAACAAAATTCTCCCACCAAGAGTCAGTCGGTCCCCAGTTGAACACCAGGTCCGCCACAATGAGGGTCCGTGAAGGCCGATGGAGCATGACGATCTCCTGAAGCTTTGGAATGCCTTCCAATTTTAAGACCGAAATCTCATTGCCCCACGCTGCTGGAAGGATTTCATCAAAAGGATACGTATCAAGCCCAGTGCTTTTCGCAAAAGCCTCGGGCGCGAGGTACGGTAACGCCGGAAAAGCCTGTCGACCCTGTTTGGCAAAAGTGTCATGAAACAACGTTGCCTCGACCAGCCACCCTGGCTCTCCCAGTGCCCGTATGGCAACCACGTCTTCAGCCGTGAACGGAGCCGTGGAATGGATGATCAGCTCACCGCCAACCAGGCGCATAATGGTGACATTTCGCCCCAACGAAACTCCCAGCAGGCTGAGCGGATATCGCAGCAACCAGATGTTCTGGCCAATCGGTTCAATCCTTGTCATCGCATTTCCTGATGAAAGAGCGTTTAACGGATGCAGCGACCGCGGCGGGATCGCTAATCTATCCTGTTACAGCAACAAGCCCCGGGCTGCCGCCATTGCCAGCGTTGGACAAGGCACATCCTGTGAGGTGGTCTCGACCCGGACATGGGTTGCTCCGAGTTGCTGCACTTTCTCCGTGATAGTGCGATTCGCCAATTCCGGTTTGTTGCAATCGCTTGAAAGGTGACCTAAATAAAGGTGCTTCAGTTCCGCAGACACGATCTCCTCCACCACTTGCGCCGCCGCCTCGTTGGACAAATGACCATGACGGCTGATAATCCGCTGCTTGATGCTCCAGGGACGCCGAACGTCGTCCTGAAGCATCTGGCGGTCATAGTTGGTTTCCAACACAAGCACGTTTGCCGAACGCACCCGCTGCAGGATAAGTTTGGTGGCGTGCCCTAGATCTGTCAGAAAACCTATGTTTCCTTCCGAGGTATGCACCAGGAACCCAACGGGGTCGTAAGCATCATGCGGAATGCTAAAGGTATCCACCGACACATCCCCGACGTCGAAGCTGGCTCCCGTGTTAAAAAGCCGAAAATCAAGCTTGAGCTGCAGCGTGGCTTCAATGGCTTCCTTCGTCAGCCGGTTGCAATAAATGGGTATATTCAGCTTTGCTGCCAGGCCCGTCAGGCCTTGAATATGGTCGGAATGCTCGTGGGTAATCAGGATACCCGTCAGGTTTTCGGGAGCCCTGCCAATAGAGAGCATGCGCTGTCGGATTTGCCTCCCGCTTAACCCCGCATCTACCAACAGTCGCGCTTGCTCGGTCTCCAAATAGGCACAATTACCACTGGAGCCGCTGCCCAAAATCGTCACTTGCACTGGCACTGAGCGACCTTAAAACCCCCTTTCACATTCGGCAATGAATTTTCCCAAAAGCCTGCCGATATTACGATTGAACCAAAAAGAGTCGGTGAAGGGACAAGAAGAAGCCCTCCCGAGATTGGCATTGGACTTTAGAAAAGCAATAGATGTGCCGATTTATTCCTTGAGTTTAATGCGAACATCATCCTACACTTTTTAACGTGGCACAGGGTTTGTATATATCACAAAGAATGTCGCTGCAGCAGGTGCTGGCCCCCCAGCTCCAGCAATCGCTGGCCTTGCTGCAGGCTCCCACTCTTGAACTCAAAGCTCTCGTCGAGCAGGAGATGCAGCAAAACCCCGTTCTCGAGGAAGTAGCCAGCGAGGACATGGAGCAAAAGGACAAGAGCGAGCGTACCGATAGCGAAGGAAACGACGCTCCCGACCCAATCGATCCCGCGGAACCTCCTGCTGACGTGAATTTCGACCCGGCCAGCGAAAAGCCGGGAAACGATCCAGTAGATGACTTCCAGGCCGAATTCGAGCGCCTCACGCAGCTCGATCAGGAATGGCGCGACCATTTTGCGCAAACCAACCTCCCCATGCGCCAATCGGCCGAGGATGAGGAAAAGCGCCAGTTCATGTTCGATTCGCTCGTGGCAGGCACTTCCCTCCAGGAAAACCTGATGGACCAGGTGCGCATGTCCGAGTTGGACGATGACCAGCGCAAGATCGCTGAGGTCATCATCGGCAACATCGATGATTACGGCTACCTCAAGTCCAGCGCCGAGGAACTGAGCTTTTCCGCCAACATTGCCTCCGAGAAAGTTGCTGATGTCTTAAAGGTCATCCAAACCTTTCACCCAGCCGGAGTGGCCGCTCGTGACCTGCGCGAATGCCTCCTCCTTCAACTCCAGCGTCAAGGCAAGGAAAAGACCCTCGAGTTTCAAATCATCAACGAGTTCATGGAAGCGCTCGGCAAACGCCGCCTTCCCGAAATCGCCCGGGGTTTGAGCCATACGGTTGCCGATGTTCAGGAAGCAGTGGCTCGCATTGGCTTGTTGGAACCGCGCCCGGGCCGTGCATTTCTCCCAGACAACGATCAATATATTTTGCCGGAAGTGTTTGTGGTCAAAACTGGTGACGACTTCACCATCACCACCAACAACGAGCAAATCCCTCACCTGCGCATCAGCAACACCTACAAGGACCTGATGGCCCAGGCCGATTCCTCAGCCGAGGTGCGCGAGTATATCCGCGAAAAAATCCGTGCTGGAAAATTTCTCATCAAGAGCCTGCACCAGCGCCAGCAGACCATCCTGAATATCGGGAAAGAGATTGTGAAGCGGCAGCGCGATTTCATGGAAAAAGGCGTGGCCCACCTCCGGCCTTTAACCATGGTTCAGGTGGCCGAGGTGGTCGGCGTGCATGAAACCACGGTCAGCCGTGCTGTCTCTGGCAAATATATGCAAACGCCCCAGGGAATATTCGAGATGAAGTACTTCTTCACCTCGGGCATCCAGACCGCCGATGGCGAAGGCATGTCCAACACCAGCGTCAAAGACATGATCGCGGATATGTTTAAGCGGGAAGATCCGGCCAAGCCTCTTTCAGACCAGGAAGTGGTAAAAATGCTCAGCGATAAAGGGATTGTGATCGCTCGCCGAACGGTGGCGAAATACCGCTCCGAGTTGAACATTCTGCCGTCCAATCTCCGCAAAGTTTATTAAGCTTTGCCCGGGAGCCAGCCTCTCGGGCATTCCTGCTCTTATTCGTGACCCTGCTTGGAGCCGGCTCCTCCTCCAGAAGCATCAGCATCAACCCCTGCTTCGAATTCCCTATTGCCCAAGCATCATCACGCGGTAAAATCGCTGTTCTGAGGCCGTCGCCGGGACCGTAGTGGTGCTGGTCGTTCCAGTCGCCATCACATCATACTCAATGTCAGTCCAATCTTCCTGGTCGATGTTATCCGCGTATTGCACGCGATAAATCCGCTCTGGTTGAGAGTTCCACCATAGGGTGACGGCACCATCCTGATTTGCCACCACATGGATAGCCGGTTGTGTCGGCAGGCGGGAGGGAGCGGTGTTGTTCACAATCCCTATGCTGCCCTCCCCAAACCCGACTGGTACCACGGTTAAGTCTTCACGCGCGGCTTCCACAAGCGTGGGGTTCCCATCCATCGTGAGTTGACTCGACGTTCCTACCGCGCCAACCAGGTCAAAATTTATTGCGAATAACGTGCTCCCATCCGCCAGCGTCTGGCTGTGGCCCGTGATGTCGTCCCAGGAAACCGTCAGCGTGCCACTGTTGGTCAACGTCAGACCAAAACTGATCCCTGCAAGGGCTTGCTGCTCTACTCCGGCAAAACGCGCCACCGTTGGATCCCAATGCAGCGAGTATTGGAACACATTGATGTCACTGAAACCGCTGGTCAGAATGGGCACGGTCACTTGAGTCCCAAAGCTGCCATTGGTTTTTGCCCCTACAAAAGCGATCCCGTCAAAAGGATTTACGACCAGACGGAATGTTTTGATGTCACTCGCAGGTGGTGAACCACTATCGGTGACACGGACGCTCACAACATTCGTTCCGATGGGCCACATCCAGCCCGGCGTCCAGCTAAAGCGGCCCGTCTGAGGGTGAAGACTCGCGCCTGCGGGTGCGCCTGCTTCCAGGCTGTAAATTAAAGTCTGTCCTGGCAAATCCGGATCGCTCGCGGAAACATCGAAGGAGATGGGACTGCCTTCGGTGATGGTTTGGTCGTTTATCGGACTTAGCACCGGCGGCTGGTTTGTTACCTCCACCACCACCGCGCTTAATTCCAAATCAAAACTCACATCCGGGCTCGAAGCCGTGTTCTGATGGATTTCCACTGCAATCACGTTTTGACCAGCCACGAGGTTTGTGGGGGTAAAGGCGGGACCCGCGAAGTAAGTATTCTCATCGATGCTTCCAACTTTTACATTGGCCAGGGTCGTCGGCGCGATGGGTCCTGCCGGCATATTGTCCCGGCGCATTTCGACGCCATTGATATAAATCACGCCACCGTCGTCTCGCAGGAACCGCATTTGCATGGAGTTCACGGAGGAAGGTTGCGTGATGTTGAAGGTCCGGCGGAACCAGGTTGTAATGTAGGTGGAAGCCGCGTTCGGTCCAAAACTCACCACCGTCCCTTCATTGCCGTTGCCATATCCCAGGATGGCTTTGCCGCTCTTCCAGGTTGAATCATTATAGGCCAATTCCCGCCACGCGGCTCCAGGGTCAACGCCTGTGTCGAGGTACTTCCAAACAGAACCCGTGGCCACCAGCGTGATGTTACTAATCGACGCAGCCGGACGCACCACTAAAGCCATCGTCGTGGAGCTGCTCATCACGGGCGAACCGTTATCCGCGACTCGAACTGTGAACAAATTCGTCCCAAGGGGCGCGTTCGTCGGCACTGCCCAGGTAAAAAGGCCATTGCTGGGGTTGATGCTGCTGCCAGCCTGCGAACCGGCCGCCAGGCTGAAGGTCAGCGTCTGCGCCGGCAAGTCCGGATCAGTCGCACTAAGAGCGAAGCTGATGTTTCCTCCACGCACCACCCCACGGGGCGCCACGGGATTGACCACGGGTGGCGAGTTCGTTTCCCGCACGGTAATGGTAACCGTTTGGGTCGCGCTGAGCGCCGGTAATCCATTGTCGGTCACGCGAAAAGCCACCTGGTAGGTTCCGGGCCCCTGCGCTTCGGTGGGAATCCACGCGAAAAGACCGCTCGCTGGCTGAATGGAAGCTCCAGCAGGCGCACCCGCGCCCAGGCTGAATGTGAGCTGCTGGGCGGGCGTGTCGTTGTCCACGGCCGCTACTGTGAAACTCAGCAAAGACCCTTCCGCCACTGTCTTATTTCCAATCGCTAACAAAACCGGTGCGGTATTGGGTGCGTCACCCACGACCATGCTGGCGGAATCACTCTCGACCGAGCCTGCTGGGTTGGTTATAACCACATAAAAATTCCCAGCGCTGCTAAATTGGACATTCGATAGCACCAGCGATGAATTGGTCGCATCGGCCAGTGGACCCGCGTCTGAATACCACTGAAACTGCAGTGGTTGCAAGCCGGCTGCGGTCACGCTGAAGGTAGCTTTGCCGCCTTTCACCACGGAAAGCGGTTTAGGCTGTGCGAAAAGCACGGGGGAGATCACGCTCATGCCCGCGCTCAGTTCAAGGTTGAACTCCAGGTCAGCGTTGCTGTTGTTATACTGGTGTATTTCCACCGCGATCGTATTGTCGCCCGGCACGAGCAGTGCAGGATCAATCGGTGGACTCGGAAAAAATTTATACTCGTCAGTGCTGCCAACGCTTACCGAGGCGAGCGTGGTGTAAGTAATGGGGCCGTTCGGCATATTGCTCCGAAAAACCTCCACCCCATTTATATAAACTACCGCGCCGTCGTCCCGCAGCAGTTTAATCAGGAGCGAGTTAAATGCGGCTGGATCGGTCACCGTAAAGCTGCGTCGGAAGTAAGTGGTAATGTATTTAGCGCTCGCATTGGGCCCATAGCTCACCACCGTCGTTTCGTCCCCATCCCCATATCCGAATTTTGCCTGGCCGCTCTTCCATAAAGTATCATTGTAAGCTGGAGCCAGCCATGTGGCGCCAAGATTTTCCCCTGTGTCACGGTATTTCCAAATGGAATTTGAAGGAATCAATGTAACGTTTGTCGCAATCCCCGCCACCACCGACACGGCAAAAGTCTGCAGCCCGGTCAGCGGGGGCGTGCCATTGTCCGTCGCGAGAATCGTAATTTGGTTCGTCACTGGCGCCAGGGAGGCGCTCGGTGTCCACGTAAACAGCCCGTTGGTCGGGTTCAGTGTGGCTCCCGCAGGTGCTCCGGCTCCAAGGCTGTAGGTCAGGCTCTGTGCCGGAAAATCCACATCGATCGCTTTGGCTTGCAATGCAAGCGTGCCGCCGCGGCTGATCGTGCGGTCGGAAATGCGCGCCACCAGCGGGGTCGTGTTGATCGACAATACCGCCGGTGGGGAACTCGTTATCGACCCGCGCAAGTTATTCACCACTACGGCATAACTCCCGGCATCGGTTGGCTGAACATTGTCAATCGTGAGCGTCGGGGATCCGCTCCCGCTAATCGTCGCGTTGTCCTGCAGGTTTGTGCCGTTTAAAAGCCATTGATAAAAGAAAGGAGGCGAACCGGTCACACCCACTGTGAACGCCGCGCTCATCCCCGCTATCCCTTGCACACTCGCGGGCGGCCTCACGATGCCTGGGGGATTCGGACCAGTTTGGTTCACCGTGAAGATCGCCCCGTTCAACACCAGGCTTCCCACCCGGAGGTTTCCCGTGTTCGTGGAAACCTGGTAAAGCAGAATCCCGCCATTCGTCCCCGAAGCATCGGACAAAACATTGATCCATGGGTTGGTATTATTGATCGACCAGGCGCAGCCGATCGGGCTGGTTAACGTGAAGGATCCTGCCCCCCCTTCGTAGGTGTAGGAAGCACCTCCTGGGGTTAATGTGTAGCTGCATGGGGCTGGAGCCTGGGTGATAATAAACGGCTGCTCGGCGACCATCAAAATCCCCACCCGTGTAAATGTCGTCGGATTTTTGGCCACCAAATACTTCACTGTACCGTTGCCCACCATGCTCGCAGGCGAGCCGAGGCTAATCCAATCGTTCGTGCTGAAAACGCGCCAGGCACAACCGGAACTCGTGCTCACGCTCACGGTGTTGGTCGATGCTTGAAATGGAACCGCCTTGCTGGTGGATGCCACCGTGTATTTGCATGGCGTGCCCAATTGCGTGACCGTAAAGGGACGGCCTGCAATCAAAAGAACTCCCGTGCGCTCTTTGGCGCTCAGTGTCGGTGCCACGGTGAACTTCACCATGCTGTTCCCAATTCCCGTTGCCAGGGTGTTCAAGGTGATCCAGCTATTGGTATTCACCACGTTCCACGGGCATCCTTCCAAGGTAAAAACGTTTACGGTCACCTCGTCTGCGCCCGTTCCAGAGAGGCGGTTCGTCGGCGTGATCGAGTAGCTGCAAGGCGCCCCTGCCTGCAGAACATGAAATGGCAGGCCTTGCACACTTAAGTACGCATCACGCGGGGTTGTCGAAGGATTATCAAACACTGTGTAGCGGACGATCCCGTTCCCCGTGCCGTTGGTCGCCAGCTTGATGATCATCCAATCGTTCGTGTTCACCACCGTCCAGTCGCATCCATCGGGAGAGTATACATTGAAGACAAAGAATTCCGAAGTATAGGGATGCCCCTGACTCACGGGGTCAAGCGTGAAGGTGCACGGCGCGCTCAAGAGCGGCACCGGACTGTTTGTGCCTCCACTTTCCTGGGCTCGGCCATTGCAAAGGCAACCGCAAATCAACAGGAGTGTAACCTTCACCGTGAGAAATACGGAAGGTCTGCCTTTAATGGTCATAATTCTATTGTCGACACACTGGATCTTGAGCAGTTGTTCCGGACACCGGGTGCGGACTCGGCGCCAAAACGGCCAAACCAGCGCTTTCGCCACAAGCGGCAGCCCTTTCATGCCCAATCATTGCACCCAATGAATTTATGACTCCTTCACCACGAGGTTCCATCCAAGTTACACGCGGCACACCTCACCCATGGGAGAGATGCACCGTGAGACCTCTAATTGGATGACTGCTACAGTCGAGTCCGACACTAGCGGAGCGGCCAGGTAAAAAGCAAGCGAATCGAGGCGGTTTGCCTTGAGTTTTATTACGCCCTCCGCCATCGTAAAACTACGTACGCTATGAAATGTCTCATTGCCACTCAGGCCATCAAAATCTGTTTCTCATTCAAACATCCACTCTTCTTTCTTGCGCTTGGCTCCCTCACTCTGGCGGCGGGATGCGTCACTCGCCGCGCTCCAGAAGCCCCTCCTGTCGCCTCTAAGCCAGCTCCCTTCGTGACAGTGACCAACGCTGTAACCGCTCCTGCCTCGAAAACAATCGCGGCCGTTTCCAACTCCCCCGCCGCTGCCGCACCAGCCGGAACGCAGACTTTGTTCGACGGTAAAACACTGAAAGGCTGGGCCATCACGGACTTCGCGGGGCACGGCGAAGTGAAGGTGGAAGATGACAAGCTGCTCCTGGAAATGGGGGTCATGACGGGTGTCACTTACACGAATCCCATTCCAAAAACGAATTATGAAATCGAACTGGATGCCATGCGCGTCGAGGGAAGCGACTTCTTCTGTGGCCTCACCTTTCCCTTTGGCGATAATCCCTGCAGCCTCGTCCTCGGGGGATGGGGCGGTGGCGTGGTTGGACTTTCAAGCATCGATGGCGAAGACGCCGCGCACAACGAAACTTCCAAGTTCATGAACTTCGACAAAGGCCGCTGGTATCATGTTCGCCTCCGCGTCACCCCCGCCAAAATCGAAGCCTGGGTCGACAAGGACAAACTCGTGGACCTTCCCACCCAGGATCGCAGTTTCTCGATCCGCATTGAAATGGAACTCTCCAAACCGCTTGGCATCGCCACTTGGTCCACCACTGGTGCGATCAAAAACGTCTGGCTCAGAAAACTTTAGTTCCCCGCCTGGTCAGGCGTGCCCAACACAGCACAAGGCCCTTCGCGGAAATAGAAAATGTTCCCAAAGCTTAAATTTTTCGCCTGTACTCTAACCTCTATTGGCTCGGCGGAAGCCTCACACGGCAGAAACGGATTTACCCTCATCGGTTCGGGTGCCAGGATGTACTTGCCCGGAGGCAGCCGTACTGAATACAAACCATTTACGTCGGTCACTACTCGTCCGATCTCGCGCCCGTTGTGGGCCGACAAAATCCTGAATGACGCCGCAATTGGAAATTGGACGGAAGGCACCCCCACCCAAATGCCCGGTGCTACTTCAACGGGTGCGCCATAGGAAATGTAAAGAAAGGCTTGTCCTCGTATGCCCGTGTGTGGCGGTGCGGCGCTGGACGTGGGTGAGGCTGCGGCCAAGAAAAGCGTTGTCAGCGCCATCGCGAACTTCTGGATCGTTTGCTTCATATATCTTGTTATTGAGTGGAATGTTTATCGATGCGCGGGGCGCGCAAAATTGAACTAAGGCGAACCTGGCGGTGTCACCGGAAACTGGCCGATAATGCTGTAAGAACCGCTGCTCGTTCCAAGGATCACAGTGATGTTTCCGCCTTCCCAGGACGTTGCGCCCAGGGGAACCGTTACCACGGTCGGGTTGCTTCCCAGAACCGCGGTCCCAAGAGGTGAATATTGCCCAGAGCCTCTCGTAGTGAAAAATGTTAGGGAACTGCCACTCGGCGTCACCGACGGATCGAATGCCAAAAAGGCGTTCGTTCCCGAAACAAATCCCGGAACTGCATTGCTCAATGCGGATGCCAAAGTTCCAGGCTGCTCCATAATAAGGGGCGAGGGAAAAGTGGACCCGTTGGCCGCTTCATTGTTGCCAGATCTTAAGTCGACAAAATCGACCCCAGTTTGGTTGGTCATGGTGGTCTGCGAGGAACTTCCCGGCCCCTGCTGCCGGCCGGGAAGTTCTGCGCCCCCGTTTGCGGAGGCATCCTTCGACCAGCCCAATACCCGCGCCATCGCAAGGAAGAGCGCTCGTTGCAAATGAGTCGAAATAGGGGTCGTCCTCTCCCCATTGCTGCCTCCGGCTGGCGATGCCAGTTGAAAAAATTTGAGCCGGCTGGAATCGGACAGAAGCGCCTTCTTCTGCGTCAAGTCCTGACTCAAGTCTGTCACTCGTTTGTTTAGATCGGCAACCTGCGAACTTAAGGCGCTGATTTCTTGCGTCCTGGCCTGAAGTAATTGCAGGGCCTTATCAGTCTCAATCGTCGTTCTCGGCAATGCATTCTTGGCCTCTGCCATCTGAGGATTGGCGTTGGTTGTTCTTGGATCCGAAGTAACTTCAGAAACCGCTCGCCCCGGCGCGGTGCCCTGGGTGCGATTTCCATGGATCCACACCGCATAAACCAGCCAGCAAACGAGACAACCCACGGCCGCCGCCCAACCGTTCCGCCACCAACAAGCCCACAGCCCGGGAGTCGCGGACTTCTGCCTTGACTCGCGCGACACGACTTTTTCAATCCGGGTCCAAACTTCGCGTGGTGCTTGTCTCTGCGGCGACGTCATGGCAACAACCGAGAGGCCCTCCTCAAGTTGACGAACCAGCGCGCGCAACTCGGCTGATTGTGCCAGCCGAGTTGCGAACTCTCGGCGTTCGGACTCCCGGAGCCGGCCGAGCACGTACAAGGAAGCTTGGTCTTCGAGTATTTCGGAATCAGGCATGGTAATCTTTCAGCGCTTTGCGCAAGGAGAGCAACCCCCGGCGAATGCGCGCCTTGATCGTGCCGAGCGGCTCGCCCACGGCATTGGCAATTTCTTCATGTGTCCAGCCACGGAAAAACGCAAGTTGCAGCGCGCGCCCTTGAGGTTCGGGCAGACTATGCAGCGCCGCCGCGCAGGCCATGGCCAGTTCATCACGTTCGGTCTGTCGCGCCCCGCAGTTCACCTCCACCTCCAGGGACGCCACTTCCTGCTCATAAGCTGCGATCGTGGCACTTCGTCGCGAACGGGCCCGAAGCCGGTCCACCGCCAAACCACGCGCAATCATGATCATCCACGCCACCGGCATGGAACGCTCCGGATCATAAGCGTGCGCACGCCGCCAAATTTGCACAAAGGTATCTTGCATCACTTCCTGGGCTTCCATTTCATTGACCAGCATCCGAAGCAGGAGCGAGTACAACAAACTCCCTCGATGTCGATAAAGCGCGGCCAGCGCGTGTTGATCGCCTTCGGCAATGGCGGCCAGCAGACGCGCATCTTCACGGGCTTGCACATCCTCCTGGCCGCCTGCCGTCGGTTCTTCGGGTTTTCCCGCTATCTGATTCTCAGTCGATTCCACACGCTGCCATTTTGGCTTGTCACCAAGTATATCCGCTCGCTCAGCCGCTTTGGATGCAAAAAACTTTAAGAACCTATTTTCAACGCGTCTCAACGGGTGGCAAAAGCCAAGAAAAGCGACCAGCAGGCGTGCATCTCACCAGCTTGCACAGCCTGCCGGCCGCCACCCTTCTGATTGCCGCTAACCAAACCAATTACCATCCATCAATCCCAATCGTTAGCGTTCAACTTGTCACAAGTATATCCGGCAACCACGCTACTTTGGATGCAACCAGGTTGTAGATTTTAGAAACACTTCCGGCCTTGCATTCAAAAGCTGCCGGATTAGCATCGGTCATTCCAATGAATACCCCTCGAGTCGCTGCCATCCTCGTCGTGGCCATAAGCTTGATTCTCAACACTCGTGCCGCCACAAACCAATGGTCCCAGTGGCGCGGACCTCAAGCCTGCGGAGTGGATGACACCACTCAACTGTCCATTCACTGGAACTTCAAAACCGGTGAAAACATTCCGTGGCGGACTCCTGTCCCGGGACTGGCTCACTCCTCCCCTATTGTTTGGAATGACCGGATTTATGTCGCGACAGCTGTGAAACCAGGCAAAGCCGAGCTTAAAGTAGGGCTTTATGGTTCCGGGGATTCAGCGAACGAAAAGGAAATCCATCAATGGCGTTTGCTCGCCCTCGATCGGACCACCGGAAAGATTCTCTGGAACCAACTCGCGCATGAAGGCGTGCCCAAGCAACAGCGTCACACCAAGGCCAGCCAGTGCAATTCCACGCCTTCAACCGATGGCACCAACATCGTCGCCATCTTCGGCTCGGAAGGACTCTTCTGCTTCGATGCGTCCGGTATGCTTCGCTGGCGCAAGGATCTCGGCCCCATGGATGCGGGCTGGCTTACCGGCCCTTCTGCCTTGCAATGGGGCTTTGCGAGCTCCCCCATTATCCATAATGGTTTGGTCATCGTTCAATGCGACGTTTTGAGCGAGCAATACGTGGCCGCCTTCCGCGTGGAGGATGGTCGCGAAGTCTGGCGCACCCGCCGTAATGAAGTCGGAACCTGGTCCACCCCCACCGTTGAAACCGGTGAAGGCCGGCACCAGGTAATTCTCAATGGATATAAGCAAACGGCCGGCTACGATCTGGATACTGGCAAGGAGCGCTGGCACTTGAATGGCGGCGGGGATATTCCTGTACCCACACCTATCGTCGCGCACGGCCTGATCTTCTTGACCAGCGCCCACGGCAATTACCGCCCGATGCGCGCACTGCGGCCCGATTCCATGGGCGACATCACCCCAGAGGCCATCGACCGAACCAATGCCGCCATCGTATGGACCCACCCGCGGCAAGGCAGCTACATGCAAACACCGATCGTCGTCGGCGACCTGCTTTACGGCTGCCACGATACAGGCGTGCTAACCTGCTTCGACGCGCGCACCGGCCGTATTCATTATAGCGAACGCCTCGCTGCTGGTTCGCAAGGCTTCAGCGCATCACCCGTATCGGACGGCCTGAACCTCTATTTTACGGGCGAGATGGGCGATGTCTATGTGGTTCCTGCTGGGCCAAAATTCTCCGTCACCGCCACGAACAAGCTGGATGAAATCTGCATGGCCACGCCCGCCATCTCGCATGGAACTCTCTTCTTCCGCACCCGCGAACACGTTGTCGCCATCGGAACGAAAAAGTAGGTTGCCGGACCTCGTTTGCGTCGCCTGACACCGCCTTCCGCTGCATGGCACTGAACTACGTAGAGGCTTTATAATCCTCAAACTGCTACTTGGAACTTTAGCGGTTGTTTTCTTGCTTTTTAACCCCATGTTTAAGTACGCGATCGACCCCAAAGCCGCGAAACATCTAAAAGGCCATACTTTTTGTTGAAAAAACATGATCCTTGGCGTTTTTCTTACAAGGCCAGGCGAGTAGGTTGCCAGTTCTGGTCTGGGATTTCGCTGCGGCAATGGCAAAAACCAAGTTTAGGTTCGGCAAATCATGGATGTAATAAACACTACCGGGTACCCCGGCCGGCAGCAAACCGAGGAAGAACTTCGGGAGCTGCTCGACAAGAGTAAACGCCAGGCCCGGATGTTCCAGACCACCTTGTCCTCGATTGCCGATTTTGCTTACGCGTTCGATCTCGATGGTCGTTTCGTCTTCGTCAATCAGGCGCTGCTGAACCTTTGGGGCCTGGAGTTGAAGGATGCTCTGGGGAAGAATTTTCACGAGTTGGACTATCCCCACGATCTCGCCACCAGGCTTCAAAACCAGATTCAGCAGGTGGTGAAAACCAAACAGCGCGTTAAAGACGAAACGCTCTACACCAACCCCGCCGGGTCCACTGGCTATTACGAATACATCTTTAATCCCATTTTTGCTCCCGACGGCAGCGTGGAAATGGTCGCCGGCTCCACTCGCGACATCTCGGAGCGCAAGCGGGTAATTGATGGCTTGCGCGATACCAAGGCGCGTTTGGATTCAACTTTGACAGCGGCGGAAGTTGCGACCTGGACGTGGGACATCCAGAACGACCGTGTAGTTGCGGACAACAATTCCGAGCTCTTTTTTTCAGTCACCCCGGACGAGGCGGCTGGCGCGCCGATCGCCCGTTATGTGCGTGCCATTCATCCTGAAGACCGTCCGCGTGTGGAGAACGCCATCGCCGAGGCGCTGAAAAAGGGTTCGTATGAAACGGAGTACCGTCTGGTCAAGCCGGATGGCTCCTTCCGCTGGGTGGTGGCACGAGGTCATGTGGAATATGACGGGAACGGCCACCCCGCTCGATTCCCCGGAGTTCTCATCGATATCACGGAGCGAAAGCAGGCAGAAGAAAACTTGCGCGAAAACGAAGCCCGTTTTCGGGCTCTGATTACGGCCACTTCAGACGTTTTGTATCGCATGAGCCCGGATTGGAGCGAAATGCTCCAGCTCCATGGCTCCGATTTCCTCGCCGACACTGAAAAACCCAGCCGCACCTGGCTGCAGGATTACATTCACCCGGACGATCAGCCCCAGGTCGAGGCGGCCATCCAGAAAGCCATTCACGCCAGGAGCGTCTTCGAGTTCGAACATCGCGTGCGCCGCGCCGACGGCACCCTGGGCTGGACTTTCTCACGCGCCGTCCCGCTCCTGGATGCGCACGGA
>JAQGOV010000358.1 GCA_028293425.1 Verrucomicrobiales bacterium
GAACTCGGCATGCCGATCTCCATCCACGTCGGCGACCCGCAGGCGTTCTGGGAACCATTCGAAGAACACAACGAGCGCTGGAAAGAGTTGAAAGACCATCGCAACTGGTGGTTCGGCGACAAGAATGTTTATCCGCCCCGCTTGGATTTATTGAATGCGCTGGACCGTGTCATTGGACGCCATCCAAAGACCACGTTCGTTTGCGTGCACTTTGGCAACAACCCTGAGGACATCGCCTGGGTGGGCAAGGCTCTGAACCGCCGTCCCAACATGATGATCGATCTGGCCGCTCGCATTCCGGAAATCGGCCGCCAGAAACCGAAGAAGGTCCACGACTTTTTCGTGAAGTACCAGGACCGGATTATTTTTGCCACGGATTTCATGGTCTACAGCAAGCTCATCCTCGGCTCAAGCGGCGATGCCGAACGTCCCACCGATCACGACGCCGAGGTCTTCTACGAGAAGGAATGGCGCTGGCTCGAAACCCTGGACACCAATTGGGAACACATGACCCCCATCCAGGGGGACTGGACGATCAGTTCCATCGGCCTGCCCGCATCCGTGCTGCGAAAAGTTTACTTTGATAACGCACGCAAGCTCCTGGCGCGTTCGCTGCCACTCCCCAAGGTCGTCGCCACGCACATCAATCGCGATTTCCAACCCGACGGAGTGTTGGACGAACCAGAATGGCAAAAGAGTGCTCCCGCCCGAGTGGAGTATGGCTCCGTCAAGAACGACGCGCGCCCCGAGTTGGCAACACCGGTGCGAGTGCTCTATTCGGACAAGTTCATCTACTTTGGTTGGGAATGTCCGTTCACCAAGGTCACCGTTTTTGACAAGCCTTTCACTGGTCCGGAACGGATGGGATTGTGGGAGAAGGATGTTGTAGAGGTATTCATTGGCAGTGACCTTCAGAAGATCGGTAATTACGCGGAATATGAGGTTGCTCCGAACAATGAGAAACTGGATGTCCTCTGCAAATTGCCGGACAAAAATTTCGCCTGGGACGGCCGCTGCGAATCAGCAGTAAAGGTGGACAAGAAAAAGAAGGTCTTCACTGTGGAAATGCGGTTCCCGATCACGGCCATCAGCAGCACGACTCCCAAGGCCGGCGACCGCTGGCGGATGAATATGTATCGCTACGACACGGCGAGTAACGCCTATCTTGCATGGAGCGTCGTGCTTAAAGGCTCATTCCACACTCCCGAAAGGTTTGGAGTGTTGCAATTTGGCGAGTGAGACTGACAGTGGCATATTGCAACGGATTAACGAAGAGAAGTGCCAACATGAATGCTAAAGGGCACTCAGATTGGAACGGCTGCTGGAGCTTGCTCTGGCGCGCGTTCGTGTTCTTTCCATACATCCTGGTGGTTTCCATTGTCCTCTGCGCGCTCTGGATGAGCCGCTGGTTCCTGCCATGCTGCGCCGCGGCGCTGTTCTACATCCGGGATTGGACTTTTGCCTCGCTGATCTGCGTTGCCTGGCTTTTAGCCTTGTGGACCTATCGGCATTTCAACCTGGCCCGCTTCTTTGAGCCGCCGCCCTCTCTGCTCTGAAGCCATGCTCCTGAACTAACGCTGGTGCAGGATGGCCACAGGAAAGCTGGCGAAGACGTCTGCCAGGCGCAGCACTCCCCTGCCCTGTTGCTCTTGAGCCTTGAGACTCTCCCCGGTAAGAAGATTGTGCCAAGTGGTTTCAACAGCAGTGGACGACAGGTCCAGAAGTGTGTCGTTCCAGGTTTCCTGACCAAGAGGAGCCTGCGGGTTGCCGCCTGTGAGAGTACAGATGAGACGCGGCACAACCACGAGCACGCTCTGGTTCTGAAAGCTGGTATGGAAGGCAAAGACATGGCTCTGCTGAGGCCCGCTCGCAGTCAGCGGGACGTAGGAACCATGCTCGAAAACGCTCCGGAACTGGCGCCTAGCCTGTAGCGCTGCGTGCACCAGGAACATTTTGACTTGGCCAGACTCAGCGCTGTGCAGGAGTTGGCGGGCGAGGTCGGCTTGAGGACCCTTCTGCATGCGGGACTTGAGATCAGCAAGCAGCTCCTGCCGCAGGTTGTAATCTACAGGACGCCGATTATCCGGGTCCACCAGGCTGAGGTCCCAAAGCTCGGTGCCTTGGTAGAAGTCCGGAACTCCCGGGGTGGTGATCTTTAAGAGCGTCTGAGACAGAGAGTTGAACAATCCAAAAAAGGCCACCCGTTGTTGGAAAGCCTTGAAGTGGTTCAGGAACTCGGAGTTCCTAGCCTCATCCAAAACGCGTTCGATGAACTGTTTCACTGCGGCTTCATACTCGGGATTGGGATCGGTCCAGGTGGTGCGAGCCTTGGCCTCCTTCATGGCTTTCTCCATGTAGGCGCTCACGCGATTGCGGAACCGTTTCGCATCCTCCTTCGGATCCCATGCCCCGACGAGCGTCTGGTAAAGAAGGTATTCGTCGTTCGGATGCGGGGCCGGTTGCCCCGCCACCATGGCCACCTTGTCCTGATTGAGATGGCGCCAGTGCAGAACGGTGGCTCGCCATTCTTCGGGCAGCTCTGAAAGCACGTTGAGCCGCGCCCGCAAGTCTTCGCCCCGCTTGGTATCGTGAGTGGCAGTTGCGGAGAGTGAGTGAGGCCAAAGCTCCGCTCGCATACGGTTATACTCATGGAACGCCTCCGGGCTCACCCCAAAGTGCTCCGGGCTGCCGCCGACCTCGTTAAGCGAAACGAGCCGGTTGTAATTGTAGAACGCCGTGTCCTCCAGCCCTTTTGCCATCAGCGGCCCGGAAAGCTGCTGGAACTTCATGACAAACTCCCGGCACTCGATGCAGCCGCCCGGATCAAAACCTGGTGGCGGTTTCAGCAACAGCATATCCTGGAAGAAGCTCCAGACCGCCGGATCCACGGAAGCGTTGCGCTTGCGAGCTTTCAGAAACGCTTCCTCAACATAGCCTTGCTCATGCAGGGGCAGCGCCTGGATGCCGTCCCTCACATAGGTACGATACACCGGGAATGTAGCGGCTATTTCGCCGATGGCGGCCTGAAGCTGGCGCACCGAGAAATCCTGGGTGTCGCGGCTGGCCTGCGCGATACGTTTCAGGCGATAGCAAAGTGAAATCCATTCGCTGTATAAAGAGTGCTCGAGAATCCACTTCTTGCTGCGATACATCAGGTCTTCAAAGCTCTCCCTGATCCCAGTGAACTCCTCGTAAAGCAAAGTAAACGCGGGCTCGTTGTCCGTGTTGACAAAGATGCCATTGAGGCAATTAAGGTAATCGTAACCAGTTGTTCCCTCGACTGCCCAGTCCAAGGGTAGCGGCTCGTCTCCCGAGAGAATCTTTTCAGCAACGACATAAAACGGCCGCTCCGGACGATTTCTGGAGGAATGAGATGAACTTTTATCATTCGCATTCGGTGTGAGCGAACGATACTTTGACTGAAGGCGCTGGAAGTATTGGCTCGGGTCCCAAAGACCGTCCGGATGATCAATCCGCAAGCCTGTGATAAAACCCTGCTGGATGAGTGAGAAGAGATAATCGTGAGTGGCATTGAACACTTCTTCGCGTTCCATCTTGAGGGAAACCAGGCTGGTCACATCGAAGAATCGACGGTAGTTAATCTCCTCCGGTCCAACCCGCCAATAGGCAAGCCGATAGAATTGCTGCCGGATTAGCGCGTCCAATCCATCGAAGGACGATCTATCGTTGGGTTTGCCTTTTAACTCTTTCAGCAATTGGCGCAAGCCTTCCCGGAAGCTTTGCGAGCTCTTTTGCCATTGCGCCAGTTCGCCTTCGAACTCGGCGATTTTGCAGTAGCTATCCTCAGTGCCTAATTGCCATTGCCCCGGAATCTCAATCAGCTTTTCAAAAGGCCTGGCTTGGTCCAACTTTTCGCCTGACAGGCCTGTGGCGCGAGCCAGAATCTTCCTGAGGAGCGCCGGATACGAGTGTAAGGCTACCGGAAATTTCTTGTCGTAATATGCAACGACGAATTTGCCTTCCTCAAAGCCGAGTTTCAATTCCCCATTGAGGAGAACCTTGCCATAATGGTCTCCCAGCGTGGGCAAGAGCACCTTGTTGTAAATGTCAGACTTGAGCGGTTGCCAATTAATATCAAAGAAAGCCGCGTACCGGGAATTCGGCCCCTTTTCCAGGACATCAAGCCACCACCGATTGGAGAGGTCGTTGCCCATGTGGTTAGGGACCATATCCACAAGCAAACCCATGTCTTGTTCTTGAAGCGCCGCGCACCACTTCGAGAAGTCAGCCTCGCTTCCGATGGCTGGGTTTAAGGCCGCAAAAGAGCAGATGTCATATCCATGGGTGCTATCCGGCCCCGCCTGGAAGAGCGGCGAAGCGTAGCAGTCCTCAATCCCAAGCTCGTGCAGATACTCAGTGATTTGCCGCGCCTGGCTAAATGCAAACTGGCTATTGAATTGGAGCCGATAGGTGCACAATGGCACGCGATTTCCGGGGTCCCCTTTGATGGCGGCATCATTCATGGTGTGATGGCAACGCGAATCCCAAACACTTGCCCAGTTTCAGGAAATGTTCGATCCATTCGCGCGCAGCTTCAGCTTCGCTGTTCGCCCGGTTCTCAAAGGCAGGATAGGTTGTTTGAAGCATTTGCCAGTAAAGATTGCGCACCTGCCAAAAGTTCAACTCCACAGGCAAGGCAGTGACCAGTTCCGCAATCCGGGCGAGGTTTGAAAGCATTGAGATATCTTCCGCGTTCCCCGCAAGCTGAAAGACCCAAAATTCCAACCGGTTTTTGATCGTAAAGCTCAAATCGTCGTCGAATATTTCCGGGCTCTTGGATTTGGCTTCCTCCAGCAACCAGCGCAAATGGTCCACGTTCGGTTCCTTGGAATTCAGCTCAGCGCGGATGTCGGCACTCAGGACAAAATCAGAAGCGGTCCGGAGTGCCGGAGGCAACGGAGCGTTCAAGTCGCGTAAAAACACCATGAGCGGATTGTAACGCTCGTTGATCAGCCGGAAGCGGTGCTCGAGGTCGTCGCGTGTCGCGGAAAGAACATCCCGCAGAACCCGGCGTTGCTCGTCTTTGAAAAGTGATTTAAGCGAATAGCTGAATTCCCCAAAGTGGCGGTCCATTCTGCGAATTGATTCCGGGAAGTCGGCATGCTCAAAAGGTGTCTGCAAGTCGCTCACCATGGCATCGTAGGCATCCGGATTTGGAAACTTCTTGATACCTGCCGTCATATTGTGCTCACCCAGGTACAACGCCGCGTAGCTCAAAGATTCCGACTCGGCTGTGATCTCCGACAGCATGGTGGTGGTGCCCATCACCAGCTTCGCCCGGCCGGAGTAAAATACTTTTCGCTCCTTTTCTTCAAAACTGAAACTGAAAATTCTGGCGCGCGGCTCGTAAGTTTCAAACACCGAGCTGACGGCGTAATGCGCGGCGGCTTTGTCCCAATCAATGATCGCGGGCTTGACGCATTTATTGTAAATGACACGGCCATCTTTGAATTCCGGAATGTTGCTCCTGGCCTTTTCGAGACAATTGAGAAACCCCTCCTCTAAATCCTGGCCAAACACGTCCCTGGCCAACTGAATAGCGCGGCCCGCGTATTGAATAACTTGAACAGTTTCGATGCCGGAAAGTTCATCAAAAAACCACCCACAGCTTGTGTACATCAGCATGGCGTGGCGCTGAAGTTCCATCAGCTTGACCACAGTGATTTTCTCCGCATCACTCAAAGCTCGAATGGCATGACGTGCGAAGAAGGCCTCACGGTTTTCTTGATGCCGATCCAGAATCACCGAAATATAATCGTTTCGCGCTTCCCATGGATCACGAAGCAGTTCCCGGCCTCTCGTTTCGTACAAGGGCACGAGGCTGTCGCGTAACCAATCCAACGACGCCCGCAAGGGTCCACGCCACTCTTGATTCCAGCCTGGCCGGCCCCCGCTATTGCAGCCGCAGTCGTGCGCCCATCGGCCTACTCCATGCGAACAACTCCAGGCGCTCCGCTCGTGGATCTGGATCTCATGAGTTGGAACATTTTTTTCCAAGTATTCACCATAAATTGTGAGCTTTGCCAATTGGTTGGTCTCTATGTGATGCAAGGCATAGGCCAGCGCCATCTCACCGCGTCGATGGTGATGACCATAGGATTCGCCGTCCGTGGCCATATGCGCCAATTGGTTTCCTTTTCGGCTGTCGTTGAAAATACCGAGCAACCGACCCGCAAACTTTTCACCACTGTCCAGCAGCCTTTCGAAGGCAACATCCCGGGACACAGGGCCATCATAAAAAAATACGGATATGCTGCGGCCACCGGGCAAGTTCACAAGGTAGGGACGCGTAGGATCAATCCTGCCACCGTTCACATCCTTCCAATTACGCTTGCCAATTTCGCGCACTCGGCTGGCCTGATAGGGAGAAAGGATGGTGAATTTAATACCTTGCCTGGCCAAGGTGTCGAGCGATTCGGTATCGGCAGCAGTCTCGGAAAGCCACATCCCTTCTGGACGACGTCCGAACCGGAATTCGAAATCGCGAATGCCCCACAGGACTTGGGTAAATTTGTCGCGAGCGTTGGCCAGCGGAAGGATCATGTGGTTATAAACCTGCGCCAGGGCCGAACCATGACCCGAGAACTGATTGCGACTGACCTTGTCCGCTTCCACGATCGCCTCATGAACCCAAGGCATCTGGTCGCGCAGCCAGCTCAGGAGCGTAGGTCCGAAGTTGAAACTGATCTTGGAGTAGTTGTTGACGATTTGCTGGATTCGGCCATCGCCATCCAACATGCGAGCTGTTGCGTTTCGCCCATAACATTCGGCGGTGATCCGCTCGTTCCAATCGTGGTAAGGAGCGGCGGAATCCTGCAGTTCCACGAACTCCAGCCAGGGGTTCTCCCGGGGCGGCTGATAGAAATGGCCATGGATGCAGACATATTTATCCATACCCCTCAGGATTGCCGTTGCAGGACGATAAAGGAACGGGGTGAAAGCTCCAGATGGACCTTCCCTTCCGACCAGAGCAAGTCAGGCACTTTGCTGCCCGGGCCTTCCCACTGAGGGACGGAGGAGTCGAACACCTTTCGCCATTGGCCCGAATCCAATTCGAGCTGGACAGCCACCCCTTGGTCATTGAAACAGAAGATGACGTAGACACCATCACCATTGTTACGGTAGGACACATGCAGCACGTGTTCGGATTCGAGGGCCTGGGCATCCACCGTTTCCCGCCGGGCTTCGGCGATAGGAGACAGGCTCTTCCGGAGGTAGATTAACTCTTTGTAAAAGTTGAAAAGAATTTGATGCCGATTCCCGGTTTGAGCGAGCTTGCGTTTAAGAATGTTTTGCTGGAAGACGCCCTCGGAGAACGGGTCGGGGACTTCTCCTTGCCAGGCGAAAGCCGCGAACTCCTGCTTGCGGCCCTGGCGAACCGCTTCCACGAGCTGCGGATCGGTATGACTGACGACATACTGGAATGGAGCAGGCTCACCATATTCCTCCCCCATGAAAAGCATAGGAATAAAGGGAGACAAAAGAACGGCACCGGCGGCCAGTTTTAACTCCTCCAAACCCACCATGGTAGTGAGCCGCTCTCCGTTGAAACGGTTCCCGATCTGGTCATGATTCTGGGAATAGACCACGAACTGACGGACCGAAGCCATTCGAGGCGAATTGCCATGACGTCGGCGGCGGTGCTTGGAGTATTCCCCCGTGTAAGCATATCCCTCTCGGAAAGCCTTGGCGAACTGCCTTAGCCCGCTGAAGTCTTCATAATAGCCGCTTTGCTCACCGGTGAGCAGGACGTGCAGCCCATGATGAAAATCGTCACTCCACTGTGCATGAAGTCCTAAGCCGCCGTTCGACTCGGGCAGGATAAGCCGCGGGTCATTCAAATCGCTCTCAGCGATGAGGTAGAAGCGACGGTTTCTTTTCTCGGCCTCTCTTGCAGTTGCCCGGGCCAGGTCCTGGAGGAAAGGTCTGGCGGAGAAGTCCTGGATGGCGTGGACAGCGTCCAGCCGCAGAGCATCAATATGAAACTCCCGTTGCCAATACAACGCATTCTCAAAGAAATA
>JAQGOV010000398.1 GCA_028293425.1 Verrucomicrobiales bacterium
GGGCGGGCAATTTCCGGGGAGATGCGACTGCCATAATAGGCAGAAGGACTGGATTGGGCTGGGAAGAGTTCTGGCTCCGGTTTTCGATCGGAAGGAACCGAAAGCAACGTGCCTTCGACTCGCTTCATTTCGCCCAGCAGAAAGGACACCACCACCTTTTTACCCACATTGGCTCCAAGGAGTTCGGAGAGGGTGACAGCCTCGGCGGGGAGAGCCGCTTTGTCCTTATATGAAAGGACATCCGTGACCGGATTGTTTGGGACCGTGGTACCCAACCAAAGGGAACCGAGCGAAGCTGCGGGTATATCGTCGAGCCTTGCCCAGCCGTCTTTTGGCGAGACGGTACCGGTTTTGAAAACGAAGCCCAGCCCGTTTTTGAAGGCTGCAATGGTTTTGACCTTCGGCACACAGACCGGGAGATCTTCCACCTGAGCGGCATGCGTGACGGTGCAGAGCATCAAAGTGGGCAAGAAGGCAAGTGAAGTGAGTCTCATAAAGACAGTTTAGGCGTTCTTACGTTCGGGCGGGTAAAGAGTTTGTAAAGTGGCGGAGTGGGTAAAAACCCCAGTTGCCCGGTAGTATAGGTAGCGTAGGTGAATACAGTAGAAGGAAAGGGCGATTAAAAACCGAAGGCTGGGAGCTTCAAATGAATAATTCCAAATTGATTTTGCTGGTGGAACCGGACCCGAAGGAAGTGCTGCTGTTTGAGTGCGCAATGAAACGGTTGCGCGTACGCAATCCGGTTCGGGTAATGCAAAAGACACGTGAACTGCGCGATTACTTGGAGGGTGAGGGGCCCTACAAAAATCGAGAACTATTCCCGATGCCGCGAGTAATCCTGTTGGATCTTGACTTGCCAGGACTGGAAGCAGCCAACTTTTTGCATTGGCTGCGGAAGAAGTTCGATTACACGGATATCCTCGTGATCGGAGTGAGTAACTTCGAGGTGTCGCGCCGAGTGCGGGCGTTTTTTGAGCTGGGAATAAACGCATTTTTCCAGAAGCGAGTAAACTTGGACGACACATTGAAGTGCCTGCGGGAAATCGAATTGCTTGATGAGGTGCTGGACAGGGAACCAGAGCGGGTGCTGGAGCAGGAAGCGTGGATGGGTAATGCAGCGCAGGGCTGAGGCGCTCTGCCGGGCAGTGCGAGATCTTGGCAAGGGGATCCGGCCGAGGATGGATTAATGACGAAACCAAAATACCGAATGACGATCTAACGGGGAGGGGTTGCTCAGCAAAGGTCGCAAAGATCGGGAAGGGGTGTTTCACGGATAGGCACGAAGGAACATGAATCCGGCTGTAGGCCACATTAGGTCGGAATCTTTGGAAAAAAAGCCGTTGACTCAGATTAGCTCGGATCGGGTCGGATTGACTCAGAATTTTTGCCCCGTAGCTTAGATCGATTTGAGCTACGCCTGAGTTAACCTGAGTTAAGGCGGCAGGAGCGGCCGACAGAATCCCAGATCCCACATTTGAGATCTCAAAGGGGGGATATTTCCCGACGGTGAACGAGTAGCGGTTGCGCTGGGGAGTTATGCGCGAAATGACGCTTTGAAATTGCAGCCCTACATAACGAGCGATTATGGGCGATAATGCGCAATTACGCTGCAAAATGCGCAATGATGCGAGCCGCTTTCGCGCGATAGGTTGAAGCGTTGCAACTGGGCACAGCGAGGAAGCCTTGCAGGCAAGGCTTGCGGGCGTAATTTTTCTGGAGGCTTGCGTGGCCTTGCCTGGGCTTGCATAGCCTTGTTCAAAACGGCTGGAGCCTTGCGGTATGCAGAGAAAGGCTGAAGGCGGAAGCAGCGGCTGGGAACGCTTAACATGCTGAAAATAACTGATGGCTTCGCAAGGCTCCTCGAAAACTTCCCCGCAGAATTTTTGTTTTAGGCTCCCCAAAGCTCGTGTAGGAATTGCGGCAATAGCACTCTGGGGTAAGTCTGAAATAAAAACGGCCTGCCTCATCACTTCGGCAGCTACCCCGAAGGGGATGGGCGGAAACTTTATCAAAAACTCGCCACCTTCCGTCATCGCCTCCTCCTTCGACAAGGCTACGGCAGACAGGAATTTCCTACGATAAAAGAGAGTGGTCCGCCGAGCTATATCGGCGACCACAGGCCCCGTCTTTTCCAGGTTCGTTTGCATAATACTTACCTTTCGCGAGATAGTTTTAGCACGTCGGTTGTGAATTGCATAACGCGTGGGGCGCAGGAGATGCGTGCGGAGCACAGGACGCAGGAGACGCGTGGGGCGCGTGGCGCGCGTGGGGCGCGTGGGAGAGATAACCCCTCGGCCATTACTAATTCTGGGAAGGGGGACGTGAAACGTGCAGCGTAAAGCGTGAAAAAAGGATTTGCCGCGAGCAAGGATCAATCGCCGGGCTTGGAAAAAGCAGGGGAACGATTGAGCCGCAAAAGTCTCAAACGAAAACCGGTTCTTATATGCCGGTTTACCGCACAGAACACAAAGAACTCATTCAGAGAGAGGCAAGCGCATGAGGGGTGGCGAGGAATGAGCTGTTGCAAAAGGGAGGGATCCTTTAGAACTGCGCCATGAAGAAACTTGCTATGGCGGTGTTGTTAGTAATTGGGCTTGCTGTGTTCAACCCGTTCGGTTCTGCCCAGGAGCGGGGCGGAGGCCAGAGGTACGAGTTCGCGATGGTGAAGTGGGATGGGCCTGACAAGATGCAATATATTTATCCCAATAGGTTCGAATCCGTGAAGCTGTCGCAGAATGGAGTCTCCATTTCCAAGGACGCCCAGAACGAGGAGTTTTGCCTGACGGCAGCGGCGAACAGAATTGGCAAGGAGGGGTGGGAAGCGGTGAATTTGGATTCGCGGCGGATTCTGTTTCGAAGGCCGGTTGGGCAATGATGGCTGCAAGTTTAACCACGGATTACGTGGATAAACACGGATGAACAAAAGACCTTTAAGGATCTCATAGTGAGGATGTAAGGAAGAAAACCGGAGTCACAGCGAGCATGATTGCGGCCATTACTGGGGTGGCCTGGATGTTCCTGTGCCACAGCACGCCTGCAGCTTCCCTTCTCGTCATTCGTTATGAGACCAACACGATTCCCGGAGTGATCGAACGGCCGTTCATCGTGCCTCGTTGCGGTTGACGAATAGCAGTTCCCGGCCTGTGTTCTATTTCGGTGACCTTAATCTCGAACAGCCCTATAAATCAGCAGTCCTTACTAAAACATCAATGATGAGCAATGCCTCGCCTCGCCACTCGCTGGATGGATGCTGGAAATTTAGATCACAGAATGAAGCTTAGAACAAAAATGTGTCTGGCGTTTTTGGGATTTGTTCTCGCCGTACTAGTGTGGGATGGATTTTCATTGGAAGCTGGCAGGCAAACGTTTCCGGTCTGTTTTTTAGATGGCGTCAGCGGTCAACCCATTACGAATGGCGTCGTTTTCTTTTCAGAGAGCACGGAATATCCAGTTCTTCGTGCCATCCAAAGGCTTCCGAGCTTTCTTCGGGGCCGTGATCGGGTGGTCTTATTAGATTTAACACGGGATAAACTCAGGTTCCCCAGGAGAATGCTTAACAATAACGTTTCGTTTGATTTTGGTTGCACTGGTTATGGAGTCAGGAGATACACAATTAATCCGCAGGAGAGGGGGCCTCATAGTGTCGGAGGCATAGGAGAGGCCGTTTACGTCAATACAAATGAGTCCAATCCCTTAGTTCAAATTCGAGTGTTACCGGAAAACTTTATTACAAATCGGTATGAATAGGTGATAAAGCTAAAACCAGCGGCGTGAACCAGGCGCAACAGGCGCCTGCCACATACATCCATAAAGCCAAAATGTAGATGAAAGTCGGAGGCATGCCCAGTTGATGATTTAAGAATTCTTATTGCATTGGCCACATTGCCTTTTGCAACGCTGAAACCACTTGCTGCCTGGTATAAGCGTCACTCGCAAAAGCCTGTGAGCCGTCTGCGGAGTAAAGCACGAGATAAGGAATAGCCCGGGAGCCGGCTTGGAGGAGCTTTTGGTCTCCGGCGTTGTTGTTGCCGGTGAGGTCGACTTTCATCGAAATTAAATTAGTGGAGTTTAGGAGTTTGACGACTTCGGGTTGATGTAGGACTCCTTGTTCCAAGGCGTGGCAGTTCAGGCACCAAGCGGCGGTGAATTCGAGCAGGATGGGTTTGCCTGTCTGCTGAGCTTTCGTAAAGCGATCCGGGGTGAAATAGATCCAATGAATTGGGCTTGCCCGCGTGAAGCGGACTGCTGCGTGGACGGCTCCAAAAAACAATGCCAATCCCGCTAGTCCAAATACAAGCCGAGGGAATAAACGTTCGGTAATGCGGAAGGTTCTCCACAGGAGCCAGAGGCCGGATGCCAGGACAAAAATGGCAACGAACCACCAATAGGCTTGGCTCGGAGGATCCGGAGGTTCCGCCCAGATGCTGGCCAAACCCGTGCCGAGGAAATAGGCTCCGGCGGCGAGCATCAGAAGGCCCATAATCTGTTTGATGAGTTCGCTGGCAGGGCCAGTCCGCGGAACCCTGGCAATGAGCGGTGGAAAAGCCGAAAGCAACAGATAGGGCATCGCCATTCCTACCCCGATGACAGCGAAGGTGGTAAGAGTGATTGCCGGAGGCTGAGTTGCAGACCAAGCTGCGGCAGCGCCCATAAAAGGGGCGGTGCAGGGAGTTGAAAGGACGGCGGTCATGATTCCGAAGAGAAGTGCTCCAAGGGCAGAATCGTGCGAAGGATTGATCCCGTAAATCCAGGAAGGCAGGCGTAAACTGAAAAGCCCTGACATTCCGATAGCCATTACACAGATGATTACGCCAACTGAAACTGTGAAGGCCGGGTATTGGAAAAGTTTGTTGGTGGCGTTGAACCCGCTGATGGTGCAAATGGCGATCGCCAGTGCCATCCAAAACGCAATGACGCCAGCGGACATAGTAAGCCCAAGGAGGAAGCATCTGCGTCGGTTCCCAGCGGCTTGAGAAAGGCCCATCATTTTCAACGGCAGCAGGGGAAGCACGCAAGGCGTGAGGTTTAAAAAGAATCCTCCAATGGCAGCAACGATCAGCAGGAGCCAAAATTTGGAAGTGGGTATCTGAAAATCGAGACCGAAGCACGGAATGTTCAAGCGCTCCTCAGAGTTTTGCAGTCCGGCGAACAGCTCGGGGTTGATAGGTTTTACCTCGGCTGAAGGACTGGCAACCTCGAGGGAGACGACCTTGTCCACTTGAGCTGGAGTGAAACAGGTTTTGTCATCGCAAGCCTGGTAACCGATCCGGAGAGTAATCTGAGATTTACCAGGAGGCGCAGAACCCTTGAGAGCGACAGGAATATAAGCCACCAGTTTCTCCGAGAAGATTTTGATGGATGCTTTACCGGTGCCTGAGTTGAATATCAAATCCTTGGGTGCAGGGAAGACAGCAGTGCTGATGCGCAGAAAGGCAGGGGACTCAATTACCTGGATGGTGGTTGGGATAAAAGGTGCGCTCGCCAGATGAGAATTGATATGAAGGGGTTCGGGAATTTCCAGAATAACCGCGAGTGTGGCGTGGCCTTCGGGTTTGATGGCGGTCGAAGACCAAGCAGTCGAAACTTCCACTGAGGGCTTGGCAAAGCCGGAAAGCGAGAATTGAGCGCTAGCGCTGACTGGAAGCGCCAAAACCGCCGTGATTGCAGTAAACATGCAGGCCCAGCGTTGCGAGAGCATTAGCATGGGGGAGGATAGGTTTGATGTTAAAGGGTTGTAAAGGGGATGATGGCACGACCGAAGCGGCTGGGGTCAGGAGGCCACTGCCTTGGCAGCTACCGGATTTGTTTGTAATGCAGGAGCGCGTCGTCAAGAGAGGTGTAAAGGCCCTGGAGGATGTGGCGATGTGTTTCGAGGAGGGCGGCATGAGTTCGATCGGCAGCTCTGCCTGCCTGGGCGGCAGTGGCGGAGGTGGTGTGAAAGAAGTCAAATTTCCAAATCCCGTGGACGTTTATAAACTTCAACGGGGGCCTTGGAATCAACTGCACAGTAGCGTGATCTTCTGAAACACGCTCCACGGCCGTTGAAAAGAGATCTTCCGGTGTTTCTTCAAACACTCGCGAGAAGCCGGAAGCCTGGTAGGCGGCTGGACCGAAACGTTGGATCAGGGCGCGGCGCACTTCCGCTTGTGCGACGATGTTTGATGAAAGCATGATTGTGACCTGTTGCTCCTCAGCGTTAGATGTGTGCACAAGCGAAGCCCACCGCTCGGCGTCTCCAGCAGCAGCGGCTTGGTTGAGGAGCCGCAGGGTTTGAGTTGGAGATCGGGTCCAAGCCGCGAAATGAGGTCTGACCCACGGGATCGTCACCAGCAAGAGAGTCAACAAACCAAGCATGGTCCCGAGGAACCATTTCCAAAAAATTCGGGAATCGGGCTTGAGCAATTCTGCCACGAGCGGAGACAATGAACCAGGCGGAGGCACCGCAATGATCGTCGAGGCCAGGCCAGCCGGTGCAGCTTGCACGCTTTGCGTTCCGAGCATCGCCGTCAAGACTATGATCGGGACAGCGATTCCACGACCGGCCAGGAAGCGCCTGAGTTTCTCGACCGCGCGCTCCACCCGTTTGCGGGCTCCTTCTTCGGTGGTGCCGACCACCGCCGCGATTTCCGGAAAGGTCTTGTTCTGAAAAAACCTGAGAACCACCGCCTCATGTTCCTTGGCCGCCAAGTCGGCGAGGCCGGCATCGAGAAATGGCATCATTTGCTCCCATTCAGCATTGGTTGGTTCTTGCACGCTTACCTCATTTAGACGCGCCGCCGCTTGTTCATAGGAGACCCGCCGCTGCCGAGCGCGCACGGCCTTGCGAGCGGTGTAGGATGTGGTGCGGTGCAGCCAGGCCGGGATAATTAGGTGTTTCCGCAACTCGCCGGCTTTCCTGGCCAGAATGATAAACACGGCGCTCGTGACATCCGCGGCGGTGTGCGGGTCCTGCACCTGGCGCAAGGCCGCGGAATAGACCAGATCGATGTGCCGCCGCACCAAGGTGGCGAAGGCAGGTTCAGAGCCCTGGACGAACGCGAGGAGGAGTTCGTGATCCGCAGGTTCGATCGGTTCAAGGTTCGAACGCACGGAAGACTCGGCATGAATCGGTGAGGTCATTGGTAAATGTCAGGAGTCCGGAGGTATTGGTGACAGAGAGCCAGGGGATCCATGTTTCCAGGTCGGTGGATTGTTCGATGTTGTAGAAAACGTTTTGTCCCCCGAGCAGGCTCCATCGGACATGGTTGGAGTCCGCGTGCCCCGCGGATTGGAGTTTGGCAGGCTCACGGATCGTAAACACCTGTTTGCTGGCGACATCATGAAATTCCTGGACCAGGCCCGAAGGCCATTCGACCCGGATGATATCCGCCTGGGTGGCGTTTCCGAGCCCAAAGATCGGATCCAACTGGTTCTGGTCCCCAACGTTGCCCCCGGCGGAGATCTCACGGTATTGCCAGAAAGTCTTGCCGAAAATGGTCGCACGCATTCGGACTTTCGCGCCGATCGCGGAGCGATTGGATATCCGGCCCTGGCAACGCACCTGCAGCCAATGGTTGTCGTTGCCTTTTGCGATGCAGCACATTCGGGTTGTTGACATTGGACACCAGGACGTCGGGGAACCCGTCATTGTTCATATCCGCCCACGCCGCGGCGAACCAGCGGCCTGGTTCGGACACCAGCGCGCTTCCCTCCACCCGCGTGAAAGTTCCATCGCCATTGTTATGATACAGCCGGCACGCCGTGCCAGTGGTAAAGCTGGTCAGGAAAAGGTCCAGCCAGCCGTCATTATCGTAGTCCATCCAGTGCGCGGTGAAGCAAGAAAACGAGTCAGTGCCCGTGGGAGAATTGGTCCGCGTGAAATTGCCACCGCCATTATTATGATACAGGACGTTGCCGCCTCCGGCCGCGAATAAATCCGGCAACCCGTCATTGTCGTAATCGCCCCAGGAAAACCCCGAACCACCACTGGTTTGCGTGATGATCGGCCCGTTGGTCACCAGGGCGAAGGTGCCGTTTCCCTGGTTGTGAACGAGCAGATTCGGTGCTCCGCCTCGTGTCACGAATAAATCGGGGAACCCATCGGCGTCATAATCCACCCAAGCGACCCCTTGCGAGCCGCCGGTGCCGTTCAGCATCGGCCCCGTGGTGATGCGGGTGAAAGATCCATCCTTGTTGTTGTGAAAGAGGAAATTGTTCCCATCCGAATTCGCCACATACAGGTCAATAAAGCCGTCATTGTCATAATCCCCCCACGCGGAACCATTGCTGTTGCCCCCGCTGGAAACAATGCTGCCACTGGTCACGGAGCTGAATACCCCCGTTCCCATGTTGCGCAACAGGATGTCGTTGCCGCCGTTGTTCAAAGCGATGTAAAAATCGAGCGTGCCGTTGTTGTCGTAGTCACCGAAAGCCCCGCCGATCGGGTTCACCAGATTGGCACCCACCGTTTGACCGGCCCGGGCGAAGGAGCCGTGTCCATTGTTAGTAAACAAAGTGGTGTTGGCACTGCTCCGGGCGGAACAATAAACGTCCATCCATCCGTCTCCATTTACATCACCCCAACTGATCCCCTGGGCTCCGCCGCCCGAGGAGAAGGGTTCGGTGGTTATTTTGGTAAATGTCGCCCCAATCAGCACGGTCATCCCCGGACTGGTGGCCGTGCCGTCGGCATCCGTGGCTCGCACCGTGTAAACGCCTGTCTGGTTGGTTGTCACCTTGTCGATGCTGAGAGTCGCGTTGGTGGCGGCTAGGAGGTCATTGGTTCCAAGCGCCCACTGGTAGAGGATTTCGGAAGAAGGGCTCGTGGCTTCAACCGTCAGCACGACTTTGCTTCCCAAACTGACGCGGTTGGTGGTGGGCCCTTGTGGGGATACGAGCACGGGGGCTCCGGAGGCGGCGAGCGCAAAGGCAGAAACGACGACAGCAAGACAGGCACAAGCTCGAAGGGAGTTGCGGTTTCCTAGGTTTACTTCTCTCGCCGCTGATGGTAGTTGCGAATTGGCTTCTGGTTTCATTACCAGCTTATCCCCGCTCGAATAAAAAGCGGACAAGCGAGATTTCGAACAGAAGACTTCCTGAGCTGGCGCGAAAGCGGTGGAGGAGGCATTGATGGGCTTTAGCCCAGGGCTGCGCACCGGTGCGGCGCTTTCCGTGGCTAAGTAATGATCGCCCCCTTTTGGGGATTGGAAATGGAGGCAAAGGTGATTGTGCCGCGACCAATTATTGGCATCGCTGGGTTGTTCCACATTGCTGCCCGCGAGACGCGTGCACCCCGGTGGTGAAAAGCCTCAAGACGGTGTTCCTGTTGACACATTGTCCGGTGTTTAAGATCATTTTCAAAAGTGATACAAAGGTCGCTGCAGCTACCTTGCTTTCGGGGTGGCTGCTTGAGTGGCGAGGCGGTGGTGGGAGTGAGAGTGGATGCCTGGAAAGATTAAAAATGCAAAAACTGTGTTCCTTAGCGGTGGTCCTTGTTGCGAGCGT
>JAQGOV010000420.1 GCA_028293425.1 Verrucomicrobiales bacterium
CGACAACAGCTTCAACGCCACCAATCGGTCCAGGCCCGGCTGCCGCGCCTTATAAACTACGCCCATCCCACCCTGGCCAAGCAGTTCCAGCACCTCCAGCTGCGGAAAATATTGGGCCAGTTCAGTCGGAGCGGGCGGCGCAAACCCCGCTTTAACCGCTTGCGAGGACGATGGATCCGCTTGTGTTTCAAACCCTGCCCGCAAAAGGCACTGGGGACACAACCCTTGTGGTGCATCTGGGCTTAACTCTGTTCCGCAGCCTGTACAAACTTTTTTCATAATCGTTCCTACCCGCTACAGAAGAACTTTTCAGAAATGGTTACAGAATTTGTTTCAGAAAACGAAATTGTTCGTCATCTGGCATTCTGCTTCACGCTTCACCCATCACGTCCCCACCACCCCAAACAAATACCGAATCTCCCCATCAACCTCCGATGCGCTCGATACAGTCCCAGCAATCTCCGCCCGCAGAATCTCGCGATAACGCTTCCTTAATCGATGCACCGCCACCTTCAGCGCCCCTTCACTCAGACCCAATTTCGGGGCCAACTCGGCATACGGAAATTGGCTGCGGTCGCCGGAGAGGAATATTTTCATTTGCTCGAACTCATCGCCCTTGCCCGCCGCCTCATATTCCCGCTGCAACTTCGCCAGGGAATGGTCCAGCAGGGTCAAAGCCCAGCGCCGCTCATAAATCTTGTCCGCAGACATCGCGTCGGACGGCTCCAGCCGATACCGCTCTTCAGCCGTTTGCGCGTCCAGGCTGAAGACCTTCGCCTGACCACCCCGCTTCTGGGCTTGCTTCCGGTCCCATTCATTCGCGAGGAAATGTTTAAGCGACGCCAGCAGAAACGACCGGAACTTACCCCGCTCCCGATGCACATCCCTCAAAAAGTTCTTCTCCAGAAATTGTTCGAAAAAAGCCTGGGTCAAATCCTGTGCATCATGCGAAGTATAGCCTTCCCGCCGCACAAACGCGTAAAGCGGATACCAATAACTCTGGCAAAGTGATTCCAGGGCTACTCGCGCCTCCGGTGAACTATTGCGCACCGCCCGCATCACCACGGTCCAATGCGTTGTGGCAAACGCCGCTGCTGGATGGGGTCGTGGTGTTGGGTTTTCAATTGTGGATGGCATGTTCGTGCAGGTTGATGGTTCTTAGCGTAAAGCTTTTGTCAAAACAAGTTTAACTGTTTTGGAAGGGGCTCATCATGGTGGTTGGAACATTGCATTGTGCGGGGCTCACCCCTTAACGTCCTGGAGGAAAATGTCTTCCTGGCGGTCTCTCTGGTCCATGACATGGTAAATGGCTTCGGGATATTGGATGCGCAACTTCCGTGGCATATGGCATCGAGAGTGCGAGTCTCAGCCAAACTTGTTCACCTGGAGAACCTGGTGTTTGACCCCTCAGATAGTCAGACAAACGCAGGTTTCTAGTTTATGTCCGGCTTGACCAGGCGCAGCACGTATCTCGGCTGAGTCATCCGCCCTGAGTCGGCGGTGCATTCCTCAACTGGAACCAAAAAGTGCTGCCCCGGCCTGGCTCCGACTCCACTCCTACCGTGCCGCACATGCGCTCCACGGCTTTGCGCACGATGCTCAAGCCGATTCCTGTGCCTTCGTAGTGTTCATCAGTAGCAGCTCGTTCGAAGACGTCCCAAAGACGACTGAGGTAAACAGGGTCAATCCCGATGCCGTTGTCTCGGACCGAAAAGCGAGTTTGACCGCCTTGGATTTCTGTCCAGGCCCTCAAATGAGGCCGGACGCCTGGGGCAACAAATTTGACCGCATTGCTGAGCAGGTTGGCAATGCATTGAGTCAGCGCCGCCGCATTACCCCAAACGAACGTTTCAGGAATCTGGATTTCAATATCGGCCTGGGAAGACTGCAGATTTGGGTAGGCTTGCACAACCTGGCGCGTCACGGAGGCCAGATCTACCGGGGACAACTTAAGCTCGCCCCGGGCAATACGGCTGTAAGCTAAAACGTCCTCGATCAATTGATCCGCCCGACTGGCTCCGGCGGTGATGTTTCCCAGAAATTCTTTGCTCATGGGATCCAGCTTCTCCCCTAAATGAGCCTGGACCAGGTGAGCGAACTGGCTCATGGTCCGCAGCGGGGCGCGTAGGTCGTGGACGATGCTGTAAGAGAATTGTTCCAGGTCCGTGAGCGCTTCCTGGAGCCGCGCGGTTCGTTCCCGGACCTTTTCCTCCAACTCCTGGTTTTTCTGGCTGAGCTGCTCCTGGGTCTTGCGCAGGGCCTCTTCCGCATTCTTGCGCTCGGTAATGTCAGTGGCCACCCCGAGCAAACGGCACGGCTTCCCTTTATCATCACGCAGAATTTTCCCCTTGGCCGAAACCCAATGAATACTGTCGTCTGGCCACACGATCCGATATTCCACATCGTAGCCGGATTGCTCTTGAAGTGCCTTGGCCAGGGCGGCGGATATTCTGCCACGGTCAGCCGGATGTAAACTTTGCCTCCAACATTTGGCATAATCAACCGCGTGGCTGGGGTTAACCGCGAAGATTTCCAGGCAACGTGCGGATGCATAGAACGGACCCTTTGGAAGTTCCAAGTCCCACATCCCCATCCGGGCCAGGTCGACCGCCAAGCTGAGCCGTTCTTCTTTTTCCTGCAAGGCTCTTGCCGTTTTTTTGCGTTCAGTGATGTCCTGGAATAGAGCCATGAAGCCAAGCAAGGTGCCCTCCGAGGAAAGGAGAGGAGAAGCGCTCAGCAGGACATCAATCAGGGTCCCATCTTTTCTTTGCCGGATCGTTTCCTGTCCAACAATGGATGCTCCCTGCTGCACCCGGGCCACCCACTCCCGGTATTCGGCCAGCAGGTGCGGTGGCGTCATCAGGGAAGAGTGCCGCCCGACCGCTTCGTCCGCTGAATATCCAAATATTTTCTCAGCGGCGGGATTCCAGACCGTAATCAAACCTGCCTCGGTAGAGCTGACGATCGCTTCGCTGCTCGAATGCACGATTGCCGCGAGGCGGATATTCTCAACCTTCTCTCGCTCCCGCACCTCATTTTCCAGCTCTGCTGTTTGTCTCATGAACGCCCTCGATTGTTCGGAATCTTCTGGTCCCCTGCGAACATCGCGCTCCAAAACATAATGTAAACCCTCCTGTCGGACTGCCGTGAAAAGCCCTATTAATCAAAAGCCCGACCGTGTAAGGAAAAAAAGCCAACTGCCGGCCAGGAAGCCCAAAAGCATGGCCAAAAGAGCAGGGCCGAGACCTCCGTACCATAGTGAGACAATAATGGCAGCCGGGAAGGAAGCGTAATAGAGCTGCTTTCGATCATCGGCTTCAAGGTGAGATGGACAAGGGCTATAAATAGGACGCTCAGCACAGCCAGTGCATAATCAAACAGCCGTGAACTCAGCCTCAGGTGGAATTCCGTGGAGCGGGCGAGCATTAAATTCTTCCTTTTCTGCGGTTTCCAGCCACTGGTCAGCACCCCTCCGTAAACAGGTAACTTTCAGAAAAACATTTGTTGCCTCAGTTTCACGGTGCCACCCGCATGCTGGTGTTGGCTTTTGATTTTTATCGACGAACAAATGGAAGGGGCCGAAATTAGTCGACTTTTAACCTGAAGAAGGCTGCGGTGTTACTTCGGGCGACTATATATGGGCTGGTCGCGTTCATTACGTTCCGCCAAGCCGTATTCGTCCCTTGTAAGGAAAAGGCGTTCTGGAGAATCCCGTTAGGGGCGTCCCATCGCAATACAAGTTGGTTGGTTTGGACACTGAAACACAAGGAGCCAAAACAATCAGTGACTACGATGGGACTGGGTGAGGGCGCCGTGAGCGAGAGCTCTGCGCCGAAACAGACGTCTCCGCTGGAAGGGGTAGCCTGGTGAACCTCGGCGGCAATCACATTGTCGCCGGTGATTAAGGGCACAATTGCGACGTACGGTCCGTGAAATTCTGCATCTCCTACCGCCACGTTGGCGAGCGTCGCATAGGTAACAGCGCCCGTGGGCATGTTGAGGCGGTGTATCTCCGAACCATTGCCGTAAACAATAATACCGTCATCAATGACATGGCGGATAGCCGCAATCGATGTAAAGCCGAATGGCAGCGTAAAATGTTTACGGAAATAAAAAGTTCGGATGAAGCTGCCGTTAGCGACAAGGTTCAAAGGCGTATTTTTTGGGGCGGGCAAGGCGGCTTCTTCGCGGTAGAAAAGTCCGAGGCCAATTGCCCAAGAGTTGTCATTAAAATCCGGCTGTTTCCAGCCAGTACCCAGATCCAGGTCTGACTCCTTGTATTTCCAAACCGAGTCGATTGGGAAATGGAGGTTCAGCCCGATAGCGATCGAACCAAGAGACGACTGGTTCTGTTGCAGGGATGAATCGCGGTAGTCATTCCTGGATGTGACCTGCGCTGGGCCATCCCGGGAATGACCACGCGAGCATCCGACCCAAGTGCGCTAAACGCCATGGCTGCGCTCTCCGCTCGATGTTGGTTCAAATAAGCGAGGTCCCAATCCGGGTGGTCTGAAAATTGTTTTCCGAGCGAAGAAATTCCTTGAGCGAAAATGGACGGCTTTTTGTTTTCCATCCATTCCAATAAGAACGGAATGGCAGGTTTGCCGATTTGATGGATCGCCTCCTCAGCTTCCCAGTCACGGATTTTATCGAGCCTGCTTTTGCCGTAATCGGCTACCCATTCACTGAGCTTTCGGCCTTTGAAGGCGGGCTCCGGTTGCTGGCCAAAGAAAGCGATTCCCAATCCGCTAATGAGCAGGACAGCGAGGGCCGCAATCATAAGCTTTCTGACGCGCACGACGCGTGAATATGGCTGAAATAAACAATCGGGGAAAGGTTTTAGCATTGCCGGTGGTGCGTAGGAGGGCTGCCTCCGTGCAGGCCCCGAAGCGCATGGTTTAGGGAGCTTTCAGTGGCGGCTTTCCCTTGGCTTTCGGCTCGGGGTAGAGTAAATTTATCGATTATTCTGAAAGCGAAATTCGAGCTTCATGGCAAAAGATTTAATTAAGATTGGTGGAGCGCGTGAGCACAACCTAAAGAACCTCACGCTGACGATTCCACGCGATAAACTTGTGGTTTTTACCGGTTTGAGCGGGTCCGGCAAGTCGTCCCTTGCCTTTGACACGATCTACGCGGAAGGCCAGAGAAAATACGTGGAATCATTGTCGGCCTATGCCCGGCAATTCCTGGATCAGATGCAAAAGCCGGAGGTGGACTACATCGAGGGGCTATCTCCTGCTATAGCCATTGAACAACGCAGTTCGGGGACGAACCCTCGTTCCGTGATCGCCACGACCACGGAAATTTACGATTACCTGCGTCTTTTGTACGCGAATGTGGGTCAGCCGCATTGTCCCGAGAGCGGGGTGCCGATTGTGCCACAAACCACGAGCGATATCGTGGATAAAATCATTCATTTACCCTCGAAGACACGCCTCATGCTTTTGGCCCCGGTGGTGTCGGACCAGAAGGGCGAATTCCGCGATGTAGTGGAGCGGCTCGCGCGAGAAGGATTTGTTCGAGCCCGGATTGATGGCCAACTGGTCGAACTCGCGGCCAATACCCGGGTTAAGCTGGATCCCAAACAAAAGCACAGTATCGACGTGGTGGTCGACCGTCTGGTGATGGATGAAAAAATCCGGGTGCGGCTGAGCGATTCGGTAGAAACAGCCCTGAAGTGGGGGGAAGGCCGTCTGCTGGTCTTGCACCAACCGCCTGACGCGACTGCCACAACCGCTTGGGCAGAGACGCTTCATTCGAACCGAAACTATAGTCCGGCGACGGGAAAGAGCTTCGAGCCGGTTACGCCGAAACATTTTTCCTTCAACTCGCCCGCTGGCGCGTGTTCCGTCTGTCACGGACTCGGTCAAAAAATGGTTTTTGACGAAGGTTTGGTTGTGCCCGACCCGGAGAAGTCGATCGAAAAAGGAGCCGTGCTTCCCTGGCGGCGCGGCGGCAAGCGGATGATCACGTATTACAAGAGCATGCTTAAGGCGGTCGCGGGGCATTATAACGTGAGTCTGGAGGTGCCCTATAAAACTTTGCCGGATGATTTTAAGCGGGTCCTCATGCGGGGAACAGGTGCTACTGAGATTGATTTTCATTTTTGGCGGGCTGGCAAGGTGAGCAAGGTTACACGTCCCTTTGAAGGAGTGGTTCCGAACCTGGAGCGACTCTATGCTGAAAGTGAAAGCGAGTTTACGAGGAACCGTTTGAAAGCGTTCATGAACCCGCAATTCTGCGATGCCTGTGGAGGCAAGCGGTTGAAGCCGGAAATGCTGGCGGTCACTCTGGGCGGATCAGACATGAACGAGCGTTTCAAAGTCTACAATTCCCATGTCAAATCTATCCCGGGTCTTTCCATCATGGACGTCTGCGCGCTTTCGATCGAAGCGGCCGATGAGTTTTTTGCCAAGCTCAAACTGACAGATTTTCAACAGAAGATTGCCAACGAGGTTATCCGTGAAGTGCGTGCCCGGCTGTCGTTTCTGAAAAACGTAGGGCTCGGCTACCTTACTTTGGATCGCGAAAGCGGCACGCTTAGCGGAGGAGAAGCCCAACGCATCCGCCTGGCGACTCAAATCGGCGCTGGCTTGGTGGGGGTGCTTTACATTCTGGACGAGCCGAGCATTGGGCTGCATCAACGAGATAATGATCGTTTATTGGCCACGCTGCGGCATTTGCGTGATCTCGGGAATTCCGTGCTGGTGGTGGAGCACGACGAAGACACCATCCGCAGCGCCGATTACATTCTGGACCTCGGGCCAGGAGCTGGCATTCGCGGCGGGGAGTTGGTCGCGGCTGGAACGCTTGAGGAGGTCATGAGCACACCACGCTCCCTCACGGGCAAGTACCTGACCGGGGAGTTATCTGTTGCGGTTCCCAAGAAGAGAATCACACCCTCCAAGGACAAGGGCTGGTTGGAAATCGTGGGGGCGACCGAAAACAACTTGAAGAACATCGATGTGCGCATCCCCATCGGAACCCTCACTTGCGTAACCGGGGTGAGTGGTTCGGGAAAGAGCACGCTGGTGGACGACATCTTACGACGGGCCCTGTTCCGCCATTGGTTTGGCTCAAAGGAGCGCCCAGGGGCCCACCGGGAAATAACGGGCAAGGATGTGCTGGATAAAGTTATCGTGATTGATCAGACGCCGATTGGCCGCACACCGCGCAGTAATCCAGCGACCTATACGGGGATCTTCAACGAAATTCGCGATTTATTCGCGCACCTGCCTGCCGCGAAAATCCGTGGCTACGGCGCGGGCCGGTTCTCTTTCAATGTCAAGGGAGGACGTTGCGAACGCTGCCAGGGAGACGGCTTGCTGAAGATCGAAATGCATTTTCTGCCGCCGGTGTATGTGACTTGTGAGGGCTGCAACGGGCGCCGTTACAACCGGGAAACGCTTGAAATTCACTACAAAGGCATGAACATTGCGGATGTCCTCGATATGACTGTGGACGAAGCGGTAAATTTCTTTCGGGCCGTGCCGCAGATCCATGACAGTTGCCTGACGTTGGCAGAAGTGGGGTTGGGTTATATCCGGCTGGGGCAGTCCGCGACCACCTTATCCGGAGGTGAAGCTCAACGCCTGAAACTAGGAGCGGAATTGAGCCGCAAAGCCACTGGGCGCACCCTTTACATTTTGGATGAGCCAACCACGGGGCTGCACTTTCACGACGTCGCCAAGTTGCTGGACGTGCTCTTCAAGCTCCGTGCGCCGGGCAATACGCTGGTGATTATCGAGCACAATTTAGACGTAATCAAGACGGCGGACTGGGTGATTGACCTTGGGCCGGAAGGCGGCTCGGGGGGCGGCCAGATTGTTGCGCAAGGCACACCTGAAGACGTGGCGGCTTGCAAGGGCAGCTATACTGGACAATTTTTACGTCGCCTCCTGCCCGGTACTGCTGCATAAAATAACCCCACGATGCCGATCCATCTGATCAAGCGTGCAACGGCCGATATGAGCCTGCCTCCTCCCAACTGGGGAACCTTTCTGCTTTGCGCCTTTATGCTTTGCAGTGGACTACGGAGCTATGCTCAACCCGGGCCAACCCTACCGGCGGATACTTTGGAAACATCGGCTTTCGGCGTGGCCGTCCGGTCCTTTCAGGATGGCATTTATGACCGCGCGGAACGTGAACTTGAAGCCTTCGTTCATCTTTATCCGGGTTCCGGGCGAGCATCGGAGGCGATCCTCCTCCAGGCGCAAGCTTTGATCAAACAGCAGAAACTGTTGGGGTCCGTATCGCTCCTGAATACAAACCTGGGCAGGGCAGGAACCCTGGCAGATCAATATTTGTTCTGGCTGGGAGAGTCGTATCGTCTGAGCACAAATTATGATTCCGCCGCGGAAACATTCGCCCGGCTCATTCGGGAATATCCCAACTCCGTGCGCCTGCTGGAATCGAGCTATGGCGAAGCACAGGCCCGTTTCAAGTTGAAGGATTACGGCAAAGCCGCGGAGCTGCTACAATCTCCCAATGGTGTCTTCCGCACTGCCGTTCGCAAACGAGCAAACGACGAATTAGCGACCCGAGGAGAACTGCTGCTGGCGGAGGCCTTGTACGAAAAAGGGGATTATGCCGTGGCAGAGCAGCAGTTGCTTGCCCTTCCCGAAAAGGATCTGCTGCCGGAGTTTAAGTGGTGGAGGCTTTACCATCTGTGCCAGGTACAGATGGCGAGCCGGCGTCTTGAGGAGGCTTTGAAGCAATCTACAAACCTCCTCGCGTTTGCCACGGCCGCCGGGAAACGAACAGTTCAAACCGAGTCTATTTTTCTGCAGGGCAAAATTCTAGAACTGCTTGACCGGCCGGAGGACGCCGCCAAAGCGTATGCCCTGAACGACGCGGACAGTGTTCCTCCCGAGGCTCGGAAGAAAGCGGTGATGAAAAGCATCGAGCTGTCGCTTACGCAGCAGAGGCTGGGCGATGCTTCCAAAAAAATGGAAGGGTTCCTCAAGCAATATCCCGAGGATAACTCTTCCGATGGCGTTCTCCTAGCCCTTGGCGAACTGCGCTTGCGGCAGGCTATTTCAGGCGCGGAAAGCAACATTACCAATAATCTTGTCTCGTCCACGAACCTGTTGCAACAGGCCCTTGCGACATTCGATCAGCTTTTGAAAAACAACTCGAAGAGCCCACAAGCTGGAAAGGCCCAGCTTGAACGTGGCTGGTGTCTTTGGCTCGATGGTAAGATTCCCGAGTGTATCGCTGCGTTCAAGGTCGCAACGGAGCAGCTCTCTTTTTCGGTTGATCTGGCAGAGGCCCGTTTCAAGTTGGGAGATGGGTTGTTTCGCCAGGGAGATCTGACCAACGCGCTTGCGACCTACCAGCAAGTCGTAAAGGATTTTGGCTCGGTGCCCCGGGTCAAAAATCATTTCCTCGATCAGGCGCTTTATCAGATGCTGCGAACCGCAATAGACCTGAACGACCTTTCAGCAGCCTCTGCCGCCCTAAAAACGCTTCTGGAGGATTATCCGGAGAGTTCCTTAAGCGGCAGCAGCACGCTCCTCCTGGGGCAGAAGCTGGCCCGGGCCGGACAGCCTTCGCAGGCTCGCGGCCTGCTTTCGGAGTTCACAAAGAAATTTCCGGATAGCGAACTCCGTCCACAGGCCGAGCTCGCGTTCGCGCGCAGTTACTTCCAGGAAGGGCAATGGCAGCCTGCGATCGAGCGATACAGCGATTGGGTTTCACAATTTACCAATAGCGCGTTAAGGCCGCAGGCAGAGGCGGATCGAGCGTGGGCCTATTTCCGGTCTGGGGATGAAACCAACGCGCTGCCTTTGTTCACAAACTTCCTCGCGCGATTTCCAACAAACGAGTTGGCCCCGCAGGCAAAGTACTGGCTGGGCGACTATTACTTTCGGCATGGAGACTTCGTGAGCGCCGAAAGGCAATACCAGGATTTCTTTCAGAATCCCAACTGGCCCGTCACCCCTCTCACCTATCAGGCTCGGATGATGGCCGCCCGAGCGGCTTTCGCTCGTGAAGCTTACCGCGATGCTGGCAAATATTTACAAGAGCTGATCAATATCTTACCACCCGATTCGAAGGGCCTAATAGAGATTGAAGCTGAAGCTTCTTTTCGGCTTGGAGATGCATTTACGCAGGGCTTTTTGTATGATCCAGTTAAACCCTTGGACAGCCGTTTTGGGGAAGCGCTGAACGCCTTCTCGCACGTGAAGGATAAATTCCCCGCCAGCCGTTGGGCGTTGCTCGCTTGGGGGCGGATAGGAGATTGCCATTTTCAACTGGCTGTCCAAGACCCCGCGCGTTATGAACAGGCACGGGCTGCGTATGAGATCGTGCTAAAATCCCCGCTGGCGGATGTCACCGTTCGCAACCGCGCGGAATACGCGCTGGGAATGGTGTTGGAAAAGCTGGCTCAATCGAGGGAGGGTCCTGAGGCAACCTCCCTTTATAAGTCCGCTTTCGAGCGTTATTACAACATTGTCAATTCTGTGGAAGCCGCGGATCCGTTCTGGTTGAAGGAAGCAGGCCTTGCAGCCGCGCGCATGAAAGAGGAACAGAAGGAATGGGAGAGCGCGATCAACATCTACAATCGGTTGTCCACTCTGCTTCCTCCACTGCGTCCGGCGATGGAAAAGAAAATGGACAAGGCTCGCGAACAAATGCGAGTGGAGAAGGGCTAAGCGGTGGTTTGACACTCGAAAAGATCGCTGGTAAGGTAAAGAGGAGAAAATGGAAACAAATACTACACCTCAAGTTGAGTCCGTGGTCAATCTGACCGAAAGTGCGGCTGATCAGGTGAGAATTCTTCAATCCAACGATCCAAACAATGCCGGCAAGGTCCTTCGGGTCTACGTCGAGGGTGGTGGTTGCTCGGGTATGCAATACGGCATGGTCTTTGATGAGAAACGCGATGACGACGTCCAATTGGAATTTTTTGGAGTATCGGTGCTCGTTGACCAATTCAGCGCCAATTATTTGCGTGGCACCACTGTGGATTTCGTGGATAGCTTGAATGGTGGCGGTTTTAAAATTTCTAATCCAAACGCCCGCCAAAGCTGTGGGTGTGGCAAATCCTTTGAAGCCTAAGAGAGCCCTTGCTCCGCTTGGGCATAAAACGCCGTTCCGTGCGATGCGGAACGGCTTTTTTCTTTCGTGGTTAAGCAGACCACAATAAATCCCGACACCCCAGATGGCGTGTTTGAGTGAGGAAAGGGGGTTCGGTATTTCTCCACAGGACCCGGCAACTCCATTAAATCATTCGCCGAAACCCATTCAGCAAAGCATCCATCAAGTCATTTCCTCTACGAGCCTTTGGTTACGAAAGGTTGGGGGTCTGGGCTTGGCGTTTTCACGATTGGCTTCTTCAGCATCACGAGTCATGAGATTGAAGACGTGGGGGATGGCGGTTACATCCGCCGGGATGTTAGGCTGGTTGGTGAGCAGGGAGGCATAGCTTTGCGGGTCATTGGGATGGTAACCATGCATCGCCCGGATCGGGCGCTCACCCATGTGGCTGGGGACAATCAGGACACCTTCCTTGACCAGGAAGATGAGTTCGCCGAAGTATCGATCAGGAAAGAAGGCCCGAAGGTCTTTCAATTCTTGGTCTGGGATAATGCGGCCCTCGTGTACTTGGTTCAGGCAGTTCATGACGGTCTGCCGGGCGCGGTCGTTAAAAAACCAGAAGCGGGCCATGGTGGAATCGTAAACCACCACATAATCCTCTTTCCATTTTAAACCCAGGGCTTCGATTTTTGATTTAAGGTCCAGATGGATGTCGCAATTGGCCATGCCGTGGTCGCTAAAGACGTAGAGTCGGACTTCTTCGTAATGATCCTGGGCAACAGCCAGCAGACGTTCCAGGCGCTGTTCATACAAGCGAAGCTTGAGTGGGATTTCCTGCGATTTGTTTCCGACGCGGTGGAGGAGCCCGTCCAGGTCTGGCCAATAAACGAAGGCGAAATCAATTTGCTCGCTGGCAATCTGGCAAATGGCTGCTTCCATGTTGGCAAGCTCGGTTTGATCAGGGTCACTCACATGGTAACGGATACCACGGCGCTCAAGAAAATCAAAGATGTTGTCACCCCGGTTCATGCCTCCCGGCTTGAGCGGGCTTTTCTTTTCGGTAAAATCAAAGAGCGAGATATGGCGGAAAGGAATGTTGTAGAGATCAAAATAGCCTCGAAAACTTAAAGGACGTTTCAGCGACTTGCTCAGCCAGCGGCGAAAGATTCGGCGGCTAGTCACTTTCTGGGGCAAGAGCTGGAAAGGCCTGAGGAGCTTGAACGGCGAATGTTCTGGATCATAAACGAAGTAGCACCAGTTGCGGTGCTGGTCGGGCCAGGCTCCGGACAAGATCGAGGGGACGCAAGCGGAACTGTAACCAAACACGGAGTCGAGCCGTTTCCGATTGGGCGCGAGCGAGCGGGCAAAGGGATCGTGGCGGATGATTTCCCACCCGCACGCGTCAATGAATACAAATAGGGGCAGGATTGGTTTCATTTAGTTCTCCGGATTTTCTTCTGCGAAGATGAGGAAAGTTTGGTCGTCCTTCAATGGGGTTTCAGCCCCGAATGCGTGAACCTCAGCGAGTAACTGGGCTTTGAGTTGCTCCGCGGTAGCCCGTTGTTGGGTGGAGTTCGAGAGCCATTTCTGGAGCCGTTCAATCCCAAATTGTTCACCGCTGGCATTCTTCAATTCCGTTAACCCATCGGTGTAAAGGAGCAGACGGGTATTGGCTTGAAGGGGGCGGGTGATGCTATCAAAACTGGTGGTTCGAAGGATGCCGAGAGGCAAGCCTTCGGAGACGAGGCGTTCCGACGGCGCGTCTGAAGAGGCAAGCAGCACGGGGCCCTGTCCGGCGCTGGCGATCGTGACGCAGCGGTTTTTTAGATCTACATGTGCGAGTTGAGCCGTGATAAACATGTCCACGGAGGAGAGTTCCTCGAAGAGCATGTAATTGATCCGGCTGAACATCTCGGCAGGACGATTGATCCATTCCGGAATAACCCGAACCAATCGTTGGAGGATGGAAGCAAACAAAGCTGCTGGAACTCCTTTGCCCATGACGTCCGCCACAAATAAGAGGTAGGCTGAATCCGAAATTTGGAGCACATCGTAAAAGTCTCCTCCAACCTGGCGGGCAGTCTCGCAATGTCCCGCAGCGCCAAAAGGCGTCATCGCCGGAATGGCTTTGGGCAACAAGGAACGCTGGATATTACGGGCCAGCTCCAATTCATGGCTGACAACACGGGAATGGACGTGTTCCTCACGCAGACGAGCGTTGGCGATCTGAATACTGACGAAATCGGCAAAAAGACGGACAACATCCATTTGGGCCGGCAAAAACATCTCGGCGGCCCCGGAGCGGCCTACCGTGAGAGTGCCAATCAGGTTGTTGCCGCTGCCGATTGGCAAAGCCAGTCCACAAGAATCCGGTCCATAAAGGTTTAGGGGATCCTGGTCTCCAAGCGGCCGAGAGCGCCCGAAGAGGATGGTCTTGCGGGAGCGGACGGCCTGGGTTTCTAAAGGCAAAGGCTCCCAGGTGCTTTGAAGAGAGATAGGTTCCAGGCCATCACCGGGTTCG
>JAQGOV010000455.1 GCA_028293425.1 Verrucomicrobiales bacterium
TGCTTGGAGTGAACAGCAACTCTGCATTCCTCCAATCGCACGGCAGCGTTCCTCTACTGCTAAATCCTATCGGGAACAATGTCGGAATTGGAACGGGTTTGCCTCGCAATCGATTGGTGGTGGGCACGACGGACGGGGACGCTGATCGAATGCCTCCCTGCCACGAAGCGCTGGTTGTGGGAACCAGCGCCAATGCGGGGGCAGGCACTAGAGCCGGGATCTATTTCGATACGAACAATCGGAACGGTGGAGGAATTATTGTTGAAAAAGCAAGCGGTGGCTCCATTGAGGATCACCGGATGCGTTTCTACGTTACCAAGGAAGGGGATATCAACTCGCACAACTACATGACCATTTACGAGGATGGGGTCACGGAAGTTGTCACGCTTCGGATTCTCGGCGGGGCCGACCTTGCCGAACAGGTGAGCGTCACAAGTATGGATCCCAGTAACGAATTCAAGGTTGAGCCAGGAATGGTCGTCTCCATTGATTCCAGCGGGAACCGAAAGTTCAAACTCTCGGACGAGCCTTACGACCGTAAACGCGTCGGTATCATTTCAGGCGGCAACGGCGTCAAGCCTGGCCTGGTTTTGCGCGACAAAGGCAATCCTGCCGCCGACGGGGACCAACCCATCGCGCTGACGGGTCAGGTCTGGTGTCACGCCGACGCGAGCTTTGGACCCATCGGACCCGGCGACCTTCTCACCACATCCGCAACCCTCGGCCACGCCATGAAGGTTTCGGATTTCGACAAAGCCCGATTTGCCGTCCTCGGCCAAGCCCTCACAGGATTGAAAAAGGGTCGCGGCTGGGTACAGGTGTTGGTCGAAAAACAGTAAAGCTCGTTTGGCCGTAGCACCTTCATGAAATCCGCATCGTCATTAAGCTTTCGAGCAACCCTCATCGCCCTTTTTCTCGTAGTCACAATTGTTCGGGGTGCTGCTGATGCTACCTGGGTAGATTTTCGGGCGGGAAATGGCACTGGCTTGCCAGGCAACCCATTTGACAACTTGAGCAACGCGCTGCGGGCCGCCTCGTCACGGGGTAACATCATCTGCAAGCCTGGTTCGTCCGAGACCTCAATAACTATCAACCAGAGCGTAACAATTAGCTCGGACGGAGGCGCCGTCGTGGTCGGCATTGGTCTTCCGCAGCCGGTAAAGCAATACAACTTCGTGACGCATAATTGGGAGCCATTTTTCTCCTTTGGTTACTACATCGAAGAGGACACTTGTTATACTGAGCCTGGACACTCGATTCCATGGGGCCTTTTAGAAGCAAGCAGAGCAAATACCATTGTGGCGGTAGACATGAAGCGGGAGTACGACTCTTGCATTCAATCCGTGTTGGCCGGTGCTCAGGCGCGAGGCTTAAAGGTGGTTTTAGGCATCAATCGTGCATTGATAAGCAGCGTGGCCTCCGGCGATCCCAACGCTTATGCGCCGTTGAGGGAATTCGTTCAATCTTACGGTGGCCATCCAGCGCTTTTGGGCTGGCTGCTGGGTGATGAGAATGACACCAAGCACGACAACGAACCTTTCCTTGAGCCTCAAACCGTTTCCGCTGCAGCAGTCCTTATTCATTCCTGGGACGAGTACCATCAAATTTGGCAAGTCTTTAGCGGTTTATGCCCTGACCCAATATACCCCACCCAGCTGTGTCCCTACGGAACATCCGGCCCGGGGCATGGGCCGATTCTACCATACCTCGGGGGTACCGATGTCGTGCTCACAGATCAATACTCTGAGGCACCCAACGTTAGTACATTTGGTGGTGCAGATCGCACCCTAAAATACGTGTGGCATGGGCGCGACTTCGTTGGCAAGGGGCGAGCTTGGGGCGTTGTCACCCAAGGAATCGGAACTGACGTGAATAACCCTTTACCGTATCGTCTTCCTTACAAGGAAGAATTCAGATGGAACGTGCTATCGGCTCTTGCTGCAGGTCGGGCACGCACAATTCAAGCGTGGATGCTGCCTTCACCATTAGAGAAATATTATAGTACTCCCGCAATAATCGAGAGCTTTCTGACGAACAGTGTCGCACCAGTTTACGTGGAACTCGGCAAAATTAAACACGGGATGGAGACTGGATACAGCGTTGGTCAAGTAAGCGTCAGTTCAACGACCGCTGGATATCAAATGCCATCAGCCTTGCTGCTCTACGATTCCATCTCCAGAAAGTACTACTTGATTGTTGCCAATGTAGGGACGCTTCCCTTATCTGTGACCATAACGCTCTCAAGCCTTCCTATAGGGCCGCTCGCGCCCACGGCGGATCGTTATGGTAGCAGCGTCCCCGTCACTCCCATTAACGGGGGGCTCTACAGGTTGGAAAGCTCGCTTACAAATCACGAGGCTGTGATTTACAGCATCTCCGTTCAGTGAGCAAACCGATGATTGATGTGTGACATGAAAAACCAAGCCGAAAAAGCGAAGGGATCCTGCGTGAACATCGTAATGCAAAGCGGACTTATCGTCTCATCATGCTTTTATCTCGCGAGCACCCTTGAAGTGCCCGGGGCCACACTGAATGTGGCGGCGGTCTCGGCAGGCACTGCCAGGCTGGACAACGGTTCTGTCGTGAACATAGGGCAGCCGTTCATTGGAGTTTTCGGGGACCGCCAATCTGGCATTCTGGGAAGCGCTGGAGCCGTGGGTGCCTTGCGTCGCGCAACGTCACCGTCGCAGTTGCCCATCTTCAATGCGCCGAGCTGGAATACGAACGGTGGTATTCGCCTGTCATTTCACGCTTCTCCGGGTTGGAATTACACTATTGAAGCCTCCACGAACCTGATTAACTGGTCATCCGTGTGGACCACGAAGGCACTCGACGACAATGTCACATTTGAAGATTTAGACCCCCTTCCGTACGGGCAGCGCTTTTATCGCGTGGGCACATACTAAACTTGAAGGACGTTCGGGCTTCGATGCTCGCATTAAGCAAGCCCCTCAGTTTCTCAATACGATTCGACGAGACAGCATTTGGAATGGATTTGGCCTTAATTGGTGGTCGAGCAAGCAAGTGGCTTGAGATGCATACGGAACAGCAAGCGGATGATCCATCCGTGTAACACCAAATGTCTCCCCTCAGGGAGTCGCTCGCGGGCTCGCCTCGCTGGCGCTCGAAAGTGAGGGTGTAGTTTTGGTTTGTAAACCCAGGGTTGCGCGCCGGGAACAGCATAGGCGCCGTTTCCTGGGCTACTTTCAGGTCACCCGGCTGGGGTTTTGGAAGGCGGGTAATGACGAAATCAGAATGAACAACTCCGGAGGCATTAACCACGGATTACAGGATTAACACGGATGAAGGCTGGGGACTTTGATGTCGTGATTTGTTCAGCCGAATCCTGCCATTTTGGCGGGATAAATGGCGGGATATGCTCGCGGGCTCGCCTCGCGTTGCTCGAAAGTGAGGGAGGGTGGTTTTGGTTTGTAAACCCAGGTGGCGCGCCGGGAAACAGCATTGGCGCTGACCCTGGGCTACCTTCGGCTCACCCCGCTGGGGTTTTTGAGCATGGGAAGGGTGTGGGAGGTGCGTGTGAATTTTGTGAGCGTGAGAGCGTGAGAGCGTGAGAGCGTGAGAGCGTGAGAGCGTGAGAGCGTGAGAGCGTGAGAGCGTGAGAGGGGGCAGGGCAGAAGCCGGACGAATAACCTTGAAATGATCTCGTCAAATCTTCAGACATAGTGAATCAGCATGAATGCGACGCACGGGAACTGGAACTCCGGCTTTTGGTTGCTCATGCTTGTACTGGTGAATGTTGGACCCGCTGTTTCGCTTTCCTCAGCTAATTCTCCCGGGCCGGCGGTGAAGGTGGAGATTCTGGAGAATATCCCGGACCAGCTTTCCTGGGACTTCGACGCGCCCAAACCTTCTGAAACCTATTACGAACCGGCTTTCGGGTTCCCCGTGATGCCGACTCGATACTCGAGCAAGGGCGTAAAGGTGGACCGGAGTTTCCCCTTTGTGCTGCGCGCTTCCGCCCAGGTCGCTTTGCCTAAAGGGGAACTTCGAATCCTGATGCGGGCGCGGAGCGGGGCGCGGCTCTTCATGGACGGCAGCCTGCTGCTCACAAATCGTTTTCCCAATCTGAACGCTGACGGCCACGAGGATGTGCCGGAGGTTCCGGGACAAGCAGCGCCGGACATTCGGTATCTCCGACCGGGCCATTTTGAAACCATTGCCACGATCCAGTCCGACGGCAAAGCGCATACCTTCACCGTCGAGGAAATGATCGGGTGCAAGTCGCGGCGGCCGGAACCTGGAGAGCTTTGCGTGGCGTTCGCGACGGGCAAGGGTTCGTTTCAATTGCTCAGTACGAATCCCAAAGCAAACATCCTGCTGACTGAGGAAGGCTGGGACGCTTATGAGGCGGAGCGGACAGTGTTTTGGAAAGGGGAGGATCGACGACGCCGCGATCTCGCTTCAATCGAGGAACGCAAGTATTGGGACACACGGCATGCACTCGCTCGTGAGCGGATGGCTTCTCTGCCGAAGGTGGTGGTGCCGAACCCTCCGTCCGTTCTGCCGGTGCAAAACGAGGTGGACCGGTTTGTGAACTCGAAGCTGGAGCAGGGGAAAGTTACGCCAGCGGCTTCGACGGACGATTATGCTTTCTTGCGTCGCGTCACCCTGGACCTGCTGGGCGTGGTGCCGTCGCCGGAGCAAATTGAGAAGTTCAGGCGCGACCAGAGCGCTGGCCGACGCGCGGCGGCGATTGACCGGTTGCTGGCCGATCCTCGCTGGGCGGACAATTGGGTGGGTTATTGGCAGGATGTGTTGGCCGAAAACCCAGGCATTCTGAAACCGATGCTGAACAACACCGGGCCCTTTCGCTGGTGGCTGCATGAATCGTTCGTGGACAACAAGCCGATGGACCGGTTTGCCTCCGAGCTGGTGATGATGGAGGGAAGCGCTTATTACGGAGGTCCCGCGGGGTTCGGTCTGGCCAGCGAGAACGATGTGCCTATGGCCCAAAAGGCGCAGATCGTGGCGCAGGCGTTTCTCGGCATGCAGATGCAATGCGCGCGCTGCCATGATGCGCCGTATCATCATTTCAAGCAGAAGGATCTGTTCAGCCTGGCGGCGATGTTGAAAAAAGAACCGCAGATGGTTCCGCTGAGCAGTTCGATTCCTACCAACTCCAATATCATTATTGGCCGGATAGTGAACGTGACCTTAAAACCGGGAACAAAGGTGGCTCCGGAATGGCCGCTCACGGAAGTGATGGCCGATGAGATCCCGACAGGCGTTTTGCGGGAACCGAGCAACCCTCGTGAACAATTGGCCGCACGGCTAACAGATGCGCGCAACGAAAGGTTCGCTCAGGTGCTGGTGAACCGGTTATGGAAGCGCTACATGGGCTGGGGAATTGTGGAGCCGGTGGACGATTGGGAAACGGCCAAGCCGTCGCATCCCGAGTTGCTCCGGTGGCTGGGGCGGGAATTGGTGCTCCATGACTATGATTTGAAACATGTCACGCGGTTGATTCTCAATTCAAAGGCCTACCAGAGGCAGGTGCGGCCGAGCACAGGGGATGAATCCAAACCGGAAACGCGCTTCTTTGCCGCGCAAACGCGCAGGCGTTTGTCCGCGGAGCAGGTGGTGGATGCGATGTTTGCGGCCGTAGGAAAACCTTTCAACGCCGAGGAGATGAACCTGGATGTGGATGGACGCCGGCCGGTGAAGGAGTTCAACAATCTCGGCACGCCCACACGTTCCTGGGAATTCACATCGCTTTCCAACGAGCGCGATCGGCCTGCGCTCTCCATGCCCAAAGCGCAGTCGATTATCGATACGCTTTGCACCTTCGGCTGGCGGGAATCGCGGCAGAGCCCGCAAACGGTGCGTGAGAATGCGCCCAATGTATTGCAGCCCGCGACGCTCGCGAACGGCCAGATGGTGAATGGGCGCATCGCGCGGTTATCCGATGACAACGCTTTTACCGCGCTGGCCTTGAAGCGTTTGCCCTTGCCAGAGCTGGTCCAGGAGCTTTTCCTGCGCGTCCTCTCACGACCGCCGACCGCCGAGGAAGCCAAGATCTTTGCCGCTCAATTGGAACAAGGCTTCGCCACCCGGAGGAGTGAACCGAGCGCGGCGAGCGCCTGGAAAAGGCCCGCAGCCCATCGGATCGTTTCATGGTCCAATCATTTAACCCCTGACGCTACCCGGATTAAACAGGAGCTGGAACGGGAAGCCCGTCTTGGGGACACTCCCACGGAAAGATTGCAGCCGGAGTGGCGCGAGAAAATGGAGGATGCGATCTGGACTCTGGTCAACACGCCCGAATTCGTTTTTCTGCCTTAGAGCCGACTCTTAAACATGAACACGCCGAACGACATTTCCCGCCGCAGTTTTTTGCGCAAGAGCGCCCAGGCCAGTTTGGTGGCGTCGGCGGGATTGGCAGGTCTGGTCACGCCCGCCGGAGCGGCCAAGCGGAAGGAAGAGATCGATTATCCCAAAGGCAAAGCGGAGCATTGTATCTTCATCTGGCTGGGCGGTGGCGCGTGTCATGTGGACACATGGGATCCGAAACGTCAGGGGGATGGAAAGAAAGTGGCGGGCTCGGCGTATCGCGCCATCGACACCGCCGTTCCAGGTGTTCAGGTGTGCGAGCATCTGAGCGGCTGCGCGAAGGTGCTGGACCGTTTCGTTCTGCTGCGCACGGTCAATCACGATGTGATCGACGAGCATGCGGCCGCGACCAATCGTTTGCACACGGGCCGGCCCACCAGCGGAACGGTGGTATATCCGTCCATCGGCTCCATCGTGGCCCACGAACGCAAGAGCGTGGCCGATGGCGTGCCGGCTTACATTGTGATTGGCTATCCCAACGTCACGCGTGGCCCGGGTTTTCTAGGGGCGAAGGACGGTTACATTTACCTGACCGATACGGAGGCAGGGCCAAGCGGCCTGGCTCGGCCGGAATATATCACGACCCCTCGCCAGGCTAACCGCGAGGCGTTGCTCGGGCAAATGCGTCAAACCTATTTGGCCCGGCAGAGCGGCGACAAGGTTCTCGCCGATTACGACACGGCATTGGGCGAGAGTTTTCGTTTGGCCAAGGGCGATTTCATGAAGTCCTTTCAGCTCGGCGGTGAACCGGATGCGCTCCGCGCTGCTTACGGGTCTGAGTTCGGCCAGCGCTGTCTCCTGGCGCGTCGGCTGGTGCAAACCGGGGTGCGGTTCGTGGAGGTCAGTTTCAACCTGAACTTCATCAATGGCACCGGCTGGGACACGCACCTGGAAGGCCAATTCAAACAGCATCTTTTGATTCAGGACCTGGATCGCGCGGTCTCGACGATGGTGGTGGACCTGGAAAAGAACAAGTTGCTTGATAAAACGCTGATCGTGATTGCCACCGAGTTTGGGCGTCCCCCGGAGTTCGATGGCGGAGGAGGGCGGGGGCATTACTCGAAAGCCTTCAGCATCGCGTTGGCCGGTGGTGGGCTGAAGACGGGGCAGGCCGTCGGAACGACCGATGAGCTCGGGAAAAAGATCTTGGATACGCCTATTTCTGTCCCGGATTTACACGCGACCATTCATTGCGCGATGGGAGTTAATCCGGAAAAGTTTTTGTACGATGAAGATCGGCCGGTGCCGATTACGGATAGGGGGCAGCCGGTAAGGAAGATATTTGGGTGATCCTAGAGTGGATCAGGGCTCGGCAGGAGCCTTGCCCTACCGGGCGACGGGGTTTTCGAGAAGCAGAGTTCAACATTATGAGACGCATGTGGAAGGTGGTTGTGCTCACCCTGCTGGTGGTGACGCTCTGTGGAGCCATTGGCTGGGCACTGCGCAGTGCCAAGACGGCGGTCATGGCTTCTCAAACTCCGGTTCGCAAAGGACTGGCCATACTTGCAAAGGCTTCCGAGCTTAACGCAAGGCTTGAGGTTCTTGTCAAAGATGAAGCCACCGGAAAGCTTATCGCAAACTCCTCGATGAAGGTTTATGACGAGCAGGAATACCCGTTGCTCGGAAAAATAAGCAAACTGCCAGACGCTCTTCGAAAGCGAAACCGAATCAGGCAAGTGCATGCTTCAGGTGGAATGTTCATTTTCGATGCACCCACCTATGGTCAATCGGATCGCTGGGGCAGCATCAAACTTCGCGGAGAGGCAGTCGGATATCACGCAAACGAAGCGGACTTTCCGATGAATTGGGGAGCGGTCACAACAAATCACTATGTCGTTTTGCTTGGGAAAGAAAAGGCACAAAAGGAGTAGCCGGGGGCGGTGCGGAAGATTTTTGAGTAACGCTGGGATGGAACGGGCAGCGTGGTTTCGACCACAGGAAGCGGCATGAGGTTTCGAGGGATACGGCAGGTTCCAAGCGCTTCGTTTGTCT
>JAQGOV010000488.1 GCA_028293425.1 Verrucomicrobiales bacterium
GGCTTGTGAATGCTCATCATATGCCGAACTTCGGTTGCAAACACCCGCGAAGGGCATTTTAAGAACTTCTCCGCAATTTGGCATTTGGGCAACACGCCCGTCAGCAGTCTCACTTGTGGTCTTCCAAGGCAGGGAGAATCAGCAAGCCAGGAAGTGTTCACTACGTAGTCGCCAGCACAAGCAACCGGAACCATGTAGCAGCCGACTTCGGAAGCCAAGCCCAACGCGGTAACGAGTCTCACTTGTTCTTTGACATACCAAATATCAAAGACTCGTTACCCGCGGTGCTTCATATTGCGGCGGGATGAACTGTGGCGAAAACGGTGGGTTGGGGTGAAGATCTGAGATTCCTCACGCCGCCTTTTGGAATCCGAAAAGCTGAGTAAACCATCAAGCCGGGTCATGTGGCCGACTCATCAGCAGGAACCAGTTTGATTACGAGCGGGAGAGTTTGTTAGGCTCCGCCAGATATGAATCCGCAAACCCGCAGCGCGTCCCCGATCACTCTCCTCCTATATTTGGTTCTGGCAAGTTGCATGGGCGGGTGTGCGCATGGTGAGAAGAAGCTTTCGGCGGATGCGCGAGTCGATCGATTATCCGAGGAGTTCATCCGGGATTATTATCAATTTCGCCCCATCGGCGGTGTGGGGCAGGGATGGCATCAATACGATGGACTCTTCATTCTCCCGGATAAAGCGGGGCTGGACGGGGAGGCCGCGCGTCTCGGGCGTTTCGAAGAGGCCCTTGCCGGGGTGACCTCCGAAACGCTTTCGCCTGCACGCCGCCATGATTTGCGATTGTTGCAAGGGGCGGTCATGAATCAGCGGCTGGCGCTCAATCGGCAACGAGTTTATTGGCACAACCCCATGACCTACGCCGGAGGCGCAGGCGACGCGCCGAGTATCGATCTGACATTGTATTTGAAGCGGGACTTCAAACCGCTCACGGCGCGGGTGGCGGACATGACGGCAATTCTCCGAAAAGCGCCGGCTTTCCTGGCGCTCGCGCGCAAGAACCTGGATCCGGTGGTGCCGAAAGTATTCGTGGAGACTGCAATGGAGTCAGCCACGGGCGCCGCGTCGTTTCTTTCCAATGATGTGGCACAAGCGGCGGCCACTGTGACGGATCCGGCAATACGTGCGGAGTTCGTGAAAGCGAACGAGGTTGCCGTGGCCGCGTTTCTCGACTACGCGGAATGGTTGAAGCAGGAGAAGCTTCCGAAGGCGGACGTTTCCTTTGCGCTTGGGCGTGAGAATTACATCGCAATGCTGAAAGCGGAGTGGATCGAACTGACTCCGGAGCAAATATTGGAGGCTGGCTTGCGCGAGTTGAAGCTGGAACAGCAACGGTTCGCGGAAGCGGCGCGGTTGATCGACCCGACCAAGCCCGCGCTCGAAGTCTTCAAAAGTTTGCAGAATGAGCATCCCACGGCGACAGGATTGATCCCGGATGCGCGGAAAAACCTGGAGGCGATTCGCCAATTCGTGATGGACCATCACATCGTGACCATCCCGAGCAAGGTGCGGGCGCGAGTGGAGGAAACACCGCCACCGTTTCGTCCCACCAGCTTCGCTTCGATGGATACGCCAGGGCCATTTGAAAAGAAAGCGACGGAAGCCTATTACTACATCACACCTGTTGAAACGAACTGGCCGGCCAAACAGGCGGAGGAATGGCTGACGGCATTCAATTATTACGCGTTGGACGTGACGAGCATTCATGAGGCGTATCCCGGGCATTACGTGCAGTTCCTGGCTTTAAACGCATCGCGCGGAGTAAGCACGGCGGCCAAGGTGTTTGGCAGTTACCCGTTCGTGGAAGGGTGGGCGCATTACACCGAGCAAATGATGTTGGATGAGGGTTTCGAGCAACCGAAGGATCCTGCCAGAGCGTCGCGCGAGGAAAAGGTGCGCGGGGCGAAATACCGCATGGAGCAATCCGATGAGGCGTTGCTGCGTTTGTGTCGGTTATGCTGCTCGGTGCGTTTGCATTGCCAGGGAATGACGGTAGAGGAAGCCACCCGGTTCTTTATGGATAATTGTTATTACGAGCAGAAACCAGCGGCATCCGAAGCGACACGCGGGACTTACGATCCGGGATATTTATATTATTCGCTCGGCAAACTGATGATCCTGAAGCTGCGCCGGGACTGGGCCGCGCAGGAAGGATCCAGATATACGTTGCAACGGTTTCATGATGAGTTTCTGCGGCATGGGATGCCGCCGATACCGCTGCTGAGGGAGCTGATGTTGAAGGACCGGAAATTGTGGAAGGAATTGCTTTAGGGTAGTGTTGCAACGAAATGACGGGCAACAAACAAAGAGACCCTTGAGCAAACTGCCCATTCATGGTCGGCCTGTTTCCGCGGCCTCGCCACGCCGACCTCGATGTTACCTGTCAAAGGACTAAATGGAGGTTAAGCCCCTGGGCTTGGAAGTTCTCAAAATCGTGATCAAGGGTGACCATATCCAAACCTCCGGCAATTGCGAAAGCAGCCAGGTAAGCATCCATCCATAACTTTGGGCACGCGGAGTCGCGCGCGGCTAATTGGTGCCAAAAAGAAACCAGGCCTGCGGGTTCCTCGCGCTCACAGACCTGCGGCAGGATTAACCAAGCTTTCAACGCAAGCAGGGCGTCACGGTTGGTGAGTTCTTCCGCCCTGTACGCTTTGAGCAACGCTGGATTTGTTGCCAGCCGGAGAAAGCTCTGCTGGGTAGAGCGGCAAAAGACTGCGGGTTTGCCGGGAGTAGCTTCCAACAAGAGTTGACGCGCCTGATGGTGGGCGGGGTGGGTGGGAAAGACCGTTGCAATCCAAATATTGGAATCAAACAGGCTGCCGGGCACGCTTTGCATCCTCCTCTAACTGGGTTCTTTCTTCAAGTTTGAGCAATTCTTCGATGCTCATCCGGGTAGCAGGAGCACCGGGGCCGCAACGAATGATGGGCAATCCACGTTCTCCAATCTGAACCATTGAGTTCGGTGCAATAGATTCAGGCTGGGGCTGGGAGATTCCCAAACCTTTCCTGATGAGCTCAGCAACCAGATCCTTGACGGTACGTCCTTGGGTTACCGCGCGCAATTTCATCTCCCGGACAAGCTCATCTGGCAGATCCAAGGTTGTTTTCACAAAGCCAGCTTACCAGCTTGCCAGCTTGCTGTCAATATGGGTAAAATGACTCAAAAGCGTTCGCTTGTGAGTCGGTAAGAAGTTAGAGACAGGTTTCCTACTTGTCACGGCATCGCCGGAGTCACCAAACGGTAATACCGCAGCGGGCTTTGTGGGCGAGGGTCGAGAATGACTTCTGCACGATTGGTTGTGCGCGCTGAGGTGTTGCCCACGTTTGTCCAGCCGGTGGGATTGAGACTTTCGTTCGCTAAAACACTGTAGGTATGGTTGCTCATAGCCAGGAAGGTAATGGCGGACCCGCTGGCGCCCAGGGCCAGGCTGTCAACTCTCAGATAGCTGTCTGCCCGCTGAGGATCGGTGCCGGCGAGATATTCCTGGAGGTTGGTCATACCGTCGTGGTCTGGGTCCAAGTTGGCGTCGTTCACCTGGTAGTTGAGGCCATGGGCTTTTTCCCAGAGGTCGGGAATGCCGTCGCCGTCCGTATCGAGCACGGAAACAGTCACATTGGCCACGGCGCTGGTTACGCTGCCCGCAGTGTTGGTAATCACCACGGAATAGCCGCCAGCTTGATTAGTCGCGATGCCCGGGAAAACGAGAGAGGCGTTAGTGGCGCCGAAAATAGTTACGCCATTGAAACGCCACTGAAAACGCAATGGATCGGTGCCCTGCACAGCCACCCCGAGCGTGACGGTAGTTCCTTCGGCCACGGCTTGGGACTGCGGTTGGTTCGTGATGTAGGGAGCGATCACTGTCTTGCTGGCCATGAGCTCAAAATCGAAGCTGATGTCGCTGCTCCCACCGCTGCTTTGATGGATTTCGGCGGCCACGACATTGGTGCCAAAAATCAAGTAGCCTGAGCTGTCTGAGCCCGGGAAGAATGTATATTCATCAACCCCGCCGACGCCCGCGCTGGCCGGGGTAAGATAGTTGATGGGACCGCCGGGCATATTGCTGCGGAAAACCTCAGAGCCATTGATGTAGATAACCACCCCGTCATCTCGCATAACTCTGAAATTCAAAATACTGAAAGCATTGGGGTCCGCCACATTGAAATAGGTTCGGAAGTAAGTGGTAATGTATTTGTTGGCAGCGTCCGGACCATAACTCACAATAGTCGGCTCAGGCCGGCCTTCAACCCCGTCGCCATAGCCCAACTCCGCAGGTCCGCTGGCCCAGTTGGTATCCACAAATCCGAGCCCAGTCCAGGCTGATCCGAGGTTCTCCCCCGTATCGCGGTATTTCCAAACAGAGCCGGTGGAGACGAGTGTAACATTGGTGCTAAAGCCCGCCACGACCGTGACACTCACCGGCGCGGAAGTGCGACTTATGCCGCCATCATCCGTTGCCACCGCGCTGAGGGTCCAGGTGCCGGCTGCGACATTGGACCAGGTGAGCGCATAGGGCAAGGCCAGAGCTTCACCGAGTTTGTTGGTCCCGTTAAAAAAGGCGACTTTCGCAACCAATCCATCAGGATCTGTCGCACTGGCCACAAGGCCTACGGAACTACCGGAAACGAACACACTTCCTGGAACGGGGTTCGTCAAGGCTACGGTGGGAGGGAGGTTGGAGGCGATGGCAGGCGGATAAAGCTGAGCGGAAGGGATGACATCCTTGAAAACCGTGGGAGAGGACCACCAGAGTTTCGCTGCAGCACCGCCTCCATTTTCATAGAACTCCATCTTCACATCATAGAGGTAGCCCGCCTGCAAAGCGATAACCCCAGCATTTTCGGTGTAGCCGTGGTCGGTCCAGTTATCCACGAGCAATTGGTTGTTCACCCAAAGCCGCACGCCATCGTCTGAATAGGTGAAGAACGTGTAAGTTTCG
>JAQGOV010000496.1 GCA_028293425.1 Verrucomicrobiales bacterium
ATCATGATGGGGACTTTGGCAGCTCTCGGCGGGGTAATGACCTGGAACAACAAACCCCGAACGATGAAAAAGGGTTGGGGCCGGATTACCGATTTCGTGGGAGCAGGATAAAATGGCCGACTACTGGCCCGATTGACGGGTTTGGAAGAACTCGTAAGCAGCGATAATTTCACGCCTCCGTTCCGCCGCAAGCTTCTGAATCTCAGGAGCGAGATTCGCCAGTTTTTCAGGTGCGTACTGGGCAAGAGCCAGATTGTAGGCCTCCTGCACCTGCGACGGAGTGGACGGGAGATCCAAATTGAGCACCCGGGCAAATCTCTGCTCCTCCGGGTCGGGGCTGACAGGTTGAAAGGAGCGAATCGGCGGTGGGCCGGCCACGGCACTGTTGCTTATTGGGCTTTCGGGCTTTGGTGGTGGAACCTCCGGCGTCTCGTGCGATTTCCAACCAGAAAAGCCCATCTTCATCTTGTTCATGATAAAACTGACCAGGAAATAACCACCGACAAAACCCAGTCCAATAATCCAATAAACGATGGGATCCGTGCCGTTGCTCATAAGGGAGATTTTGACGGAGGTGGAAATGTGGCCACTTTGACGCCCGGACAATCCGGGCAGTCAGCCGATGAACTTTCGTATTGCGAGAGGCAACGCGGACAATAACCGGCCGCCTTGCCCTCACGTGCAGGAGGAGAAATGGCAGATTTTAATAGCTCCGGATCGCTCTCCTGTAAAAACCGGGTCACCAATTCGGTCTGGAGTTCCCCAAACCATTGGCAGACGCGGCGCGCCACAGGATCGCTGATGGAAACAGCGAGCGGGAACTGTATACGCCTGAGGAAGCCTTCGATAAAGGGCTTGGTGTTGGCTGGTCGGAGGATGGATATCACAACAACCGGATGGAAGGTAGCAAGCAGGGGAATGGTCAGATGATTGACCGCCTGTATGGCCATAGGCGGACAAAGAACCATCTTAATCAGGGAGGAGATCCGCTCGAATCGTTCTCGCGGGAACAGTTTCGAATGTGCGCGGTAGAAGAAGAACCCGATCGCCGCTGCCAGCAGCACCGCGCCGATGGCCCCGCGAATCAGAACGGTGGACGCGCTTGTCCGGGTTGCCATCCACGGAACAAACAGGAATAAGAAGAGGAAGAAAGGGGTGGTGAGGACAGTTAAGCGGAGCACATGAGCACGGACATCAACCAAAAATTTCGAGGCACTCTTTTTCGATAAATGGCTGCCGAGGAATTCGCGAATCAGGTGCTCGCGCTTGTGGGACTTGGCTGCCTTGGAAGCTTTGATGAGTTCCGCCAAAGCCGCAGCCTGGGCGGTTGAACCACATTTAGCGAACCGGGCCTTGTTCACACGCAGGATGGAGCCATCCGCGGAGACGGCTGTGACTTGCTCAAAAGCCAGAGCGGCTGCGGAGGGGCCGGCGCTCACACCCGGAGCAACGGAGTGCAAATTGCCAGCGCAAATCCCATCAGGCGAAATGGAGATGGGCAGAGGATGAGCGATGTAGAGCTGACCGAACGGGGGAAGCGGGTTCAGCGGCAAAAGGCTGCCACGGGAGTTGCCCAGGATCCCAGCACCCGTTTTAACGCCAAAACGCCCCCCCCAGGCGGAGGCGACGGCAACCGAGCCTTTCTTGAGCCAGGCGAAACAATCCGACAAATAGAGGAACGCCAGAACGACCAGCAGCGTTTCCCCATCGCTCATACCTGATCGCTATTGGAGCGGGACCCAAACATCTTTTTGAAAAGACCACCGACTGCAACCACTCCGATCACAATAAACTTCCAAATGTATTTCAAGAGACCGGACTTCACCGCCACAGCGGCGGCACCGCCGACGACCAAGGCAGAAAGGCCATACTTTGCGATTTTGTCACCGGACCGATACTCGGCGTACTTCGCCCCGGTTTTATAGTCGAACCCTGCGAGCGTCTCTTTGAACTTTGGGATGGTGGCGGTCAGAGAGTCCGGATCGGTCACCAAGGTTACGCGCATGACTCCGGCGCGGCCAAGGACGCGAGTATTGAAATTTACCACGGGTTTGCCGTCGCTTTCACCTCGAATCGCCCACTCCAGGTTATGGGTAGCCTCGTCGTAGTGAGGGGGCTGTTCCCAACCGCTGATGGTCATGGTGGGCCAGCCGCGCTTTTTACGTTCTTTGTTTCCCGCCTCGGTGCCTGCGCGGATGCTCTTGAGCATGGCATCGTTGTCGAACTTGGTTTTCTCGTCATCCTTTACATAACCGACGTCGTCGAATTCATATACGGCGAACCACTCCATACTTTCGGGAGCGACGAAGCCCAACTCGGTGCCGGAGGTGGGGTTTTGCATGGCCTCCATCAACTTCCGAGTGTCGCTGGCGTTGGCAAAAATGTAACCGCCGGGGACGCGCACCTGGGCGACGCTGCCCAAGTCGGCGGTCGCCGGTCCATGCACCCACTTAACCTTCTCTGTCGGGTCCTGCGGCTTGGCGGCAAACGAAGACAATGCGACCATGCACAACGCCGACAACACCGGAATTAGTTTTCCTCTCATAAGCAATCCTTCGGCAACCATTTCAAAACGCTTTAGCCCGACAAGTCAAACAGAGATTTGGCTTTCCATACCTTCGGATTTGCCGGAGGATCCTGCTCATCCCATGAATGCTTCAGCATTGGCCGAAAAACCTGCGGTGGTTTCAGCTCTCCCGGAACGCACAGGCACGCGGATTACCTCGGTAGATGCCTATCGCGGATTTGTCATGCTCCTGATGATGGGGGAGGTATTGAGCTTTGGGCGGGTGAGTTCCGCATTACCCGAGAGCGGGTTCTGGAAGTTTCTAGCCTGGCATCAAAGCCACGTTGAATGGATCGGATGCTCGCTGCACGACATGATTCAACCTTCGTTTTCGTTCCTGGTGGGCGTCGCCCTGCCCTTTTCGATTGCGAACCGCATGGCGCGCGGCCAAACCAAAGGACTTCTGTTTGGGCATGCCTTATGGAGGTCTTTGCTGCTCATTTTGCTTGGCGTCTTTTTGCGCTCCATCAACCGTCCGCAGACCTATTGGACCTTTGAAGACACACTTTCGCAGATTGGCCTCGGCTATCCTTTCCTGTTTTTGCTTGGCTTTCGACCAAGCCGGGATCAGTGGATTGGGCTCGGAGCGGTTCTGTTGGGTTATTGGGCGGCATTTGCCCTGTATCCGTTACCCGGTCCCGATTTCGATTACGGAGCGGTGGGAGTTAAAAAAGATTGGCCACACCTGATGACCGGTTTCGCGGCGCATTGGAACAAGAACAGCAACCTGGCCTGGGCTTTTGACAAGTGGTTCCTGAACCTGTTCTCCCGCGAGAAGCCATTTCTTTTCAATGGAGGAGGGTACGCAACGCTCAGTTTTATACCGACATTGGGCACGATGATCCTTGGATTGATTGCTGGAAATGTCCTGAAGAGCGAACGCCCGGCCCTGGCCAAAATTAAGTGGCTGGCGATTGCGGGTTTAGCGGGGCTCGGGCTGGGGAGTCTGTTTGGAGCACTTGGTATTTGCCCGGTGGTGAAACGCATCTGGACACCTTCCTGGGTTTTGTTCAGCGGCGGCTGGTGTTGCCTGTTGCTGGGAGCTTTCTATTGGGTGATCGATGCCAAGCAAAAGCGGGGCTGGGCTTTTCCGCTGATCGTGATTGGAATGAATTCCATCGCGGCGTATTGCATGGCGCACCTTTTCGACGGCTTCGTTTTCAAGGCACTGAAAACGCACCTGGGACAGAACGCGTTTAAAAGGCTCGGGACAAGTTACGAACCACTGTTGCACGGGGCGGCGGTGCTGCTGGTGCTTTGGCTGATGCTGTATTGGATGTACCGGCGCAAGATTTTTCTAAGGATTTGAGTTCGGAAACGTGGCCCTTTCAAGCCTTCCCTAGCCACGAGCAGGTTGGCGGAATGGAATTGCGGCAATGGCATGTTGGGCAATGGCATCTTAAGGAGGAAGGATGACCACATTGCTGATTTCGAATCGGTGATTGATGATTGTCGGGCCGCTTTACGGAGGGTAACAATTTGGTTCAGGACTTGGCCTTGAAGTTAGGCTACAGGAACGAGAGATTTTTTTTAGCCTACATAAACCTACATGAGCCTTCCGAAGGCTACATTTGGCTACACCGTTTCTGACAGGTTAATGACGAAACCAGAATACCGAATGGCGATCGCATGGTTGGATTTTTTACATAACAATTTTTGAATTCCGATTGTTCCCAAAGAAGGGGGCGTGAGCAAAGTGTCTAAAAGTGACTATTCTTGTGTAAACGGAAACAGGACTCTGGCAGAACGTGAGAGAGTGAGTGCGGTTGGGCCGGGGCCGATAAAGTTATTCGGTGGAGAGGAACTGAACGCCGTGGAGGTAGCCACCCCCTCCCCGACCCGTAGACTCGTAAGGACCACGGAAAACATTGGAGCTTTTGCATGTTGGACCCGTACACCCCTTGTTTTTATTGGTCGCAAGTGGTGTCAGCGGAAACTCTGATGGCATTTTCCTAAGGATTTCGAAGGCTACTTTATAAAGTTAGTCGTAAGTTGCCCGTAAGATTGGACGGCTGGAAGTTATCGCACGGGAGCTCACAGAGGGTTAGCCGCAAAGAGGCACAAAAATCGCAA
>JAQGOV010000513.1 GCA_028293425.1 Verrucomicrobiales bacterium
ACCTAATCCGAAAGCACATCTCTGCTGGAAAATCGGTGGCGGGTATTCGTACCGCCAGCCATGCGTTCGCACTGCGAGGCAAGGACGTCAAAGTTCCTGAAGGGCACGCGGATTGGCCCACTTTTGATCAGGAGATTCTGGGTGGCAATTATCACGACCATTATGGCAAGGGGCTCAAGACTTTTGTAAAGGTGCTGCCGAATATGAACAACCACCCGGTGCTGAAGGGGATTTCCTCAAATGAGTTCGAGGTCTTCTCGCACTTGTATAAAAATCCTGACCTGCCAGGTCATGTCACCGTCCTGATGAGCGGCCGGATGGAAGGACGTCCGGAGGTTGAGCCTGTCGCGTGGGTCAACACAGCCGAAAACCGCCGCGTCTTCTACACATCACTGGGAAGCCCGGAGGATTTTGCGGTCCCGGAGTTCCGGAAACTCCTGGTCAACGGGATTTCTTGGACTCTCCGTTTGGACACGAAGAAGTGAGCAGGAGGAGGAAGCTGGTGAAACCCAGCTCCCCAGTCTTCATTTCTTATCCGCGTACCAATCGCGCAAGCGGACTTCCACTCCGGAATCTTGTCCCACCAGTGATTTGAATTTTTCCGTGTCGCTGCCGCGGTAGTGATAGGGATAAACGATTTTAGGTTTGAATTCCTTTACGGCGCTCGCAGCCTGGTCGACAGTCATGGTGTAAGGAAGGTTCATGCAGACGAATGCCACATCGATGTTCTTCAGGCTCCGCATTTCCGGAATATCTTCAGTATCGCCACTAAAGTAGATGCGTTTGCCGCCAAGGGTGAGCACGTAGCCGTTGCCTCGGCCCTTGGAATGATACTTCGTGCGGGCGGGATCAAGGTTGTACATGGGAATCGCCTCGATTTTGATCCCTTCAACCGTGCCATTCTCACCGTTGCTGATGATGGTCGTTTTCTTCTTCAAGTCCTCGGACAGAGTGTCCTGTACGGCCGAAGGGGCAACAATTTTGGTTTTCTCCTGAACAATGGTTTTAAGGGTTTTTGGATCAAGGTGATCGCCATGAACATCTGTAATCAGGATAACGTCAGGTTTAGGTAACCCGGCGTAGCGCTTTTCGGCTCCCACGGGGTCCACGTAGATTGTTTTGCCATTCCATTCCAGAACCGTGGTGGCGTGGTTGATTGGATGAATGGCTAAATCCCCCTGGTCGGTCTTAATAGTTTCAGCGGTGTCAGCTTTCTTGTTCTGGGCAAGAAGCGGGGACGAACAAATTGTGGTTAAGGCCAGGAGAGCTGCGAAAACCTGCCCCTGAAGTTTGGAAACGTTGTTTACCATGGTTTTCATAGATGAAGAAATGTGCCGTGGAACGGGTTTTGAATCAATTCTGAATGTTTTTTGCATTCCCCATTTGCAAAATAGCTCAGTCCGGTCTATGGGGGATGGAACCTGATGAGAGACGTATTCATTTTTCGTGGACGCGCCCAGCGCTGGGCGGTGCTTTGTCTGTTTTTCCTGGCCCTCGTGCTTTTCACGGGCTGTCAGACAATGTCCTATTATAAACAGGCAGTAACAGGGCAGTGCCAGATCCTGGCCAACCGTACGCCCATTAGTGAGATATTGGCGGATCCCAAGACGCCCGAGAGCCTGAAGCACAAATTGAGGCTGGTGCAGGAGGTCCGGGAGTTTGCGCACAAGGAATTAAACCTGCCAATCGACGGCCATTATCAAAAATACGTCGATTTGCACCGCGATTACGTGGTTTGGAATGTGCACGCGGCACCGGAGTTTTCTTTGGAACCGAAGGCTTGGTGGTACCCGGTGGTAGGTACGGCGAAGTATCGTGGTTACTTTTCAGAGAAGGATGCCTGGAAATATGCGGCTGGCTTGCAGAGGCAACACCTGGATGTTTATGTCGGTGGTGTGGAGGCATACTCGACCCTGGGCTGGTTCCAGGACCCGGTCCTGAACACATTCATCCGTCATTCTGACACCGATTTGGCCGAGACGCTGTTCCACGAACTGGCTCACCAGCGTCTTTTTGTGAACGGGGACACCGATTTTAGTGAAGCCTTCGCAACCTCGGTGGCACAGGAGGCAATGCGTCGGTGGATGGCTTCCAAAGGGAACGCTGCTGAGTATGAGAAATACATGGCGGAAAATCATCGCACAGAGCAATTCGTGAATCTGGTTCTCGGGGCTCGCCAGAAGCTCGAAGTGCTATATGGAAAACAAGCAACTCCGAATGGAATCACTAACGAAACAGCACTGGCGGCATTCAAGCGTGAGGGTAAAGCTGAGATCTTCCAGGAGTTGCGGAAGGATTACGAACTCCTGAAGAAGACGGAATGGGGCGGCAAGGATGATTATGACAGATGGATGGCTAAGCCAATGAACAACGCACGCCTGAATACGATCGACGCGTATTACCGCCTGCTCCCTGCATTCCAGTCGCTCATCACGTCCAAGGGAACGAACGTGGAAGACTTTTATCGGGAGGTTAACCTGTTGGCAAAGGTGCCAAAGGAAGAGCGCCATCGGAAGCTTGCAGCACTGCTGGCTGTGCCCAATAAAATCGCGCAAACAGACCCGGGGCAACGGGCGATTCCCTGATAAAAAAATCGAAGATAGTTGGAACTGGGCCATCCGCGGCAAGCGCTTGAAATCTGATGACCTGATGGCGAACTGCTTGTGTTTGTGATGCTTCTGAAGGTGAAAGAGAGCCCAGCATTGCGTTTAGATCCGAGAGATTAAGGAAAGGAGAGTTTATTTATTGCAAAGACACTCCTTGAAATCTGTTTCGTCTTTCCCATAATAGGCCCCAGCGGCCCCAGGGGATTAGAAAACTCTGGGGCATTATTTTTATGGCCGACGACAACTACAGGCAGTTCGTGAAACAGTTCAGTCTTACAGAGTGGAAGATGCTCTGCAAACACCGCCTATTTCTGCACTTCCTGCGCAAGGACTTGAAGATGGCTGCTTCCATTGCCGCCGACGCGCTCGGCCGTCACGTGATTTACCAGTTCCCAGTCGTCTCCAAGAGCCCGGCGAGGCCAGCTAAGAAAGCTAATGCAGGCAGCGCCTTTGATTGGAAGAACCATCCGCGCTTTAGGATTTAACGGCCAAGCCGGTGGTGAAATTACCGCAGCATTAACATGCTGTCCTTTCATTCGAGCCTTTCGTGGTTCGCTCAAGGTTGCTGAAGCTGATTCCGGCTAAACTCGATCGCCAGTAGGAAATCTTCTTTCTCGAATTTTATTCCTTCTTGATTTCAGGATAGGAAATCTTTTATATAAGGGCGACCCAAAGACCATGTTCACCTAACCAGGGTGCTGCCCCTGCTTTGTGTTAACCTGAGCCGATCAATTGGGCCACTTATGCTTGCTGAGTGGTTTTTGATAGCGTCGATGCTGGGCATAGTGCTTTTCCTGATAAGGAAGCATTGCAGGGCATTTTTTCTCTGGGGTTGTATTGCAATTGGAACAACGACAGCTGGAGCTGTTTTCTGGCAAGGACATATTAAGCGCAGTTCTGATTCGCTGGCGAACCTCAAGGCCCAGATTCCACGGCAGGTAAAGCATGATAACTACGTGGGATCGGAGAGTTGCCGCGCCTGCCACCCTTCCCAATACGAATCCTGGCATCGCTCATACCATAGGACCATGACGCAGTTAGCCACACCCAAGGCGGTGCGTGGCAACTTCGACAAAGTGCGCCTGGAATGGCGTGGAGAGACCTTTTTCCTGGAGCGGCGCGGGGATGAATTTTGGGTGGACATGATCGACCCCGATTGGCGTTACGTCCAGGCGACAGAGGAATACCAGTATCAAGCCGGAAAACGCGCTCGGCCTCCTCGCCCTGAACCAAATCCTCCACGAGCCCAAAAACGGATCTGCATGGTAACCGGATCCCACCATATGCAGGCTTATTGGGTTTCGGGGAAGTATGGAAACCAACAATTCAATTTTCCTTTTACGTACATCTTTGAAGACAAGCGCTGGGCACCGCGTGACGATGTTTTTCTGAAGGACCCGCATGCTGGAAAATCTTTTCAGACTTGGAACGTGAATTGTTTTGCCTGCCACAGCACGGGCGGACAACCGAAACAGGATCCGGACACCTACATCATGAACACCCAAGTGGCCGAGTTTGGCATCTCCTGCGAGGCTTGTCACGGTCCAGCCGAGGAACATGTGCGGAAGAATGCGGCCCCATTGCGCCGTTATGCATTGCACCAGGGAAAGCAAGCGGATCAGACTATCGTTAATCCTTCACGGTTAAGTTCCAAAAAAGCGTCGGAAGTGTGCAGTCAATGTCATGCGACGCGAGCCAACGTTCGGGAAGATTGGCACGTGAATGGATCGCGCTTTCGGCCCGGGAAAGACGGCATCCTGGAAGTGGATGCGCCATTGGTTCGTCCAGAGAACGGTTCGGGCCGCACAGGAACGTTGCTCGTAAGTTCCAACAGTCATCCGATCCTGCGGGGCAGCTTTTGGGGAGACGGGATGATTCGGGTGAGTGGGCGTGAATATAATGGGTTAGCCTATACACCCTGCTTCCAGAAGGGTGAGCTATCGTGTCTTTCATGTCATTCCATGCATCAAAGCGTACAGGCCGATGATCAACTCGCCCGAGGAATGGAGGGAAATCAGGCGTGTGTGCAGTGCCACTCCAGCTTTAAAAGTAATTTAGCCGCGCACACAAGGCATGGAGCAGAATCAACGGGGAGCCAATGTTACAACTGCCACATGCCGCATACGACCTATGGATTGCTCAAAGCCATCCGGAGCCACCAAATCAGCAGCCCAAGTGTTAAGTCGAGTGTCGAGACCGGGCGACCGAATGCGTGCAACCTTTGTCATTTGGATAAATCGCTGGATTGGACAGCCGGTTACCTTGAAACCTGGTTCCGTCAGCCGAAACCCGCGCTAACGGAGGATGACAAAAAGATCTCGGCTGCTGCGAAATGGATATTGCAGGGAGATGCAGGACAGCGAGCAATTGTCGCTTGGCACATGGGATGGGAGCCAGCCAAGGGGATCTCGGGAACGAATTGGCTCGGGCCTTACCTGGCCCAATTACTGGAAGATCCCTATGCGGCAGTTCGCTATGTGGCTCAACGTTCTCTGAAAAAACTACCCGAATTCTCAGAGTTGTCGTATGACTTTTCCGGCTCTGCCGAGGAGCGGAATAGAGCGCATGCTCGCGCATTGAGCCTGTGGAAAGAGCAGGCACCTGAAATCAGAAATGAGACGGTGTTAATTGAAGCCAAGGGCGACATTAACCGGACCACGTATGAACGGTTGTTGAAGGAGCGCAACGACCAGTCCATGGACCTTCTTGAATGAGTGCAACTATCGTAGGCAAACCGGATGGGAAAACTGAAAGCCGCCAATCGGCCCGAACAAAGATTAGCCACGACACTCCGACAGTAATCCGCAGGCACATGCGTTTCGGTTGGTGGTCACTCCTGGTATTTTTAACGATGGGGCTAGCACTCGAAGCGTTGCATGGATTTAAGCTGGGTGCGTACCTTAATTTCACGAACGAGACCCGACGCCTCATGTGGACCCTCGCGCACGCGCATGGGACTTTGTTGGCGTTGGTTCACATCGCTTTCGCGTTTACTGTCCGATTAACGCCTGATTGGCCTGCGAGTCGGCGTACGATGGCGTCAATTGCGCTCCTTGGAGCCGGGCTGCTCATGCCAACGGGGTTTTTCCTTGGTGGCCTTTTCGTTTATTCTGGTGACCCGGGGTTGGGGATCCTGCTGGTGCCCCTCGGCGGAACGATGTTGTTTGCAGGAGCGTTCGCAACAGCGCGTGCACTGAAGTACTTAGGGGACGGGACTGATGATTCGGGAAGAAAAGTTCGAAATAGGTTGGCCGTTACCAAGACCGATTCCAAAAGGGGCCTGCTTTGTAATTTCAAAACCAAGCATTTGGTAGTAAACGTTTCCCGTGCTGGGAGAATCCAGCTACGACAAAGGGAAAACATGACAATAAAAAGGTTGGTAAGTTCGCTGCCGGCGTGACTGGCTTTTTGCCTGCCGGCAATGGCCAGAACCGATGTGGCAGGAGGCGCTGATTGGCACGCCAAAACCTTGGGAGAGGCAATTCTTCAGACCGCTATCTTTGCCCTAGTGGGCATAGCACTCGCAATCATCGGCTATAAACTTTTCGACCTCGCCACCCCAGGCAAACCGCACAAGGAAGTCTTGGAAAATAAAAATATGGCAGCAGGCCTTGTAGGCGCTGCCATCATCATTACCCAGGAATTTCAACAGTCTCTTCCTGTGGCTTGGTGAGCGCCATGATTTCTTCCTCGGTCAATTCGTCCAAAGGGCGGAACCGCTCGCATTTAAAGCCGCGCTCGGGGTAGGGAGGGGTGTCGGAACACGGGTTGTGCAAACCCACCAGGTACACTGCCAATTCCTCTTGCATGTTGAAACCAACAGCCGGCGCCATTCCACGAACAACGTAAACTGCATCCTGCTTTGGGAGAGCGTTATAAAACTTTTCGATTCCCAAAGGAAACGAGCCGTCTACACACACCACTTTTTGTCCGTTAATAAACATGAGCAGCAAGGATATACCTGATTTTCAACCGGGCTGCAAGAGTCCTGCAGGCCTAAATCAGCGGCCAGGCATAGGTCGCATAAAAACTGAGTTTAGTATCTGGCTTAAAAGAACTTTCCGGTGGTTTTGCTGACCAATCCGTCCAATTCCTGGAAAGGCCCAAGCGGTTTAACGCGTTTGTCGAATTTATCGATGTTGGGCTCGCCTGAGATAAGTTTGTAAGTGACAACACCATCTTTTAAAAGGATAAGCCCCTTGAACCGCCACCCGGTGATCTGGGTCTTTTTCTTAAAGCCGAAAACATCAAGGGCCAGGTTGCCGTAGCGTTTGTTGTGCATCGTCTCAAGGTCGATCTCGAATGCCTGGCAAGCGTCCTTGCATTCGATGACCTCTCGTACGTTGGGGTCAAGGTCCTGCTTTGTGATCGAGGGGTTGGGCATAAAACGCTCCATGACGTCGAGGTAGGTAAGCCAGCGAATGTTGGGGGTGTAGTCAGGATCCAATCCCATACAGCGCAATTCATCCAGAGTCGTTTGGTGCGGAATGATTTGCTCAAAGTCCGCCTGCGCGTGTTGGAAGTTTTTCCAACCTGCCTCGGTGCGTCTGTCGTCGGTGGGGAACAGGGCTCTGCAACCCGTGGCGAGAACTACCAAGGCCAAACAGAAAAAATAATACAACATCTTCATGGGGGCCTTTCTTAACCCAGTGAAAGATCAAGCATCCGTGATGTTTAACTTTAAACCAGTTTTAGCATAAAGCCAGAGGGTGCGGCAGTGGGTTCATACACCAAACGATGGGGAGTATCTCTCCAAAATTTGTGTCAAATATTGGTACACACGCGGCAACATTAACGAACTCAGGATCGAAATCGAAGGGAGATTCCAAAACGCTTGCGTGCAGCAGTTGCTTGAAGCAACGTTGGGCATTATCCATAATGCCGGGAATAATTGTTATGAACAAAGTCACAGGTCTTGCATTGTTGGCGCTGCTCTGCTGGTTAACGACGCCCCGTGCGCTGGCTCAGGAGGACAAAACGGCGGCAGAAATCTTTGCCGCTTCTGTCAGTAAATTAGTCGGCTTCCTGGATCCCGGCACAAACGCGCCGTCCACGCTTTCGCTGAAAGTGACGGTGGCAGGAGGGGAGGGGTTTGCGAAGAACCTGGAAGGCAACGGAGGTCACCTGGCGTTTCAAGCTCCCGACCGGGTACGCGTTTCAGCCGATGTGGGCAATAAGACCTACATGGTGGGGAGAAATGGGCAAGAGCTTTGGGCTTATGTGCCCCACAAAAAGTTTGGCGTGGTAGGAATATCGGGGACGGCTCGGTTTGCGAGCGCCCCGGATAAGCTGGATCATACGCGAATGGAGCCACTCCAATTGCCCATTCCACGAGAGCAGCTTGCGATTTTGCCGTTGCTCGCCAAGGTGGAACTAATCGCAATTCGAACAAATGCCCAAACGCGAGTCTTTCATATAAAGGCTCAACCGCTGCCGGAAACGAAGCAGGCGCTGAGGCTCCTTCCGTTTATAATTGAAGCGAAGGTTCGGGAAAGCGACTGGCTGCCACAATATGTGAAATACGATGATGGGAAGGGATTCAGCCTGGGTTTGGAATTTTCCGACATCAAGGTTGAGGCCCCATGGCCAGCCGAGAAATGGAACGTGCCATCGCAACCGGAGGATAAGATTGAGACCACCGCGTTGGGGCACTTGACCAGGTTTATTGAAACATCACTTGGGGCGCTTGGGGACAAGCCAAGGGCCTTGGGACCAGTAACTGGTGAGCGGAAGTTGGTGGCAACCGAGGGACAGGGCAGGCTTGAAATGGTTGATGGCACCCGGGTCCTTTTCCTTGAAGGCTCTCCTGAGGAGATGGGACGCCAGCAAGGGATGCTTTTGAAAAAGGAGATCCGCAGGGTGGTTGATCGGATTCTTTACGGTGTTGGGGTGGGGAGTTCTTTTGAGAAGGGACGATGGTTTTTCGGTGAGATCGAGGAAGCCCAAGGGAGGCTCAAGCCTTACATGGATGTCCGTTACCTCAACGAGATGGATGCAATTGCGTTGGCTTCCGGCGTGGAGAAAGAGGAAATCCGGTTGGCCAATTTTTTCCCGGAACTCTTTCATTGCAGTGGCTTTGCTCTGTTCGGCAATGCAACGGTAGATGGCAAAATGTATCACGGACGTGTGCTGGATTATCTCAAGGGAGTGGGCTTAGAGCAAAATGCCGTGGTGACGGTGGTCCAACCCGACAAGGGGAACGCTTGGGTGAACATTGGTTACGCCGGGTTTATTGGGTCCATCACGGCCATGAACGAGAAACAGGTAACCATCGGCGAAATGGGCGGGCGCGGGGAGGGAAATTGGGACGGAAAACCGATGGCCGAACTTGTCCGTGAAGTGATGGAAAAGGCCAGCACTCTTGAGGAGGCAGTGGAAATCATGCGCAAAGGCCCACGCACCTGCGAATATTATTACGTAATCTCTGATGCCAAATCCAAGAAGGCTATTGGCATCGCTGCTACCGCAACAAAGTTTGAGACTGTTAATCCAGGAGAGAATCATCCTCAGCTTCCGCACGGAATCAAAGATACGGTGCTAATGTCGGCGGGGAACCGCTATGAAAAATTAGTGGAGCGTGTGAAAAAGGGTTACGGGAAACTGGACGCAGAAACCGCACGAGACTTAATGTGCCGGCCGGTGGCCATGAACTCAAACATCCATTCCGTCCTGTTCGCCCCGGACACGCTGGATTTTTGGGTGGCCAATGCAGATGATAAGAACGTGGCGAGCCACGCTCGATATACGCATTACAACCTTCGCGAGCTTTTGAAGGCTCCTTGACGGGTTCCTTTACCGTGCCTGATGGGTTGAATTGGACAATCCCGCAAATTCTGACACCATGAATAGGTGAGCGAAACGGATTCGGCCAGCCTGCCCATGGATGAGCATACACAACAGTTCCTTCAACACCTGGCCGCAGAACGAGGTGTTTCGCCCTATACCCTTCGCAATTACCAGCAAGTGTTGGTTGAATTTATTCGTTGGCATCGGAACGAGCGGAAGAGTGCGCCGTGTTGGGTTCAGCTTCAAAGAGACGATTTCCGTGGCTATCTGCGGTTCCTGGGACGAAACCAGATGAGCCGTTCCGCCACGCAACTTCGTTTCAGCGCATTGCGATCGTTTTATAAATTTCTGGTGCGCCGAGGAGTGGTGGAGGCGACTCCGATTAAGAACATCAGTTTGCCGAAGTTGCCGAAGCGCTTGCCTCAGTTCCTCACTGCCAAGCAAATGGAGGAATTATTGCACGCACCCCTTCAGGAGATGGAACGGGTTGAAGCGGCAGAAAAGAGTGATGCGGATCCGAGCCAGTACCTGAGGGATGTTGCAATCCTTGAAACGATTTATTCCTGCGGCTTGCGCATTAGCGAATTATGCGGGATGGCCGCACAGGACATTGATTGGAATGAGCAGCTCATTCGTGTGATGGGCAAGGGCAAAAAGGAGCGGCAAGTGCCGATCGGTGCGCCAGCCTTGGAGGCCATTCGAAGATACTGGAAGGAGCTTTGCCCGCAACCAATAGGGAGCCAGCCTGTCTTTCTGGCCAAATCATCCAAGCCTGAGCCTGTTTATCCCAGGCTCATTCAACTTCGTTTAAAGAAATACCTTGAGCTCGCCGGGCTTGATCCGCATCTCACACCGCATAAATTGCGACATAGTTACGCGACTCATATGCTGGATGCCGGGGCGGACCTTCGCAGTGTGCAGGAGCTGCTGGGCCATGCGCATTTGGTCACCACCCAAGTATATACCCACGTTACTACCGAACGCTTGAAGAAAGCCTACGACGATGCGCATCCGAGGGCATAAGATTTGCCTGGCGGTCTAATCTGGGTACACGGCCACAAAGCGAACTGCACCTGCAGGTAAGGTGAGCGCGGTCTGCGAGGATGAAGGGCTGCTTTTCCAATCCACTTTCTTGTTTGTGATCCACTCCGTGCTCTTCCGGATTTTCCAGGGCATTTGCAGTTGCACCTCCGCGATTTGTCGCTCGTCAGTGGGCAAGACGCCGTGCTGCGGTTTGATGACACCGCGGTTGTTGAATAACGCCACAAGCCAGCCTCCATCTTCCAGCTTATCCAACGTCCACTCTACGTCGCCCTGAACCCTTAAAGGGATCAAACCGTCGGTGAGCTGCTTCATGAGCAGCGCCAAGATGGGAACGGGTCGTTCGTCAAAGCCGAGACCAAGCGGCACGCTCACAAACACCAATTTACCTTTGCCGACTTTTCTGGCCGTCACGAGCGCATCGCCCTGGCGGGTTTTGGCGAGCACCTCGAGATCATTATCGGAGGTTTTGTAATAACGAAAGAGTTGTGCCGTATAATCCAATTTGCCAGGAATCCACCTGAAAGCCGCCGCTTCTTTCGCCGTCCCGAGTTTAGGCAAAGGCAGGGCTTCCGCACCCGGCCCGCTGAATTGATCCGCGCTGACGACCAGGGTGCCGCCTGCTTCCATATATCGGTTTAAAGCATTACCCCATTTTTCTTCCAAGGGAACTTCTCCCGCGGCAAAAGTGATAGGATAAGTGGAAAGGATTTTCTCTTTATCGGGTGTGTTGACGATCACGTCGAAGATGTCCCCAAACATTCCGCTTACGAACGTTTGGCGGATACCGCTGGCGGGTTCGTTTTGGGTTTCAGGAGCAGGGAAGTAGGCGATGTCAAACAGGCCGCGGATTGCTGCCTCGTGTTTGCCTGGCTTGAGCAGCGTGGGATTTGAGCTCCAGTGCATTGCGAAGCCTCCGGGGTTGAAGCGTTCCTGGGACCAGCCATGGGCTTCATCCATGAGGATGGCCACGGGGGTGAATTGATTTCCTCGCGGGTGATCCTGCACTAATTTGAGAGCCGCTTCAGCTGTGCGGCCCTTCGGTGATAGTTGGATTGGGAAATCGTCCCCAGCGGCGTTGCCACCTGTTTTCCAAAACATGTCGACACCTTGCTCATTATAGAAGCCATCAACTCCGGCCAGGTACCAGAGCAAGTAATCTTTGAGAAGCCAATGGTGGCCGGCACCTGCCCAGGCGTCATAAGAATTATCCAGGATGTACTTCGAAGAGGCGGGATACATGAATGCCTGGCGAGAATACATGGTCGCGGCGTCGCCCAAATTGCAGGACTGGTAATTAAAAAACTTGGCATCGAATTGCCTGGCCGCTCCACGCATGAAAGCGAGCCGCCGCGCGAGGGTGGGGGAGTTGCCGGTGTTTTCATGGCCGAGCCGGCGGACACCCCAATGGCAGAGCGCATGTGCAAAGCACTCCATGTTTGCCGAAAGACAGGATATGACGTGCTCCCAAGCTTCCTCTGGAGTGACGGTTTTGCCGAAGTAATCGGAGAACTTTTTCACCACGGAATCGGTATGCATGTCCCTCAAGGCGTCAAGGATTTCACGGCGGGTCGTGGCGGTTTTGACCTTTTTGTCCATAGGGCCGCCATCCGTGTGGGCGTGGGCAATGCTTTCGCCTGAGATAAAGCCGGCGAACTGCTTTTCAAATTTCTTGAAGTTTGCGTAAACCTGGGCCTTGTCTGGATTCTTTGGCCAGTTGGGCTCGGAGTAGTTGAGGAGGAGGCAGAACTTCCTTTCGGGATGGCGCGTGAGCCAGTCGAGAAAAGGGGAACCGTTGGTAAAGATAGAGGGATAGCGAGAAATATTGACTGCAGGACCGCTCAATGCGGAGCTGTAAATGGCCGGTTCCTTGCCGCGGAAAGTGGCCAGAAAATTGGTGAGCAGAGGAGGGTCCACTTCAAAGGGATATTCCACTCGTTGGTCTGCGGGGCGAGTCAGTTCTTTCAGCCAATGTTCGCCTGAATTCCAAACGAAGATGGGTGGCTTGTTGGCGATTTTCCAGGTGCTGGGGAATGGATAATCTTTCTGCCACTGTGCGGAACGTGCAGGCTCGGAGCGCATTTGGCGCATAATTCGCCAAGTGGCGAAATCCGGCTTTTCTCTGCCGGCGGGTTGATAGCTGGAATCCGTGGTAAGGCAAAGGCAGTCCACTGCGCGTCTGGCCTGAGTGGGGCCGGTCGTGAACAGTTCCACGGTGGCAGCGCCCTTCTTGAGAGGAACCGAAGCTTTATCCCAGGCAAAAGAGAAATCCCAAAGCAACAGCATCGGGTCGAGTTCATCAACAATGGGTTGTATTCCAAAAATGTGTTCCCATTTGGTTGGTCCCTGTGTAACGCGGACTCCGAAGGATTCTTCCTTGTGGCGGTAATCCATGTAGCGGACCCAGAGCGCGTAATCGGCTGCTTCGGGAATCTCTACCGATTGGGAGACACTGACGCCGTTTGTGGCATCGGCACGGGCCGCGATGGACATCCACTCGCTTTCGCCGCCCATGGTCCATTCGGCTGCAACCCCCGGACCGCCGACAGACCATGCATTTTTGGTGGTCTTGGCTTCCTGCTGGAAGGAGAAATTGCCGCCGTTCAGCGGTCCGAAAAGCTCTGCCTCCAACCAAATGTGGTGCCGGGGTTTCTCGGCCGCTTGGGCAAGTTGGAATGCCAGAGTTACGGACCAAAGGAGGAGCCATCCTGCTGATTTCATGGTGATGGCTCCTTCTATAACCGGCTGCTTCGCTGGAAGCAAAGCTTTCCGTAGACCAAAGTGCGGGAGACAGGGGAGTTAAATCATATGACAAAACATTGCGTCGCGCAGCTTCGGTTCGAACCAGGTGCTCTTTGGCGGCATGATTCCACCGGCGTCCGCAATTGTCATCAAGTCCTCGATGCTGGTGGGGAACATGGAGAAAGCGCAGGCATATTCGCCATTGTTGACCAATTTCTCCAACTCGGCCGTGCCGCGAATGCCGCCGACGAAATTGATGCGCTTGCTGGTGCGCGGGTCATCGATGCCGAAGAGCGGCGCCAAAACGTATTTTTGGAGAAGGGTGACATCCAGCTTTTCAATTGGATCGGTAGTCGCGGCAAATTGCGGGCGGAAGTGAAAGGTGCGCCATTTGCCGCCCATATAAAAGCCGAGTTCGTGTTTGCGTCCTGGTTTCGGTGTGCCGCTCTCGCTGATGATGAAGATGCCGTCGAGCTTTTTCAGGAGTGTCTCAGCCGAGTTGCCATTCAGATCTTTTAAAACCCTGTTGTAGGGGAGGATTTGCATTTGGTTATGCGGAAAAATCACGGTAAGGAAATGGGCACTGTGGCCCGTGCCTTTGCGGCTCTGAAAGACGCGCGCCGCGGCGGCGCTGCGATGATGGCCATCGGCAATGTAGAGAGCAGGGATGGCAGCGAAAGCTTTCTCTATGGCAGAGATGTCGCTGGGTTGGTCGACGATCCAGGATGTGTGGCGAACACCATCTTTGGCGGTGATATCGACGTCAGGCTGGCCGGCCGATTTTTCTTGGAAGAGCCGGTCCAATTCGCTTGAAGCACGGTACGTTAAAAACACCGGGCCGGTTTGGGAGTTCAGGGTTTCGATGTGCCGAACGCGATCATCTTCCTTATCCACCCGGGTGAG
>JAQGOV010000520.1 GCA_028293425.1 Verrucomicrobiales bacterium
CAACATAACCGCCATCGATTTTGCCATCGTCATTGCGGTCAATAAAGCTCTCCACCATGTCTGGATGATTCAATTGCACCCAACGGTCTGGCTCAAGTTTTTGCCAGTCGCGGAGAGTCAACGCATCCAGCCGGGGATCCTTATCCCACTCCGGCGCGCCGGAATCCTGGGTGTGGGGGATCGGCTTGAGCGGGAAGGAATTCAAGTGCGGGCCGCTCCCGGTCAGTTCCAAGCCGGCAATCGTTTGAATAAAATCCTTGAGACCGAGCTTCTCGATAGAGGGCCGCCAACTGCAAATGCGGTTATGCTCCGTGGCGGGTGCGAATTCAATGTGCTCCGCTGCCAGGTTAATGATGCGGTCATCCGTGCTGGTGCTGGTATCGCCACTTGGGATAGAATGATTATGGTAATCCGCGCTCACCCAGCCGGTGGTATCTACCAGCCGCTTGAGCGTCCCTTCAAATTGGGCGGTCGTTTCCGGGTCAACCTTTACCAGGCTTTCCAAATGGCTGTATTCCGGCCCTCGTGTGACAATCACTTTGTAGGTGCCCGCAGGCAGGGCTACTCGGAACTGGCCCTTTTCCGAGTGATACTGATCCTTGCAGCCGTGGGCCCGGCTAATGGGCCCGAGGTCCACGGATGGCGTGCCGTTGGTGCCGAGAAACTGAGCTTTGCAAGGAAGGCTGCGCCCCCCTTCGTCGTGAATGTTAAATACGATGGCGGATGCCACTGTCATCACTGGACTAAACGTCGTGGAACCTTTGGCTTTGAGGGCAATTTTATTTGAAATGCTCTGGCGTCCCTGGTCCGTGAGTTCAATCTCGTACACACCGGGGGGCAGTTGGAACGAGAAACGCCCTTTTTCATCCGTGTAACCAATGCATTCTTTATAGTATGTGTTTTCGGGCCGGAGCATGATTTGCGCTGTGGTCACAGGAACGCCCGCACGATCCTTAATCGTTCCCGTAAACGTGCCCACAGGTTCTACTCGGAATGCCGTCACTTTGCTCAGGGCATCGGCTGGAGAATTCCCCACTGCTAAAAAACGCGACCAAGTTGCCGTGGTCCCAGCATTCAAACTGAAACTGGTTGGAGAAGTAATATTGGGGGTGCTTTCGGTGTAGCCGTAGGCATATGCCGTCTTGTCAGCGGGGTCCACGGCATCACCCCAAGCAATGCCTCCCAGCACTCCTGACCGCCCGAAGCTTGTCCAAACATCATCGGTCCAGGAAAAGTAGGTGTGATTGCGCTCGTTCTTGACTGTGGTCGTAATCAAAACCCCGGGCCATCCATCCTTAATCCGATATTCGTGGCGTTTGTAGATTCCCTTGTTTTTTGAAGCCGTAACAACGGTTTCGATAACTGCCTCGCCATCCGTTCCCGGCTTCACGATTCGCACCCAGGAAACGGGGCCAACCTGGTGGTCGGGAGCGAAGATGGTCAGTTGGTCATTATCCGTACCGCGCAATGTCAGGTCGTACAAGTCGCCCGAGTTGACTCCATTGGTTCCACGAAACGTTTTAAAGTTGGCGCGTCGATTACTAAAATTGCCGGAGACGACTGCCTCCACCTTGTCATTGCGCAGGATAAAATCGCCAATGATGCCTTCCGCAAACTTTCCCTTGGGCAATTCATCAGCCTCAAACGGACCCACTTCAAAGGCCTGAGGAAGGGCGTACAAGCGGCAAGCCGTTGCCAGGCAACAGACGACGAAACCAACTGGTGCAAATGTGAGCCACCGCTGCATGGAGTAGAAGGTATGCAAACAATGGCCTGGCAGCAAGCGGGGGACATAAAGATCGGGCGATTGACTGAAACCCGAAATTCCGCACACGATTGCGCATGAATCTGACTGGCAAAGTGGCTTTGGTGACTGGCGGCACACGGGGTATTGGGGCTTCGACGGCCATCGCTCTCGCGCGGGAAGGTGCTGATGTTGCAATCGTGGCGAGGCGCATCGACGCCGAAGCCACGGCCATCCGGGATCAAATCGTGGCTTTGGGCCGCCGGTGCGAATTGATCCAAGCCGATTGTGGGCAGGCGACGGAAGCGACCCAATGTGTCAAGGAGGTGGAATCTCGGTTGGGCTCCCCCTCCGTGCTAGTGCATTCGGCAGGCGGGCCAGTCAACGGAGGCTTGTTCGATTTGACTCCGGAAATGTGGCAAGCCGCTTTTGACGTGCATGTGCACGCTATTTTTCACCTCTGCCGGGCAGTCATTCCAGCCATGCGCTCAAAAAAGGAAGGCGCTATCATCCTCATTTCATCCACTGCAGGTATTCGTGGCATCATTACCAATGTTGCGTATCAAGTGGCTAAGGGGGCCTTGCCGCAGTTTGCGCGGGCGCTGGCGCGTGAATTTGCAAACGATAATATTCGAGTCAACTGCGTGGCGCCGGGCGTGATTCGGACGGACTTTCATAAGACCATGTCCGAAGAACAACGCAAGCTGAACCTGGAGCAGCGCATTCCCCTGCGTCGCGAAGGAACACCTGATCAGGTTGCCGAAGTCATTTTGACTCTCGTGAAGAACGACTACATCACGGGTGAGACCATGACCATTGATGGCGGCCTGACCATGCGAATCGCTTAATGGCGAGGTCGCCCTAAACTGTTCCGTTCTCGGAACAGATCTAGTTTCCCGTGCTCCGGGAGCGGAACGAGCTTTCGAAGGACTGCTGTTTCAGTTCTCAAGGCCTAAACTTTTTTCAGGAATACTATTTACCGCTCCAACGTGCAGCAAACAGCTCATTGTTGCTGCAAATAGGCCCTTATTCATCGTTTTCACAACGCGTTAGCCTTCCAAACTCGACTCTTCGGAGACCGTCCGTTGGCCAGGATCAGAGAGTGGCATCTCCGCTGCTAAAGGCCTTTCGAATGCAGAACAGGAAACCCAGCGGTCTCCTTTCTGAGCGCGGAACAGAGAAGATACAGATGAGCAGAAATAACATGAACATGAAGCGTCTCCCTCAGCCTCATTACAGCCCATCTGATCCGCTTCTCGGCGCAGAAAAAATGACAAATAAACCAACCCAATAAAAAATCATATGCAAACGCTATTTCGAACATCGCCTTCTGCCGCCTCACTGAGGCGTCGAAGTTTTTCCCAACGACTCAAGCTCCTTTCGGTGGCTGCAGGCGGCTTTCTACTGACGGGGCTCTGCGCATCCGCACAGGAATATCACTCCAACGACCTTACCCCACCCGGCAGTTCAGCGGGAAGGCTGAACGGCACTTCCGCTCGCAGGCAGGTCGGCGCCGCGCAAACTCCATCAGGCTCGCATGCGGTTCTCCTTACCGGGAACGCCTTATCGGCCGTGGACCTTCACCCCGCGGGTTACTATTACTCGATGGCGATGTGCTCGGATGACACTCAGGAAGGGGGATGGGGTTATTCGTATGCGGGCGGTATCCATGCTTTGCTTTGGTCGGGCTCCTCTTCGTCGTATGTGGACCTGAACCCAAGCGGCTACAGCTTTTCCTATTGTCTGGGCGTGCACAATGGCCAGGAGGTGGGCTATGCGCAAAATCAGAGTTACTTCGTGACTGCTTCCCACGCGATGCTTTGGTACGGCTCCGCGGCGAGCGCGGTCGATTTGCACTCGGGCGCCTATCCCTATTCCCGAGCCATGGGATGCCATGATGCGGAGCAGGTCGGCTATGTCTCATTGCTCGCCTATCCTGACGGCGACGCCTCGGGATATCACACAACCAGCCACGCCATGCGCTGGTCGGGCTCGGCGGCGAGTGCCGTTGATTTGCATCCGCTCGGTTATGATGCCTCGGAGGCACTCTGCACTTCTGGAACACAGCAAGGGGGATGGGGCTATCTTGCCTTTGGCTCCTCGCACCTGCACGCTTTGCTCTGGAACGGCGACGCCAACAGCGTAGTCGACTTCCACCCGGCAGCCTACACGGATAGCAAAATCACCGCTATCACTGCTACCCAGCAGGTCGGTGAAGGATGGGTCGGCCCGGCAAACGGATACGGCTCCATTCGGCATGCGCTCCTGTGGTCCGGAACACCTGAGAGTGTGGTGGACCTGAATCACTATTTGCCCGCGGGCTACACCAACGCCGTAGCAACAGGCATTGATGTCGATGGCAACGTGGTGGGTTACGCCTACAACAGCTATGCGAGTGGTTTGTCCATCCCGTACGATGCCATCGCGGTGGTCTTTGCTCCAGGAGCAGCCCCGGCAGCAGGGCTGGCCGGTTTGACTTTGGCCCCGGCGAATGTGACCCCGGGGACTGACGTGCAGGTGCAGGTTTCATTGGGCGGTCCGGCACCGGCTGGCGGCGCGAACATTAGTTTCCTGAGCACCGCGACGAACCTGGTAGCGACACCCGCTCCGATCCTTATCCCTGAAGGGGAAAGCGCGGCGGTCATCACGCTGCCTACGGGTGGCAACTCTCTTACGATTCCCACTAGTTTGAAACTCTACGCGACAGACGGTGCCGTGAGCAGGGCGTCAACGCTGACTTTAACACCCGTCGTAAATATTGCCTCATTCACCGCGAACCCGGTAGAGGGCGGCTTCTCCACCTGGGGTTCAGTTTCCCTGAACATCCCGGCGCAGGCCGGCGGGGCGGTCGTAAACCTTAGTAGTGGTGATCCAACCCTGGTCGGTATGGCTCCGTCCTTAATGATTCCGCAGGGATATACCAGCATGAGCTTCAATATCAACACAGCGCCTGTGACTGTCCTGACTTCAGTGCCTGTCACGGCCACCTTTAACGGGCAGAGTGTTATCGGCTCTGTGTCCCTGAGTCCTGCACCGGTGATTTCATTGACCGGATTGAGCTTTCCCATGGTAGTGGGCGGCCAGAACCTGACCGGAACGGTGACCCTGAATAACTTTCCTCGGGCAGCGGCCGGAGCGGTCGTTACTCTCACGAGCGGGGATCCGAACACCCTCCGGGTGCCAGCGACAGTGACCGTGCCTCAAGGGGCCTACAGCATCACAATTCCTGCAACGACGACGGTGGTTAACGGCTTAAAAGGCGTTTCGGTGAAAGCCACCTATAACGGGAGCACGTTCACCACGACCGTTCTGGTGAATCCGATTCCCACGGTGACCATCACTCAGGCCGATTACCTGACGGACACTCATATGTTCAAGGTGACCGCGACCACGACCTATACGAACAGCATCCTGACCTACGGCACGGACCCGACCAGCGCGCCGATTGGGACCATGCAGTTCGAGCAGGGGGTCTTCAAAGGATCGATCATCCTGGATGCCGCCCCTTCCTTCGCCACGGTGTGGAACTCCAATGGTGGCCAAGCCTCGATGCCGGTGACGGTGAAGACTAGTTCAGTCGGCGGTGGCGGTGGTGGCGGCGCCGCAGGCGGAAGCACCTCAGCTTCCTACAAGCTGGTGATCGCCACGACTGGCAAGGGCACCGTGACCACGAGCCCATCGGGAACCAGCTTCGCTGCTGGCACGGTCGTGACTTTGACAGCAGCACCGGCGGCAGGTTCTCCCTGGATCGGCTGGTCTGGTGACGCGAGCGGCACCTCCCGGACAGCCACGGTGACGATGACCAGGGACATGAAGGTGACAGCAAACTTTAAGTAAGGTCTCCTCGGCACCCTCCCCAAAAGCAAGGGGCATGAGCTTACGCTCATGCCCCATTTTATTTTTTGAAACAAACTATGGTTTTCGAACCACAAAAATGGAGTTAGCCACAGTGTCTTCACCCTGGCAGGGGCTATTCTTAATCTCACCGGACATCCACATTTGGGCGGACTTTCCACCGTCCAGGTTAATGGCGTCCGTGCAGCCCAGGCCAACCATGTAATCCGCTAATTCCGCGAGCTTCATGCCAACCGATAATCCCGGTTGCCGGCCGTCAACAATGACGAAATACACATGCGTTGGGCTCCAGCCCATGGCAGAGCGCGGATGGCGCTCATATTTCGAGCGTTCGCTCCAATTCTTTTCGGCGCCGGGGGGAGGCTTTTGTGCAAAGGGCTTGCCTGCGGTAATCAGTGCTGGGCCGCCGCCAACCGCGGTCTTCACATCTTTCATGCTAGGGGCAGTAGCGGTAGAAATTTCCACAAGGCTTCCTGAGGTCACTTCAGGAAGGGAGGCGGCGAGGCTTGGTCCTACCGAGAGCACCATTGTTCCATCGACAATTTTGGGGGCAGAATTGGTTTGGATATCACGGATGCGTGCGCGGTAGGTTTGGCCAGCCTGCAGTGGCAGCCACTGGCTGTTGCCATCCTTTTCCAAAATAAAGTGCCGCCCTCCAATCACGCGTGCCGCCGGGGCGTAGCTCGGCGTGTAAAGCACTGCCGCCTTCGGTTTGCGTTCCTCATTGAGGCCGATGGGCATTTTGGTGCCGTCGGGCCATTTGACGTTAAAATAGCCTTTCACCTCATCAAGATGTGGATTGCCCTCACCATCAAACCAAACACAAACGGTGTTCGGAGCGCTCAGCAGTTCCCCGTTCACAATCTGCAATCCTCGCGGATCGCCGGCAAAGGTGGGGTTGTCGCGAATGTAGAAATCGCCGTTGATCCCGGCCAGTGCCCGCCCTATTTCAGGTGGGATGGACTTGGCCTGTTCGGCAAGCAGGCTAACGCCAAGAACTCTGTTTCGGGCATGCGGCGTGTAGAAGGCCAAATCCTTTCGCGAGCGGTCGATTTTCAGGATGTGGATGGACCAGGGGGCGTCCGTCTTTTTATGGATATAAGTAATGCCAGATTCGGATTTTGGCTCACCGGAATCGGAGGCCTGGGCAAGTGGAAGTGCGCCCAAAGGGACCAGCAGGGCAACCGCGGCCACACAAAATTGGCGTCGGGAAAAAGGAAGCAAATTGCGGGTCTTCTCGGACAAAGTGCTGGTTTGGTGATTCACGCTGGCATTCATAACGCGACTTGGGGACTCGGGCAATCCAATAATTTAGAGTGATAAGGAGCGATATTATTCATCCGCCAAACCTTTCAGCTTATTGGGCGGGTGGAGGAAGGTCGACAATGGGGGGGTGACCTGTCGCCTTGCGGGTGAACTTCTGGCCTGATGAAGTGGAGCCAGGAACGAATCCGCCGTGATGAAGAAAGAATTCTCCGTTCTCCACACCCATAAAACGGTCGAGCCGGTCGGACTTTCCGGTGGCATCGTGGCTGAAGGAGGCGCTGGTTAGCTCAAGCCACTGCTCGCCGTCCGTGCGTATCCATTGATTCCCGTAAAGTGCCTTGCGGGGGAGGTGTCCGTTGCTGCCGCCAAAGTTTTCGCTGAACGAGTAGAGGCTGCGCAGCCAGCTTCCATCCTTGGGCGCGCGCCAGGAGGAGATGAGCATCCATTGCTTTTTCTCAGGGTGGAACCAATAACCGCTGTAGATGGTAAATGTGCTATTGGTGGGCTGAGCGGTCACGAAGAACTTCTGCTTTTCCCCGGTTTTCCACGGGTAAATCAAATGGCTGTGCCCGCCGGTGCCTTCATTGCCGAAATCGCTAGCGGAGACTCCGTCGCCTTTGGCCAGGAGTGTTACCCGGTTGTTATCGGCGACATTGCTGCGGCTGACGGCTTCGCTGCCGCTATCCCAAACGGAGAAAATAATCCGGCGCTCTGTTTTAGAATTCACCTGTATTCCGAAATAACCACGATGCCAGCCACAGGCCATGTAATAGGTGGCCACCGGATCCTCCACTCCAGTCACTTCGCAGTAGAAAGCGGCCACGTTGGTGCCGCGCGGGACCGGATAACTAAGATGGACGGAAGCGGCATTGCGGCGTGGCTTCAGGTTGAAAAGCGCGTTGTTGGTCGTCAGGCCATCCAGCACGAGGGCAGATAGGTCGCCGAAAGGAGGTTTTGTGTTCAGAGTCTCTAATGTGAAACGCTGGTAACCTGGCTGCTTGATTTCAAAATTGCCGAAATGCGCCGCGACCAGATTTGTTCCCTCACCCTTGACTTCCGCTTCCTGGGATTCGCCAGCAACAGTCAGTTTCAGTTTGGAAGTGGCGCCGGCGGGCAGCCTCAATAGGATGCTGGCCTTGGTGGTTGCAGGAGATTTGATCTCTCCAAACCAAACGATTCGGCATTCGGGATCTTTCCAGCCGGTGATGCCGGACGTTGGCGAAATCCTCGACGCGTTGGCATTGGGCTCGGTGTAGGCAGTAAAAGCGGGGACTTGCAGTTGGCCGCGAACGGTTGAGCAAGTGATCAGTAGGATCAAACCAAAGTGGAGCGTTTTCATGATTAATAGGCTTCAGGTGGAATTTAATTTCCTGCCGGGACTCTGCTCAAGCCTCCAACGCCTTCAATTGCACTTTGGCAGCTTTGAACCATTCACGTTCAGTTTTCCGCCAGCTCCGGTTGCCTTTCCTGAATTTCTTCACGATTTCATGGAAGAGCTGCTCCGCTTCCTTTTTGCGATCTGTTTGAGCCAGCAGCACCGCCAAACGGAACCGCGCTTCCTCACCCAGATGGCTAAGCGAGAGCCGCCTGAGCATGGCCTCCGCTTCGGGCATCTGACCCAAACCCGCCAGCCCTCTCGCTTGCAATAATTCCAGGTGGGCCCGAATCATCCGGTCCTGGTCCTGGTTTGCGCTGCCAATGGTGTTCAGGAGTTCTTTCCATTTTTGCCTGTCCGCGTAGACCCGGCCCATCTCGCACAGGGTATAAGGATCGTCTTTGAAGACCCCGTGCAGACATTCCAACATTACCTCTTCTGCTTCCTCAAGACGTCCTGCTCGCCTTAGTTCTGCCGTAAGAGCGATACGATTCTGGACGGTATCCGTTTCCTCCAGCTTCTCTTTTAGCTTCTTGATCCGTCCTCGACGAGTTTGGAAAACCGAGAAAACTGACATGCCTGGACGACGGTACTCAGGAAGGATTTCGATGAAGGTATAAGCCAAGCCTCCTGCGATCGGAAAGCCAAAGAGAATCCAAATCCAATAATAAGGACGGCCGGTTTTGTAGACGTGCAAGATGAGGCCCAACTGCAAAACCCATAAAAATTTGCTGATGGTATAAAAGACGGGGCCGTTGATATCCAGGATGGCGGCTAGCTCTCGCATTGGATGAAAGTAAAACATGACGATTGTGGGAGGCGAGTCCAAATTCTGGCGATCCCAGGTTTCCGAAATGAAGATAGTCCGGTTTCGTTCAGTTCCGTTGGGCACACACCCAAGCCACAATAGAAAGAGTGACCATGGCTGTATGATGGCCACCATTCCTCACTTCCTGGGAATCCCGATCCCTGGGCACTAATCAGAAGGACGTGCAAATTTAGTCACGTAAACCGCTGAAACGGGTTAAGAAGTGTATTGGGGTCCTTTTGGCACCTTGCTGAAGCAAGGTGATAGTGCGCTTGAGAGCGAGCGCGCACTGAGGGTGTGAGTCCCTCCCTGGCGGAGCTTCCCGCCC
>JAQGOV010000531.1 GCA_028293425.1 Verrucomicrobiales bacterium
CATACGCCGGCAAGCTGGTATTTTTCCGCGTTTACTCGGGGCAGCTGAAGAAGGGGGACAATATTTATAATCCTCGGACTCGCAGACGCGAACGCGTCAGCCGCCTGATGGTGATTCAGGGGAGTGAACGGAAAGACGTGGAGTCGGTTTACTCCGGGGACATCGCCGCGCTGGTGGGATTGCGAAATATCACCACTGGTGACACGATTTGTGATGAAACTTTCGATGTGACACTCGAGCCTCCAACGTTTCCTGAGCCTGTCATTAGCATGGCAGTTGAGCCGAAAACGAAAGCTGATCGTGATAAACTTTCAGAAGGTTTGCAGCGTTTGGCTGAGGAAGATCCGACATTCCGATGCTTTACCAACGAGGAAACTGGGCAGCTAATCATTGCTGGGATGGGCGAGCTCCACTTGGAAATCATCATTGACCGGCTGAAACGCGAGTTCAAGGTGGATGCAACCACCGGCGCTCCTCAGATTGCTTACCGCGAAACGATTACGAAGTCAGCAGAAGGCGAAGGAAAGTTCATTCGCCAATCAGGCGGTCGTGGTCAATACGGTCACGCACTCATCACTGTTGAACCTAATGAAAAGGGCAAGGGTGTTGAAGTCCTGAATAAAATCGTCGGTGGATCGATTCCCAAGGAATACATCCCGGCTGTTATCGACGGGATTGAGGAAGCGATTCGTGGCGGCGTATATGCCGGCTATCAGGTGATCGACATGAAAGTCAAGGTTGTGGATGGCTCTTTCCACGAAGTTGACTCGAATGAATTGGCGTTTAAGATGGCAGGCATCTTCGCGCTAAAGGACGCCTTCAAGAAGGCGAACCCGATTTTGTTGGAACCCATCATGAAAGTGGAAGTGACCACTCCTGATGAATACCAGGGTGATCTGCTTGGTGATATCAATCGCCGCCGCGGTGTTATCAATGGTATTGACGCAAAAGGCGGACAAACAATTCTTAATGCACAAGTTCCGCTTGCAGAAATGTTTGGATATGCTACAGCTATCCGCTCGCTGTCAAAGGGACGCGCTTCCTACTCAATGGAGCCGCTAACCTTCGAACAGGTTCCAAATAGCGTGTTGACAACTCTTTTGGATGCGGCTGCCAAGAAACCGGCAGCGCGCACTTAACCCAGATTAACTGTTAGATTTTTGTTCTTTTTATGGCAGGACAACGTATTCGTATTCGGTTGAAGGCTTTCGATCACCGCGTTATCGACCAGTCGGCTCACGACATTGTCGAGACCGTCAAACGCACCGGAGCTCGTGTGGCTGGGCCCATTCCGCTGCCGACTCGCGTGGAGCGGTTCACCGTTCTTCGGTCGCCCCACTCAGACAAAAAGTCCCAGGAGACATTTGAGCAACGCACACACAAGCGCCTGCTTGATATCATCGAACCCACTGCTAAAACCGTGGACGAGCTGAAGAAGCTCAATCTTCCTGCGGGCGTCGACATCACAATCAAGATTTAATTTTATGCCACTTGGAATTCTAGGAAAGAAATTGGGCCAAACCCGTGTTTATAACGCGCAGGGTTTGCTGATCCCTGTAACGGTTGTGGCCGTTGGGCCAAATCGTGTCATTCAGTGCAAAACCGTGGATACGGATGGCTATAAGGCCGTTCAGCTCGGATTTGATGAACAGAAGGAAAGCCGCGTCACAAAGCCATTGCTCGCGCATTTTAAGAAGTATGGCACTCCCGCCTTTAAGCGTATAAAGGAGTTTCGCGATTTCTCCAAAGACGTAAAGCCAGGTGACACCGTTGGCGCCGATATCTTCGCTTCCGGCGATTATGTGGATGCGATTGGTGTGACAAAAGGCCGCGGCTTTGAAGGTGTTGTTAAACGTCACGGCTTCCGGGGTGGTGATTCAACCCACGGTGCTAAGGGCTGGCATCGGCGCGGCGGCGCTATCGGTTGCCGCTTGTTTCCTGGAACGGTGAACCGCGGCATGAAAATGCCAGGGCACATGGGCCAAGTGCAGCGCACGACACAAAATTTGGAAGTTATCCAGGTGCGCAATGACGACAATCTCTTGCTGATTGCAGGGTGCATCCCCGGTTCAAAAGGGGACTATGTTGTTATTCGTGAGTCGAAGAAGATTCCGAAAGGCACCGTTAAAAAGACTCCGCCCCCCGTTGGAAAAGCAAAGGCTGCAAAGGCTGAAGCCATCGCCAAAATCGCCGCCAAAAAGTAATATCACATGAAGCTCGCTGTTAAAGATATCAATGGAAAAAGCCAGGGTGAACTCGAAGTGAAGTTCACGATGATTGAAGGCGGCAGGGGTACGCAGGCCGTGCATGACGTTGTAGTGGCATATAATGCCAACCAGCGCAGTGGCACAGCTTGCACCAAAACCATGGGAGAAGTGGCAGGTACGGGTAAAAAGCCTTGGCGCCAAAAAGGCACCGGCCGCGCTCGCGCTGGTTCATTTGCATCTCCTCTCTGGGTCGGTGGTGGTGTGGTATTTGGTCCCAAGCCCCGCGACTTCGGCAAAAAGGCCAGCAAAAAAACCAAGCAGCTTGCTTTGCGCAAAGTGCTGACGGAACGCCTCAATGCTGGTGATGTCCTCGTGGTGGACGACATCAAACTCGAGAGCTCCAAGACCAAGGCTTTCACGGAAGTCCTAAAGAAGCTCGAATTAACCGGCACAACCCTCTTCGTGGTTCCGGCGCTGGAGAACAATTTGAAATTGGCTTCCCGCAATCTCGAGAAAGTAGAAGTGTCAACCGCCGACATGCTGAATACGTACCAACTCCTTCGGAGTGATAAACTGGTGTTTACGCGCGGCGCGTTTGAAAAATTTGAAGCCCGTTTGCAGGATTAATCGCATGAACTCTTTCGACATTATTCGGACCGCCCGCCTGACTGAAAAAGGCACCCGTCAGGCCGAAAAATACAATCAGTACACGATTGTTGCTGATCCACGCGCAAACAAGATCCAAATCAAGCAGGCGGTTCAGGACCTGTTCAAGGTGAAGGTCCTTCGCGTCAACACGTTGAACGTGCGCGGCAAAGCCCGCCGAAAGCGCACCGCCCAATCCGGTAAAGATGAAAACTGGAAAAAGGCAATTGTTACTCTCAAGGCAGGGGACAAGATTGTTTTAACCTAAGCTTTTAGATATTTATGACAGTAAAAACTTTTAGACCGCTGACCCCGTCCACTCGCTACATTACGGGGGCGGATAACAGCGATATCACAAAAACGAAGCCTGAAAAGCGGCTCGTCACAACTCGCAAAAAAACCGGCGGCCGCAATCATTACGGCCGGATGACCTCTCGAGGGATTGGTGGTGGTCACAAGCAGAAGCTGCGCTTGGTTGATTTCAAACGCAAAAAGCACGGCATGGAAGCCACCGTGGTGGCGATTGAGTATGATCCTTGTCGCACGGCGCGGATTGCCTTGCTCGAGTATAAGGACGGAGAAAAGACCTACATCGTGGCCCCGAATGGCTTGCAGGTTGGAACAAAGATCATGAGCGGTCCAACCGCACCGCCGGAACTCGGCAACTGTCTGCCACTTAGCGCTATCCCAGTGGGTCTGCCGATCCACAACCTTGAGATTTGCCCAGGCAAGGGCGGTCAGCTCGTTCGGACGGCCGGAACTTCGGCGACGGTCATGTCACGGGACGAGGGCTATGCGCAGATTCGCCTGCCATCCGGAGAAATTCGGATTGTTCATAATGCCTGCTACGCAACGATTGGCCAGGTCGGTAATACGGAGAACGAGAAAGTGGTGCTCGGGAAAGCGGGTCGGTCTCGTCATCGTGGTATTCGCCCCATCAACCGGGGTGTTTCCCGGAACCCTGTGGACCATCCGAACGGCGGCGGTCAAGGTAAGTCCAAAGGCGGCGGTGGCTGGCTCCAGCTCCGTTCCCCGTGGGGTTTTGTGGCCAAAGGCGGCAAGACTCGAAAAGCAACCAAAACCTCCAATCGATTTATTTTGGTGCGGCGCAATGGCCGTCCAATGAAGCAGAAGTAAGATTATGGGACGCTCTATCAAAAAAGGTCCGTTTGTGGACGGCCACCTGTTGGAAAAAATCCAGAAGGCTCGTGATACAAAATCAAAGACGCCGATCAAGACCTGGTCGCGCCGCTCAATGATCACTCCAGACTTTGTTGGGTTGACGTTCAACGTGCACAACGGCAAAGTGTTTAACCCCGTTTTCGTGACCGAAAACATGGTTGGACATCGCCTGGGTGAGTTTTCGTTGACACGAACCTTCAAGAAACACGGTGTTCATACGGCAAAGGCCGAAGCTAAATAGCCTATGCAAGTTCAAGCCATTACAAAGAACGTGCGCATGTCCGCGCAGAAAATGCGCGAAGTGGTGCGCCAAATCCAGGGCTTGCCCGCGCTTCAGGCGCAGGCTGTTCTGGCCGTGGTGCCCCGCAAATCCGCCCGGGTGGTTGCCAAGACGCTCAGGTCTGCTATCGCCAACGCGGAAAATAACAAAGGCGCGAAGGCCGAGACATTGCGCGTGCGTGAAGCCGTGGCCGGGACTGCCACCAGTTACAAGCGTTTTACTCCGAAGGCCCGCGGTTCGGCTGGTCCGATCATCAAGCGGAATTGCCACGTAAAAATCATTCTTACTGACGAATAAAGTATGGGTCAAAAAACCAATCCTATCGGGCTGCGCATCGCGCTTACTCGCGACTGGCGCTCCAAGTGGTACGCCGAAAAGAAAGAATTCGGCAAGCTGCTCAATGAAGACCGCAAGATCCGCGAATTGCTCAAGAAAAAGCTTGAGTCGGCTTCGGTCCCCAAAATTCTAATCGAACGAGCCGCAACCCGCTGCCGGATCACGATCATGACTGCTCGTCCCGGGGTCGTGATTGGCCGCAAAGGAGCGGAAATCGACAAGCTTAAAGAAGAGCTGAGCAAAATGACGGGGAAGGAAATCTATGTCGACATCATGGAGATCAAGAGCCCTGAAATCGACGCCCAGCTGGTAGCGGAGAATGTTGCTCTGCAGTTGGAGCGCCGTGTTTCCTTTCGTCGGGCAATGAAGAAGTCACTGCAAACCGCGATGGATTTCGGAGCTGACGGCATTAAAATCCGTTGTGCTGGCCGATTGGGCGGCGCGGAAATGTCCCGTGTGGAAACCTACCACGAAGGAAGCGTGCCACTGCATACCCTGCGCGCGAATATTGATTACGGCTTCGCTGAAGCCAACACCGTATATGGCAAACTCGGCGTGAAGTGCTGGATTTGCAAAGGTGAAATGAAACCAGAGAAGCCCCAACAGCAGCCACACGCTGCTGCGCCGGCTCCAACCACCTAATATTTTTTGGAGATTTTGTTATGGCAATGATGCCCGCAAGAGTTAAGTACCGCAAAATGCACCGCGGAAGCCGTGCCGGGATGGCCTACCGAGGCGCGACCGTCGCGTTCGGCGAATACGGATTGCAAGCAATGGAACGCTGCTGGCTCGATACCAAGCAGATCGAGGCTGCCCGTGTCGCTATCACGCGGTACATGAAACGACGAGGTAAGGTGTGGATCCGAATATTCCCGCATAAATCCTTCACCAAGAAGCCCCTTGAGACTCGAATGGGTAAGGGAAAAGGTCCGCTGGAATCCTGGGTTGCCGTGATTCGTCCAGCCAATGTGCTGTTTGAGGTGGATGGTGTAACCGAAGCTGTAGCCCGCGAGTCGATGCGTCTGGCTGCCACCAAGCTGCCCATCAAAACGAAATTCATCTCCCGCCATCACATGGCATAAAGGAACGATTGGTATGAAGATGTCTGAATTCAAAGATTTAACCTTGACCGAGCTCGCCGCCAAAAGCCGCGATCTTCGCCAGGAAATGTTTAACCTGCGGCTACAGCAGGCCAGCAGCCAGCTTGAGAAGCCGGCCCGCCTGCGCACTCTGCGCAAGGATATTGCGCGCATTGAAACCCAAATGTCCGCGCTACGGAACAAAGCGGCTTAACTGATTTATTATGGCTGAATCCATTGCAATTGTTCGGGGCAAGCGTAAAGAGCGAGTCGGAGAGGTAATCTCCAACAAGATGGCCAAAACCATCATCGTGCGTGTTGAACGCCGTTTCCCGCACCCTGACTACAAGAAGGTTATCACACAGTACAAAAAGTTTTATGCGCATGACGAAAAGGGCGAGGCTCGCCCTGGTGATCGCGTGCGCATTGAGGAAACCCGCCCGCTCTCAAAAACCAAACGGTGGCGGCTGATTGAAGTTGTTGAACGTAATGCCGACGCCACTCCGGTGGCCGGATAATCGGACTATTTTCTATGTTACAGATTCGTTCTATTCTAGACGTGGCCGATAATACGGGCGCCAAACGCGCTGCGGCCATTGGTGTCCTCGGGCGCAACCAACGTTACGCCCGCGTCGGGGACATCATTAAAGCACATATCAAGGAAGCCTCCCCCGATGGCTCCGTCAAAAAGGGCGATGTGGTTGACGCCGTGGTCGTCCGGACCCGCCAGCCAATTCGACGAAGCGATGGCTCCTATCTGCGTTTCGACTCGAATGCCGTTGTCATCATTGACAAGGAACAAAACCCGAAGGGAACCCGGATCTTCGGCCCAGTTGCACGCGAACTACGTGACCTGCGCTTTATGAAGATCATCTCCCTGGCTCCGGAGGTTATTTAAGATATGCAGAAATTTCATGTTAAAAAGGGCGTGGAGGTCGTTGTTATCTCCGGTACTGAAAAAGGGAAACGTGGCAAGGTGATCGAGGTGCTGCGCGAAAAAAACCGAGTCATCGTGGAAGGCGTCAAAATGATTAAGAAGCACACGAAGGCTCGCAGCAACCAAAACCGCCCTGAAGGCGCCATTATCGAGCGCGAAGGCAGCATTCACATATCAAACGTGATGGCCGCTGAGCGTTTCGATTCGCGGGCTTCCAAACGTGGAGCTCCCGCGCCAGCTCAGGCTTGATTTATTCCGTGGATCGGTTCTATTGACAGCTCAAAAAACTTAGCGCTCCGGCAAAACCCGGAGAAAAGCGAATGAAACCTAGACTTTTCGAAAAATACCATAACGAAGTGAAACCCGCTTTAATTGCAAAGCGGCAATATAAAAACGTCCATCAGGTTCCCCGTCTGGAAAAGATTGTGGTGAACATGGGCGTGAGTGCCTCCTTGGAAAAAGGCGCGATTGATGACGCCGCAAAGGACATGACGATGATTACAGGCCGCAAGCCCGTCATCAGCAAGTCGCGGAAGAGCATCGCCAATTTTAAATTGCGGGAAAACCAGCCCATTGGCTGCCACGTCACCCTCCGCCGCGAAGCCATGTATGAGTTTTTTGATCGGCTGGTGGCGACGGCGCTTCCTCGTATCCGCGACTTCCGTGGGATTTCCCCAAGGTCGTTTGATGGTCGGGGAAACTATTCGTTAGGCATTTCGGATCAGACGGTGTTTCCTGAAATCGAACTGGAAAAAATCAAAAGACAGCAGGGCATGGACATCACTATCGTGACCTCCTCCGAATCCGACGCGGAGGCTTTGGAATTGTTGAAGATGATGGGGATGCCGTTTGCTGAAGCGAAATAATTTTATGGCAAAACAATCTTGGTTGGAACGCAATAAGAAAAAACGGGACACGGTCAAGAAATATGCCGCGATCCGTGCCGAACTGAAAGCGAAGGGGGACTACGCTGGCTTGTCAAATCTGCCGAGGAACGCCAGCCCTGTGCGGGTCGTGAACCGCTGTTCGATGAGCGGTCGTCGACATGCCTACATGCGCAAATTCGCCTGTTCCCGTTTGACGTTCCGTGAAGCGGCCCTGAACGGCCTGATTCCCGGCATCACCAAAGCCAGTTGGTAATTTTAAGAGATATATGACAGACCCGATTTCAGACATGCTCACGCGGATTCGCAACGCCCACAGCGCGCTGCTGCCGGCGGTGGAACTGCCCCACTCCAAAATGAAGGAGAGCATTGCAGTTATCCTCAAACGCGAAGGTTACATAAGCGAATACAGCGTGGAAGGCCAGGGCTTGAAAAAGCTGAAGCTGAAGCTCAAGTATGAAGGACGCCGTGGGGTCATTGAAGGCCTGCGCCGCATCAGCAAACCCGGACTGCGCCGCTATGTCGGTTCGACCGAGATCCCCCGGGTGCTTGGCGGTATGGGCATTGCCATCGTTTCCACCCCACAGGGTGTAATGAGCGGCAACCAGGCTCGTAAAAACAATTTGGGCGGAGAGTTACTCTGCTATATTTGGTAATTTTAAAGGACTCGATTTATGTCACGAATTGGCAAACTCCCTATTCCCATCCCCGCCAAGGTCAAGGTGGAGATAAAGGGCCAGAAGATTCTTGTGGAAGGCCCCAAGGGCAAACTGAATTTTGACGTTCCCCGCCGAGCGGTCGCCACCTTGGAAGGCACCAATGTTGTCGTCACCCGCACCGGTGAAGACTCCGAATCCAAAGCTTTGCACGGCCTGACACGTTCCATTGTGAACAACATGGTGATAGGCGTGAGCGAGGGCTTCGTCAAGAAGTTGGAAATTCAAGGCGTCGGTTTCAAAGCCGCCGTTCAAGGTAAGAACGTCAATCTGAGCCTTGGTTACTCTCATCCGGTCAATTATGCTCTGCCTGAGCAGATCAAAGTCACCGTCGACGAAAATACCAAAATAACTATCGAAGGCCCTGACAAGCAGGTGGTTGGCCAAGTGGCCGCCGAATTGCGTTCGTATTATCCTCCTGAGCCTTACAAAGGCAAGGGCGTGCGCTATAGCGACGAAAAGGTGATCCGCAAGGAAGGCAAGACAGTCCAATAATTTTTATCGACCACGGCTACATCCGTGGTCTCACACAAATGCAAATCCAAACCAAACAAAAACTGAAGCAGCTTCGCCGCTTCCGCATCCGCAAAAAGATCGTTGGTACCAAGGAGCGCCCCCGCATGAGCGTTCGGTTCACCAACGAACACATCTACGTGCAGTTTATCGACGACTCGACCAGTGTAACCGTCGCTTCCACGTCGACACGCGCCAAAACAGTGTCTGATCGTGAGAAGTTGGCCGCCAATGTCGAGAGCGCCAAGAAAGTTGGGTCCCTCGCTGCCCAAGCCGCTATCGGCAAAGGTATCAAAGCGGTGGTGTTCGATCGCAATGGAGCAAAGTTTCATGGCAAGGTCAAAGCGCTTGCCGACGCAGCCCGCGAAGGCGGCCTGCAATTTTAATTTAACAAGAGAGTAAGTTTTAGCAGATATGATTAAAGACAGCGGAAATTTAGGCGGCAGAGGCGGCGGTCGTGGTTTTGGTCGCGGTGGTCCTCGTAGAGGCCGTCCTCCAGGCGAAGGCCAAACCGAATTCCTCAATGCTGACGGCAAGCCGATAAATGAGATCTCTGAAAAGGTAGTGTTCATTAACCGCTCCGCCAAGGTAGTAAAGGGTGGTCGCCGTTTCAGCTTCAGCGCGCTCGTTGTGGTTGGCGACAAACAC
>JAQGOV010000536.1 GCA_028293425.1 Verrucomicrobiales bacterium
CAACAAAAAGTCATCTCCCTCGGCCGCTGCATGACCGAACGCCTCCTGCATCGCGGGGTAGGGGAGCACAACATCCACCTCATCCCCAACTGGGCTCAGGCTGCTCCGGAATGTGAGTTGGATTTCCGGAAGCAGCATGGATTTGATGGCAAATTCCTCATCACGTATTCGGGCAACCTTGGTTTGGCTCATTGCTTCGAATCCATCATCAAGGCCGCTCAAATTCTCCAGTTATCCCATCCGGAAATGCTCTTCCTTTTTGTAGGAACGGGCCCGCGGTTGGCCTGGGTCAAGGATCAGGCGAGTCGCCTGCAATTGAGAAATGTTCAATTCCTGTCATCACAGCCGTTCAAAAAACTGGGCGCCTGTTTGAAGGCCGCGGACATTCACCTGGTCTCCATGCGGGAAAATCTTTCGGGTCTGGTGGTTCCCAGCAAAGCTTATGGAATTTTTGCCGCCGGGCGCCCATGCTTTTTCATTGGGCCGGAAAAGAGCGAAGTAGCCCGCCTGATCAAGGAGCACAGTTGTGGCGAGGTTTTCAACCCCGCCGACGCCAGCGGCCTCAAGCAGGCTCTGATCGACTGGTTCGCGACGCCCGAGCGCTTGCGAGCCGCGGGCAGCAACGCCGAAAAAATCGCCAGCCGTTTTCATCTCGATGCCGCCGTTGCTGCCTTTCATGACCTGCTCATGAAAACTGTTCCGGATGCGGCCGCCGTCTCCACACGCGTCAAACCTGGCGACGCTTTGACCCCTGACTTTGTGAAGTAAGCTCAAGCGGCCTGGGCAACGCTTCCACTGTAACTCCCTCAACCCTCCACCGTCTCTGGCCGCGTTGCTTTTCTTTGCGCTTCGGAATCCTCGATTCTTTTGCCACTGCAGCAGATGCCAAGCAGCACGAAAAAGTATAATTGGATGGAAGCGATCTGCAGTGGGAAATCCAGGAAGGCATGCAAGAGAGTCCCCGCAATGCCGAGCAGGCTGCAGAACAGGAGCCACCGTGATTCAAACTCTCTCGAAACGAGGAACCGTCGAATTCCCAGGATGATGCCCCCGAAAATCAGAGCCGCCCACATTGCGGCTCCCAGCCAGCCCCATTCAATCGCATACTCCAGGTAATCCTCATGAGCGTGGGGCCAGAAATGCGCGGTCCAGAACTCGGGCACCTGCCGATCCCCGAAATTATAGGAATGCTGATAATTCGGGAACACCACTTGGAAAGTCCCGGGCCCAAACCCAAGCAGCCCTGCTTTGGGGACCATGTGGACGTAAATCTCCGTCGGGCTTCGGTCGGATGGATCCACGCCTAATTGTTTCATCCGCCCCCAGCTTGTTTCCCAGCCGCCGAACAGACTGATGCTTGCCAGAGTACCCAGCACGAACAGCAGGATCACTCCGTAACCTGCCAGCTGGCGAAATGAAAAACTCCCCTCCATCTCTTTCCACAAATGATAAATCAGATGAGCTCCGAAACCTGCCAGCAGCAGCATGGCAATGCACCAGCTGAGCCGGGAGGGATTCAACTGCACCCCGGTGGCTACGATCAAAAACCCCGCGAGCCACAAGGCGCGGCCCCACTGATTGCCACTTCTGCGGAAGGCCAGAAAGGCGAGCGCCCCCGCCAGCGGCAGGCAAATGTTGAGGAATGCGCCCGCATTGCCTCGGTAACGGTACATCGCAAAATTATTATTGATGTCCTGCTTCGCATCTTCCCACACCCAAGCCAAAACGGGAGTGCCGCCAACCTTCTGGACGATGCCGAAAATGGCGATCGAAATACCCGTTAAAGCCATGGTCAACCAAAGCCGCCGGCGCCATTGGGGTCGCGATGCCAGATCAATCGTGAAGAGAAAAACTCCGAGCAAACCCGTGATCAACAACATCGCCACGGACGACAGCAGCCCATCCGCGGAACCCGGCAACGCGTCCGTCAGCGGCTTGGTTGGAAACAGGATCATCAACTGAGGATCGAAAATAGACTTCGCGTTGATCGCCATCCACCAGCCTTGAGCGATCAAACCCAGCGATGCGCTTAATGGCAGCCAGGAAACCTGGGGGCGTTTACGGCGAAACAGGCATTCCAGCAGCCACAAGCTTGTGATGAGCACCAGCCCAATGCTCAGCAGCCGAATGCCCCACGGCCGGGTCGAGCCATAAGCCCACGGTGCAAAAACCAGGGCCGCCAGCAAAAGCCAGCGTGGTGCTTCAACCAGAACGCGGATCATGGAGCGAAGAGTATAGAAGGGCATGCTTAAGAAAAAGCTGAAAGCTTCGGGAGATCCTCAAAGAGCACTAGCTCGCCGGCTCGGCCAGCCCGCCCTTGCGGTTCCAAAAGCCCGCAGCGATGGAAGGTTCGTGCAAACGCTGCAGCTTGCGCTTGTAAAATGCGGTATCAGGAGAAGCCGCCGAGGCAAATTTGACCGGCGCGCTGTGAATCTCCTCCCACCGACGAGCGGCTTTCTGCCAGCTCTCCGCCGCCAGTTCGGTCAACAGTTCAAAAAGCTTGTCCGGCAGAACTGCTGAGTCTCCCGCAAATTCAATGGTGGTGCCCCCGTGCATTTCATGACGTGTCCGTCGAAGCTCGCCTGCCATTTCCCGATCCTCGACAGATTTCCAACTCCTGGTTCCATCCTCCAGCTTCAACGTGAGTTCGGAAAACCCAAGTTTGGCTCCAACAAACTGAAAGTCCTCCCACAATTTGGAAATGGAATCGCATCGTTCCGCTTCCATTTCCAGCCAGCGGTTCAGGGTCAATGCATACCGTGTTTCATGGCGAAGCGAGATGGATTTAGCCATCGCCATCCAGCCTTTTACCAGGCCATAAGACCTCCCGGCCGCCACGACGATCAGAAACAGCGAGCCCAGCAAAAGCGGCAGCAGCCGGCCTTGCAGCCAAAAAACCCCGAACGCCAGCAACAGGCAAACGATTGAAACCGAGTAAAGCAGAAGCACCGCGCGCTCCCGCGACAGGCCGAAATCCAGCAGCCGATGATGAATATGCTTTCGATCCGGCCTGAAAATGGGTAGCCCTTTCAACGCCCTCCTGACGATGGCGAAGGTCACGTCCGCGATTGGTAAAGCCAGCGCGAAGACCGGAGCGATCAGCGCTGCTGCCACCGACCCCTTATGGGAATTGGAGATGGAGAGCGTGCCGATCAGAAATCCCAGGAAGTAAGCGCCGCCATCTCCCATGTAAATTTTAGCCGGAGGAAAATTGTAATAAAGAAAACCCAGGATCGCTCCCGCAGTGCCTGCGGAGAGCAACGTCGTGAACATGGAGTCCACCCCCATTCCCATGTTCGCCAGGAGGCACATGAGCATAAAACTAATCCCCCCGGCCAGTCCATCGATCCCATCAATCAGGTTGATTAAGTTAGTCAGGGTGACCAGCCACAGGACCGTGGCACAATAACTGAAAGCGCCGAGATAGAGCTGCTGCTCCAGAAATGGAATCTTGAACATTTCGATTTTGATTCCAGCCGCAAAGACTGCTGACGCGATGATGAATTGGCCCAGCAGTTTCACCTTGGCGCCAATGGGTTTGATGTCATCCCAAAAACCGAGCCCAAACATCGCAAGCGATCCGAGGATCATCCCCAGGCGGGTGGTAATGGGAGTGACAGTAATTGGGGTCAACATCAGGACACTTACCGCTACGGCGGCAAATCCGGCCGCCAGGGCCAGCCCACCAAATCGCGGCACCGCATTTTTGTGGGTATGATGGAACTCCCCGCCTCGGACAGTTCCTTTCTTGCGCTCGATAAACCTGCGGATGAACGGTATGAGCCCCCAGCAGGCTAAAAAACCAATCGAGATGCAAAAGATGACTGGAAAAAAGTTCATCCAGTCATGCTTTCAATGGTTTTTGCTCAGCAGTCCGTGCCACGACCTGTGGTTTAGCAATTTAAGTGCCGCTCTTCTGCTTGCCCTTGGTTTTCAATAACTTTCATTTCACCAATGGTTCTTCAAGTTTTCCTGACAAGCTGCCGAAATTAAAATCATAATAGAGTGGCAGAAAAATTTTGCCTTTCCGAAAAACTCATGAACACTGTCAGCAATGCCGAACCCTGTGTCTAAACAAAGCAAGTTGCTGCCCGTGTTCCGCGGCTGTCCCTAAACCCTGATGGCGTAATACTTATGGCAAGAACTAAGGTGAAGAAACTCGAAGCAAATGCCGCCAAGCATCCAACCCACCCTAGCTCTTCCCGAAAAACCGAAATGAAAACCCGTCGTCCCTCTCAGTCGCCCGAAGAAGTTCCCAGCGCCTCTCGTGGTCATCGCGAGCTCAACGGAGGCGTGAAAAACTTGCCTACCAGCGAGAAGGAAGTATCCGCGCCGGCGTCTTTGGAACCAGTCAAGACTCAATCGGGAGTAGATTTAACGGAAAAGGTGAAAGAACTCCTGCGCCTTGCCCAGGAGCAGGGGTACCTCACCTACAGCGATATTAATGAGGCGTTGCCAGATAATGTCGTGTCTGCAGACGACCTCGACGAGATTTACATCAAGTTGCGCGGCCTTGAGGTTGAGATTGTCGACCAAGCTGAAGTGGACCGGGTCAAGCAGCCAGAGCCCGAAGAAGAAGAGGAAAAAGCGACAGGTCGCATGGACATCCTGGATGACCCTGTCCGCATGTACCTTAAGCAAATGGGCCAGGTTCCTCTTTTGACCCGAGAACAGGAAGTCGAAATTTCCAAGCGCATCGAGGATGCGGAAGCGCAGCTTAAAAGAGTTGTGTATAGCTTCGGCTTCGCTGGCAAAGAACACATCGCTCTTGCCGAGAAGCTCACCTGCGAGCCTCCCAAGGAACGCTTTGACCGGGTCATTGTCGATAAAAAGATCGAGGGCCGTGAGGATCACCTCAAGGTCCTGCGGCGGTTGATTAAGCACCTCCGAGAGTTGGACCAAGTCGTGGACGAGGAATACGCCGAATGGATTTCTGCGTTCAATAAACCAAAGCGCGAAAAGTATTGGGAAGATTTTAAAAAGGCCGACAAGAAGCTTCAGGATTCATTCGCGAAATTTTTCTACAAGCAAAAAGTCGTGGAAGAGATGGCGCTCGTGGCTGAGAATATCTACGACAAAATTCAAGCCAGTATGCTGATGATCCGGGACATGGAGGATCAGCGAAAATCAAGCCAGCAACAATTAGTCATCCAATCCGAACAGAGAAAGGTCCAGGCGCTCGAAGAATTTGTGCGCATGCCGGCGGCCGATTTTCTGAAAGCTTACCGCGAACTGAAATTGTTCGCTGCCAAGGCGCTCCAGGCCAAAACCGAGATGGTCGAAGCCAACCTTCGCCTCGTCATTTCCATTGCCAAAAAATATACGAACCGCGGGTTGTCGTTCCTGGACTTGATTCAGGAAGGCAATATGGGCCTCATGAAGGCGGTCGAGAAATTTGAGTACCGCCGCGGCTACAAGTTTTCCACTTACGCCACATGGTGGATCCGCCAGGCTATTACTCGTTCCATTGCCGATCAAGCGCGCACTATCCGTATCCCTGTGCACATGATCGAAACGATCAACAAGCTGATGCGCGCCCAGAAGCAGCTCATCCAGGATTATGGCCGCGAGCCATCCCCTGAAGAGATTGCCGAGGAAATGCACTTGCCCGTCGACCGGGTTCGGGCTGTGTTGAAAATGGCTCAGCAGCCCATCTCGCTTCAGGCTCCGGTCGGCGACAGCGATGACACTAACTTCGGCGACTTCATCGAAGACAAGGCCGCCGAAAATCCTTCGGACATGACCAGTTTCAGCCTGTTGAAGGACCGGCTTGGGGACGTCCTCTCCAGCCTGAGCGAGCGTGAGCGCAAAGTGCTCGAGCTTCGCTTCGGACTAGGCGATGGTTATTCGCGGACCCTCGAGGAAGTTGGTAAACAGTTCCGGGTCACACGTGAACGTATCCGGCAGATTGAAGCCAAGGCTCTGCGCAAGATGCGCCACCCAACGCGCATTCGGCAGCTCTCTGGTTTTATTGAAGTCGAGGAACCGATTTGAACCAGCCGGGCTGTTGAACTCCTGAGATGCCCTCGCGTCCAATTTGGCGGCAATATTTGCCGAGGCTGACACTTACGTCAGCAAGCAGCTAAAATTGCAGGGAATGAGTGCCGAAAGCCGAAGCACTCTCATTGGCTACCGCAACAAAGAAAAGCAAGGCGATTAGCACGCTTCGGCCAGCGTCGAAGGGCCAAGGCTCCGTTGAATTGTGAGGAGCAATTCATCCAGCGGCAAAACTTTGCTGACATATCCATCGGCCCCTTTTTCCTGGGCTTCCTGCAGCAAATCCTCCACAAAACCCATGCCGGTCAGCATCACAACCCTCGTTTGGGGATGCCTGGATTTCAAGGTGCCGAGCACGCTTAATCCATCTTCACCCGCCAGGCCAATGTCCAGCACCACCAAGTCGACATGCGATCGGCCTGTTAACTTCAGAGCCTCCGTGCCACTCGCGGCTGTAGAGACCGCATAGCCTTTTTTGTTGAGGTAAAGTCCAAGGAGTTCCCGGATCTGAACCTCATCGTCCACAACCAGTATGTGCTGCTTCATGGGGTCCAATAAGCAAACTCTGCACCAACTTACCGGAAGCAAGGGCTTGCGCCTGCCTGGATCGTCCTTTATCTCATCAATCCGGGCATCCCCCCGCCCATGCGGCCCATCATTTTCTGCAGCTTGCCGAATTTTTTCATCATCTGCTGCATTTGGGAAAATTTGTTCAACACGCTGTTTACCTCCGTCACGGTCACACCGCTGCCCTTGGCGATCCGGATGCGCCGTTTCGCATTCAGGATGGCCGGGGTCCGGCGTTCCTTGAGCGTCATCGCGCAAATGATTCCTTCCATCCGGCGGAATTCCTTTTCCTGGGCGCCCATATCCGTGGTCTTCAGCACCTCGGAACCACCCGGCAGCATCCCGACAATCTTTTCCAGGGACCCAAGCTTTTTCATCTGGCGCAGTTGATCGAGGAAATCTTCCAGGGTGAATTGCCCTTTGCGCATTTTTTCTTCCATGCGCTTGGCGTCATCCAGGTCCACCGCCTCGGCTGCGTGTTCTACCAGGCTGACGATGTCACCCATTCCTAAAATGCGGGAAGCCATTCGCTCGGGATGAAACGCTTCAAAGTCCTCCAGCTTCTCGCCAACACCTGCAAACTTGATCGGCTTATTGGTGACCGCCTTCATGCTCAAGGCAGCCCCACCCCGGGCATCACCGTCCAACTTCGTCAGGATGGAGCCTGTGATATTCAGGGCCTGGTTGAAATGAGTGGCTACATTCACCGCCTCCTGCCCAGTGGCGGCGTCGAGCACCAGCAGGATTTCGTCGGGTTGCACCAGGTCGCGGAGCTGCACAAGTTCCTGTACCAGCGGTTCGTCAATTTGAAGCCGGCCCGCCGTGTCAAAAATGAGGATATTTCTGTTCTGCGCTTTGGCTTCTGCCATGGCTTCGCGCGCAATCTTTAAAACATCTGTTTCACCTTTCCGGATGAACACCGGAATATTCAACTGCTGGCCGAGGGTGGCGAGCTGGTCCATCGCAGCCGGCCGATAAACATCTGCTGCCACCAGCAGCGGAGAGCTGCCTTGCTTTTGGAGCAAACGCGCCAGCTTGCCACTGGAAGTCGTTTTGCCCGCTCCATGCAAACCGACCATCAAAATTGCTCCAGGAGTTTTGGTGAAATTCAACCCCGCATTCGCCGAGCCCAGCAAGTCGACCAACTCATCGTGGATGATTTTTACAATTTGCTGCCCGGGATGAACGCTCTGGATTACCTCCTGGCCCAAGGATTTCTCCTTTACCCGTTCGATGAAATCGCGGGCCACCTTAAAATTCACGTCGGCATCCAACAGCGCCATCCGGACCTCGCGCAACGACTCGGCAATATTGGATTCACTGATCTTGCCAAGGCCGCGCAAATTCTTGAAAGCATTCTGCAATTTTCCGCTGAGCGTGTCGAACATAGGTCCACGTTAATAGCTGAGAAGCAAAGTTCAACGTTGAAAACAAAGGATTATTTCGCTTTTGGCCAAAATATCATGAGATTTCCTTACGACTCCGTTGACAAACCTGTGCCAATTTGGCCATATTGCGCGCTCTTAATTGGCTCGGTCGGTAGGATACCCAAGTGGCCAACGGGGGCAGACTGTAAATCTGCTGGCTTACGCCTTCGATGGTTCGAATCCATCTCCTACCACCATCCTCCTGCTATTCTGTTTTTTCTCACATGTTGATTCTTCGCGAATTCTCTGAGGTGCATTCCGACGGGAAAAACGGAAACCTCCAAAATGCCGCTTGAGCGGACTCTCTTTAGGCATTACGGGTAGTGTAGGCGGCGAGGGAATAACACAGTGAACCCGTTTGCTGAAATGCAAGTTTATCACTCCAAAACCGGCCCGGAGGCGAAACTCATCACCGAAAAATCTGCATCAGATGCTCGGAACTGGATGGCATGGCGTGGGGTCTTTGCCCCTGTTGCGAAACCGAAGACTCAATTTACTGTCTCACCCTGGGCGTTCCGGGGCCGTAAAGAAAACTTGTTGCTCCCATTATTGGGAGAATTCACCTGCTCCCAGCAGCCGTTCGACTCATTATCAAATACTTGTTCATGAAGCGCCAACTGAGAGTTCTTTTGATCGAAGATTGCGAGACCGATGCTTTGCTCATTTGTCATGAGCTGGAAAACGGAGGCTATGAAGTCACCGTGCGGCGCGTGGAAAGCGCCAAGGCATTGCGAGCTGCCTTGGACAAGGAAAGGTGGGACTTGTTTATCTCAGACTACCGCTTGCCGCAATTCAGCGGGCTGGATGCCTTGAAGATCATTCAGCAAAAAGGCCTCGACCAGCCTTTCATCCTTGTCTCCGGTTACATCGGCGAAGAAACGGCCGTCGGAGCCATGAAAGCGGGCGCGCATGATTACCTGATGAAGGATAATCTGGCCCGGCTCGCTCCTGCCGTGGAACGCGAACTGAAGGAAGCTGAAGTGCGACGCGCGCGTGTTCAGGCTCAACTCGCCCTCGAGAAGAGCAACCTGGAACTCGCCCAGGCTCGCGAGGAACTGGAGCAACGCGTTCGGGAGCGCACCTCGGAGTTGGTGGGAGCCAACCAGGCCTTGCGAGGCCAAATGGAGGAACGTAAACGGTTGGAAGCGGAGTTGCTCGAAAGTGCGGAACGCGAACGCAAGCGCATTGGAATCGATTTGCATGATGAGCTGGGCCAGGTCATGCAAGGGCTTTCCTTGCGCCTCAAAAGCCTGGAGCTCCGCTGGGACACAAAGAATCCGGAAGTCGCCGCGGAGGCCAGGAAACTGCAGGAACTGCTGTCCAAGGCCATGGACCACGCGCATAACGTTGCCAAAGGATTGGCCGCCATGGATTGGAAAGGGGACGATCTCGGAGAAGCTCTTTCAGCGCTTGCTGCCAAGGCGCGGAGCACGTTTGGGATTTCGTGCCGCTGCCGCGTGGAGGGAGACGCCGGCTTGCTGCCGAAGCGCACCATCCAGGAGCTTTACAAGATTGCTCAGGAATCTTTAACCAACGCCATTAAGCATGGCCATTGCAAGCGCGTGGACTTTCATCTTGGTGCCAATCGCTCCTGCCTCACGCTTACCATTAAAAATGATGGTATTCCGTTCCCGAACGACGTGTGCTCTTCGGAACGGATGGGGCTGCACATCATGCGCTATCGCGCCAGCGTCATTAATGCGCGACTGGACATCCGCGCCAACGGCAAGAATGGCACCCTGGTCATGTGCCGATTGCCGCTGGCGCTGGCTGCCGAAAATTGGCTGCCCGCCATGCAATCGCACGACCAGGAATCCCGATACACCATTTGCGCTGGAACTTGACGGGTGGTAGACCACCCTATTTGGAGGTCTGGAAGCTATCTATTATATTAGCTCCTGAATTCGCGCGTCGTTAACGAATGGGACCCCTATGCTTTCTGAAACACAAAATACCGGCTCGCGCACCCCGCGCGATGTGAACGCCCCGGAGGTGGGTGGAAACCGTCCGGCGGTCGATGCGAATAAAATTACCGTTCTCCTTGCGGATGATCACACGGTCGTTCGTGAAGGGCTCCGCCTGCTTTTGGAGTCCGCGGAGGATATTAAGGTCGTCGCCGAGGTGGAGAATGGACGCTTGGCCGTGGCCATGACCAAGAAGCTTCGTCCTGACGTGGTGTTGCTCGATGTGGTGATGCCTCAACTCAATGGTGTCGAGGCCGCGCGGCAGATCACCAAGGAAGTCCCCACCAGCAAAGTCCTTATTCTTTCCTCCTATAGCGATGACGATCGTGTGCAACAATTGATTGAGGAAGGAGCCACCGGCTACCTCGTCAAGCAAACTGCCGCCAACGATCTGCTCAAAGCCATTCGCGAAGCCAAAAAAGGAAATGCCTATTTCAGTCCCTGCATCTCCAAACGTTTAATGGAAAAGTGCCGTGAAGCCTTTGCCAAAGGCGGAGTGGTTAAGAAAAAAGGGAACTGTCTGACCACCCGCGAAGCAGAAGTTTTGCAGCTCATCGCTGAAGGTTACGCCAACAAGCAGATTGCCGCCGAGCTGTGTATCAGCATCAAGACAGTCGAGAAACATCGGCAGCAGGTCATGAATAAATTGAACATTCATGATGTCGCCGGGTTGACCCGGCACGCCATTGCCAAAGGCATCATTGCGCCTGCTGAGCAGATGCCCATGATGTAATACTCGAATTCCTGGTTAGCTGTTGAAGGGCATTCCCATCCGGGCAAAAAAATGGCTGCGCGGAAAACGATAACCACACAGCCAAATAATCAGTCGCTTCAACCCACGTTCACGGTGTCCTCCGGGTTGTCCCGACCCGGTTGAGGGCTACCAAACCCTTAAGTATTCCTCAAAACGGACACTCGTTGTTCGCAAGACCATTTATATCCCGAAAACTCCAAAAGAAAACCATGCTGTGGCCAAAAGCCGGAAGGAAGGGGCAAATGGCTGGTTGGGCGGGATGGGGAAAGGGTTCTACCTGGTCAAACCACCCCCCTTCAGTGACTTATAACCAGCGTTACCTCCTCGCTTCACGAGAGTGAGATGCGCCGACTTGGAATGGACATTGTAAAGCTTCCTAAAAAGCTGTTTCGGCTTGAAAATTGAGGTTGAACAAGAGGCGGATGGACGTTGGATAACAGAAATCCCGGACCTCCCGGGACCTCTCGTTTATGGGGCAATTCGGGAAGAATCGCTTGCCAAAGTTCAGGCCTTGGCCCTGCGTGTCTTAGCGGACCGGCTGGAGGCTTAAGCGACAAAGCGGCTCGCATCGCACATCCTCGGCCGTGATGGGTGGCCTGATTTCGTTTTGCGTTTCACGAAAGGGAGGAGCTTGGCTCAAGAATGCTTTCACGCATTGCGAAGCGCACGGGTTTGACGCCGGAAGATCTTTGATTGTCTTAACTCCGCATTGGAGGCTCGCATTGCTGCTAACCGTTTTTTCCCAGGAATTGCTGGATCTTGTCGCGGTAGCCCCGGCTCAAGGTCAAACGCGCACCATTTTTAAGAATCACTGAGTATTCCCCATGAAATAAAGGCTGCAGCTCTTTGACGCAGTCGATGTTCACAATCGTCGAGCGGCTGATCCGGAGGAAGCGAGCTGGGTCTAGGATTTCTTCAAGGGCGGACATGGTTTCCCGGTGCAAATAGGATTCGGCACCGGCATGGAGATTGACATAGTTATCGGCTGCCTCCACCCAATCGATTTCGCTCGCTTTCAGGAACACCACTTTCCCGCTGGATTTAATCGCCAGCCGTTCCGTGTACTTGGGCTCCTGACGAACATCTGCTAGCAGCGCACTCAGCCTGTCATTCAACTCGCGAGCCGTGTGCTTCTGCAGGTGTTCCAGCGCTCGGTGCAGCGCTGTTTGAAATCTTTCCCGGTCGAACGGTTTCAGCAGATAATCCAGCGCATGAACTTCAAATGCGCGGAGTGCAAATTTATCGTGTGCCGTAACGAAGATAACCGCCGGCCGCTCGGATTTTTCAAGTTCCTGAAGAACGCCAAAGCCGTCCAGTTCGGGCATTTGGACATCAAGGAACACCAGGTCCGGGGATTCCTTGCGGATGGCTTCGACCGCTTCGCGACCATTGCTGCATTCGCCGATCAAATCAATCTGCGGCTCCGCGCTCAATAGTTTGCGCAGGCGCTCCCGCGCGAGCGGTTCATCATCGGCAATCAGGGTGCGAGTTTTCATCGGGTCAGTTCACTTCGAGTGTTATCACATATTCGGCAGGACCTTGTCTATGGAGTTAAAAGTCCGGTTGTGCTCAGTTGAGACGCCATGGAATCGCGACCGTTACCACCATTCCCCCATCGTTATTAAACTCAAACCGATGCTCATTCGGATACAGTTGTTGAAGCCGCGCTCGGCTATTTGCCAGCCCCACGCCCTCTTTGAAGGTGTGTCCGGGGGGTAGCCCATTCCCATTATCGCGCACCTGCACCACCAATTGCTCCCCTTGACGATGCGCGGAAATTTCGACGACGCCTTTGCGCGCGTGGGGTTCAATGCCATGGCGGATGGCGTTTTCAATGAGTGGCTGCAGGATCAAATTGGGGATCCTGGCCTGCAACGTTTCGGGTGAAAGCTTTTTTACAACCTGGAGGCGTTCTCCAAACCGCGTTCTCTCGATTTCGAGGTAACGATCCAGAAAATCGACTTCCTGTTCCAGCGTCACTTCCTGTTCCTCGGTGCTTTCCAGGGCATAGCGCAGCAAATCACTCAAGCGCGCAATCATCCGGTCGGCTGCTTCTACGTCCTTGTGCATGAGGGCGGAGATAGCGTGCAGGGTGTTAAATAGGAAATGGGGATTGAGTTGCATCTGCAAGGCTTGCAGGCGTGCTTCCGTCAGACGTTTTTCCAGTTCAGCGGCGTGGAGCGTCCGATCCTGGTATTTCGTGTAGTACTCGGCTGTATGGCTGATGCTCACCACGACCGCGTAGATGAGGAGGTTGAAAAAGAAGGTTGCGACCAGCGCGTGGCTGAAGGCTGCGGAAAAGGTGACCGGATTTTCAGTGAGCGCACTTTCCCATTGTTCCACCAATGCTCGCAGCACCATCCAGGAGAGCGAAAATGCGGCGCTGCCCATAATATGGATAAGAACAGATTTCTGCCAACCGTTGCGCTCAAGGCGAAATCGGTGTGAAAGCCACAAAGCAGGAATGCTCAGGAGGGCGAAAACGTACCAGTCTGCAAGAGAGCGCTCGATCGCAAAACGCCAGGAAACCGGCACACCGATGTTAGCTCGCGAAAGATAAAGCTGGCCGGCAAAGCAGAGCCCGATGAAGGTCCATAGCCCGAAAGCAAGGAGCCAGCGGAGCCACGTTTGTCTAACCAGGCGCTCAACCATTGTAATAGATATAGAGTATTGAAGGGAAACGAGGCGTAAAGCGTGAACCAGTGCTAAAACACCGACTCGTTAAAAGCCCCGCCAATCCTCTGGGGTTCGTGCGCATTTATACCTGATGAGAAGCGAAATGCCCTATCCTCCAAGGTCTTTGGCCTTTTTGCTTCGACTTATGAGCATGATTCTCTTTTATTGTAAGCACGCAGCACTCAGAACCACGTGTTAACGCATAAACCAAGAAACAGCATGGAAAAACCCGATCGCCCCGATGATGCGATTATCGGGAGAGCCCTTCGCCGTTCGCTCCTGGTTTTCGGGGCAATGCTGGCGCTCGGAGTCGCATTCTGGTGGTTTCAAAGAAAGCCAGCCGATCGCGCAACCAGGACCACGGAGATAGCTCCTCCAATCTCACCTGCCAGGCTGTCGCAAGAAATTCCGGTGGTTCAATTTACCGACATTACTGCGGAAGCAGGCCTGCGCTTTTCTCATCACAATGGCGCCTACGGTGAAAAGCTCCTTCCCGAGACGATGGGCGGAGGAGTTGCCTTCTTGGATTATGACGGGGACGGCAGGCCCGATTTGCTCTTCATTAATTCCACAGACTGGTCTTGGCATTCGGGCGGGGCACCGCAAACCATGGCTCTCTATCATAACGAAGGGCAGGGGAGATTTTCGGATGTCACCAAAGGGTCGGGTCTGGATATCAGCCTGTATGGAATGGGGGTGGCCACAGGGGATTATGATAATGATGGGCTTCCGGACGTTTTCATCACCGGCGTGGGGGAATGCCGGCTTTTTCATAACGAAGGAAAGGGCAAGTTCCGGGATATCACTGTTGCCGCCAGTGTGGGCGGTGCAACAAACGATTGGAGCACCAGTTCGGCCTGGATCGATTATGATAATGATGGACGCTTGGATTTGTTCGTTTGCCATTACGTGCGTTGGTCCCGCGAAATTGATGCGCAAGTCGGGTACAAGCTCACGGGCCTGGGACGAGCTTACGGACCGCCTATGAATTTTGAAGGCAGTTTCCCGGCCTTGTACCACAACGAGGGCAACGGAAAATTCAAAGATGTGTCCGCTGCCAGCGGGATTCAGATTCGAAACAATTCAACAGGTGTTCCCCTAGCTAAGTCGCTGGCGGTCGCCCCGGTCGATGTGGATAATGACGGCTGGATCGATCTGGTAGTAGCCAACGACACCGTGCAAAACTTTCTGTTCCGCAACCAGCACGATGGCACCTTCAAGGAAATTGGCGCTAAGTCCGGGGTGGCCTTTGACGCGTATGGCAGCGCGCGGGGCGCGATGGGCATTGATGCGGCACGGTTCCGCAATGACGAGGCGCTCGGAATCGCCATTGGCAACTTCGCCAATGAAATGAACGCCCTGTATGTTTCGCAACGGGACTCCTTGCTGTTTGCCGACGAGGCGCTCACTGAAGGCGTTGGCCCAGCCAGCCGATTGTTTCTCAAATTTGGGCTGTTCTTCTTCGATTATGATTTGGATGGCCGGCTGGATGTACTCACCGCCAATGGCCATCTGGATGAAGAGATCAGCAAAGTGCAATCCAGCCAGCGCTATCGCCAGCCCGCTCAGCTGTTCTGGAACCGTGGCGGGAGCAAAGGCGTCAGCTTTGTGGATGTTCCCAAGGAAAAGTGCGGAGAGGATATTTTCAAACCCCTCGTCGGACGAGGTTCGGCGTATGCCGACATCGATGGTGATGGAGATTTGGATGTAGTCATGACCCAGGTAAACGGACCTCCCTTGCTCCTGCGGAACGATCAGAAACTCGGGCATCATTGGCTGCGCCTCAAGCTGGTGGGCACAAAGTCCAATCGAGACGCCATCGGTGCCTGGGTAAAAGTCCGCGTCGGAAAACAGGTCCTTTCGCGCCAGGTCATGCCCACTCGCTCATACCTATCCCAATCTGAATTGCCCGTGACATTCGGACTAGGAATGTCTACCAAGATCGATGACCTTGAAATTGTATGGCCCGGAGGACAAGTCCAGAAAGTCCAGCCCGTGCCTCCGCTCAATAAGTTGACCGTGATTCAGCAAGCACCGTAGCTTGCCCTTTTTCGGCCTCGGGGGTCTTTGTTTTTCCAATAAAAAGGCACCCAACGCTTGGAGCTGTCAGG
>JAQGOV010000541.1 GCA_028293425.1 Verrucomicrobiales bacterium
CATTTGCTCGTGGCTGCTGAGGTTCGAGAAATCGAAGGCAAAGAAAAAAATGTTAACACCATGCTGACGCTCGCTACAGAGATCGAACCGGAGTGGTTGCGTCAGATTTACGAAGCCGAAATCACCAGCCACCTTGAGGCATACTATGATCCCTCCACCCGGCGTGTTCACGCGAAGGAGGAGAGCCGCTTCCGGGAGCTCTCCATCGAAACACGCGTTGTTGAACCTCCACCGCTTGACGCGGCAGCCCGCCTCCTGGCGGAGGAGGTGCTTGCTGGCCGGCTTAAACTGGAACACTGGGATGAAACAGTGGACCAGTGGATTTTGCGCCTGAACCAACTCAGCGAATGGTGCCCTGAATTAGCTTTGCCATGCATCAAGGAGCAAGACAAACATGAATTGATAGCCCAGCTCTGCCACGGAGCTTTTACTTATAACCAGATCAAAGACCGCGATGTCAAAGGAGAGATCCGCACCTGGCTTTCCAATGCCGAGCAGGAAATTCTGGAGAAACACGCCCCGGAACGCTTGAATCTTCCCTCCGGACGCCATCCAAAAGTAATCTACGTGCCCGGAGGACAACCCTATGTTGCTGCTCGCATTCAGGAATTCTACGGTTTGAACGCCACGCCACGGATCGCCATGGGCCGCATAGTGCTTCAGTTGCACATTCTGGCTCCGAGCCACCGCCCGGTCCAAATCACCCAGGACCTTGCGGGCTTTTGGAAAGATCACTATCCGCGCCTCAAGCAAGAACTCCAAAGAAGATACCCGAGGCACGAATGGCGGTAGTAAGGCCGGTCCGCCTCCTTGCATTGCATCCGCCGAAGAGAGATATTTGAGGGGAGTTTTAATTTATGCCGCCACTTTCAATTCTTGATCTGGCTTTTGTTCCGCAGGGAGCGACGCCCGCCGACGCTTTGCACAATAGCCTGGACCTCGCGCAGCATGCGGAACGATGGGGCTACCGTCGATTTTGGCTGGCGGAGCACCATAACATGGTTGGCATCGCCAGCGCGGCGACCTCGGTGGTGATTGGGTATATTGCCGGAGGCACCCAGACAATCCGTGTTGGCGCGGGTGGCATCATGCTGCCGAACCATGCACCCATGGTTATCGCCGAGCAGTTTGGCACCTTGGAATCGCTTTATCCGGGAAGGATTGATCTCGGCTTGGGCCGCGCGCCTGGAACGGATCAGCTTACTGTGAGGGCGCTGCGCCGCTCGTCCACCGGGGCCGACACTTTTCCGCAGGATGTCACGGAACTTCAGGCCTATTTTGAACCGGTGCTGGCCAGGCAGGCGGTGCAGGCGGTGCCCGGTGGCGGGCTCAGGGTGCCCATTTGGATTCTGGGTTCGAGCTTGTTCGGGGCGCAACTGGCCGCAGCGTTAGGTTTGCCGTATGCCTTTGCTTCGCACTTTGCGCCGGGCGCGCTCATCCCTGCCCTTCAGACGTATCGCGAAGGTTTCAGGCCTTCGGAGCAGCTTGAGCGTTCTTACGCCGTAGCAGGCGTGAATGTGTTTGCCGCTGAGACCGACGCAGAAGCGCGCCGGCTGTTCACATCCGCCCAGCAACAGTTCACCAATCTTTTCCGCGGCAGGCCGGGCAAGCTTCAGCCGCCCCTTAATGATATTGACACTTATTGGAACCCGATAGAAAAGGAGCAGGCTTCCGCCATGCTCAGTTGCTCCTTTGTCGGTTCCCGGGAGACGGTGCGGGTTGGGCTGACTGAGTTCGTCGAACGAACGGGAGTGGATGAGCTGATTGTTGTTTCAGCCATCTACGAACACTCCGCACGATTGCGCTCTTATGAGATCCTTTCGGAGCTCATGTAATCGATAACTTTGCTGCTATCCAGTTTGCGGCGATATCAATTTCCTCGGCCGTTAAACCATGCCCGGCATTGGCCAGATGGGAGGTCACTTCCGCTCCCGAGTTGCGCAACAGTGCGGCCAAGCGATCCGTTTCATCCGTCGGAATGATCGGGTCTTGGTTCCCCGCGGCGATCAGCACCTGGAAGTCGCTCAGATCGGGCAGCGGCTCGGGGACCAGCGGCACCATGGGCCGGAACAGGATGGCTGCGTGGAGCACCTCGGGCCGAAGCAGCATCATGCTGGCGGCGATGTTTGCCCCGTTGGAATAACCAACGGCGATTATCCTGTTCTGATCCAATCCATAGTGACCGGCTGCGGCTTCCACAAAATCCGCAAGTTCCTGGGTACGTCTTTTTAAATCGGGAATGTCGAACACACCCTCCGCTAGACGGCGAAAGAACCGAGGCATTCCTTGTTCCAGCACCTTCCCGCGCGGACTGAGCAGCGCCGCTGAAGGATCGATGCGGTGTCCCAATGCAAGGAGGTCATGCTCGTTTCCGCCGGTACCATGGAGCAACAGCAAGGTATGTTTAGACGCTTCGCCCGCGGGCGCAGGAACGAACTCGTGCGTGAAAGTCAATTCGTGCGCGATGCTCATAACACGGCTTTTTGCTCAAGGTGCAGCGGGGGCAGAAGCTTCTCGATTTGGGAGCGCGCGGGCTCAAGCCAAGTGGGAATCCTTAAATGCGTGCCCAGTTCCTCCAGAGGTTCGTCGATTGTGAAACCTGGAGGATCCGTTGCGATCTCAAAAAGCACGCCGCCAGGCTCTCGAAAGTAGATTGAGTGAAAGTAGTCGCGATCCATCACCGGGCTAATGTTATAGCCAAGCTCGACGATCTTGTTCCGCCAAGTGAGCTGGGTTACGTCGCTCTCGGTGCGCCATGCAACGTGATGAACACTGCCGGATGCGACGATGCCGCGCTGCGTATCGGGCGTGCAGAGCAGGTCGATCGTTTTGCCAGCTGTGCCGGTGCCGATTTTGTAGCGGAAACGATTGCGCTCTTGTTGTGCGAGATGAAATCCGAGTGCATCGGTCAGAAGCTTCGCTGTGCGCTCGTAACCCTCTTCTTCCGCGGTAACACTGTGAAGGCCACGAATGGCGTACTCGGCAGGAATAGGACCATCCTTCCAAGGAACGAAGCCTGGGCTGGCTTCCGTTTCGATCAATTCGAGGCTCATGCCGTCCGGGTCGGTCAAGCCGAGCAAATCTTCTCCAAAACGCGGGGGCTTTTCAGTGGCGGTAATGTCATTCCGGGCGAGGTGCCCTTTCCAAAAGTCGATGGACCCGGGCGGAATGGCGAAGGCGGTGAAGTTGACCTGGCCCGTGCCGGACCTCCCTCGACGAATCCCCGGCCAAGCAAAAAATGTCAGGAGTGTCCCTGGCCGGCCGGAATAGTCGCCATAATATAGATGATAGCTCTCGGGGGCGTCGAAGTTGACCGTGCGTTTTACGAGGCGGAGCCCGAGGACACCGCTATAAAAATCCAGATTTGTCTGAGCGTCATCGCAAATGGCGGTCACGTGGTGGATGCCGAGGATTTGTTCGTTCATATGTCGACTCCCTGCCTGAAATTCACACGTCTGGAAGTAAACGCAAGGGGCCTTGGTGTTGACCGCGTGGCGCTTCGGGCCTGCGCGTGAAATCCTGACGCTTTGGTATCTGAGCGAGGAAGTCGGGACTGGAGTGGCAAGGGCATGTTTGCCAATGGCATGGGATGGGCAAGCGGTGGGCCGTACCATTTTTCGGGTGAAGTCGTACCGTTTTGTACCATTTTTGGGGTCCCGTTCCAATGCACACCGTGCGGTTGGCAATTCATGACAGAAAGAATGGGGGCAGAAGATTCTGATCCCCCTCCGCTTGTTTACGTGCTATGCCGTTGACACTTTACTGGATAAATGTTTTTGAGTCAGAAATGAGGAAAGGATTGAGCCACAGAAAACGCGGACCACTCAGAATTTATGCGCAGTTGCCAAAGACAGAGGAGAGTAAGGGGAGGCGTGTCGGTGGTGGTCCCAGCCCTTTAAAGAAGGGATTATTTTCCAAATTTTCACAGAGGGCCAGCAAGGGAACGAAAAGAGAATGTGGAAGGGTTCTAGCGCCCCACGGCGCGGAGATGCTACTGGGATCTGTCGAAAGCCAGGAGCATGCGGGTTTATGGAACGATCCGGATCTGCGTGCTCGAGTGCTTCTCCCCAGGGCTGGAATCTCATATTGAGATTCCAGCCAGTGAGAGACTGTTCAGATTCCAATTAAGGAGCGCCGACGCCGTAGAATTCGATCTCGGCTGGGGCGGTGTTGGTGTAAGGGCTGGTGGGCGAGCCGGGGACGGGCAGGAATTCGCCTGTCACATTGCTCGCGGAGCGGAGGGTGCCGCCGCCGTTCCAACGAATGACGGTGTCGGTTCCGGATCGAGCAACCGACAAAGTCACAGGCCGGGGGGCAAAGGCAAGGCCGCGATAGGCGGTGCCTGCGGGAGCGGTTGCGAGGAGGGTGAACGTGGTGGTAGCGGCACCGTTATCGATGGCGGTTACCAGGTTGGTGCCGGCATTGACGCCGGTGGCAACGGCTCCGGCGGTGGCGTAGATTTTTGGGTTGGGGCCGCTGAAATCGGCTACGACCTCCTGGAAGGCACCGCCGTTGGCGAAGAGGTTATTGGCAATGGTGTAGGCATAAGTCCAGCTTCCCGCCGTTCCCGCGCCGGTGCCGTTGTAACGATAAATGCCTCCGTTGGGGGCGGTGCGTTGATCAACCACGTAAGCGATGGTCAAGTTCGTGTTGATGTAAAAGCCCTTCGGATTGGCCGTGCCTGTTGCCCCGGTGACAGTGTTGCCGGAGTTAATGACCAACACAGGTTCATCGGGAGCGGTGGGGGCGACACTGGTGAAAGCGGCCACGCCAAAATTACCGGGAGACGGAAATTGGCTGGTGCTGAAATAAGGGCGGCCGTTGACCATCGTGAGATTACGGATGGCGCCAACGCCGGTACCGGTGCCGAGGCTTGAAATTTGCCTGGGCGGGAGATTGTTTCCAAAATAATAGATGCCGGAGTTCTGACCGCCGCCCCAGAAATTGTTCAGGCCATCAGAGACCGCGCCACGGAAGGTTCCCCCGGTGAAGCCGGTGGTCGTGGTAGCGTTCAAGGCAAATTGTCCGCCAGAGTTGACGGTGCCAATGGCGCGGGGAACAGGTGTTGTAGCAGCCTCGACGCTCGCGCCGTAAGGCAGGTTGGTATTGTAGCCTCCCACCACGATGTAACTTCCCTCGGTGGATAGATCGATCATGCCGGTAAATGGCGAACTGCCGGTAACGATGGCGTTGGGACCGGTAAATGGGATCGCCGCTACGAAAGTGGTGTTCAGGGAAGAGCGCGAGAAGTTGTTCAGCACGATGGCCGCGCCGTTGGCGCTGATGGCGTCGCTGCCGGTCGCGACTGCCTGCATGACCACCAGATCTCCCGGAGTAAAGCGTCCGTTGCCGACGCGGATGGTCTGGGATGCGATCGGCCCGAACCATTGGGCGCCATCCTGCACCATACCCCAGGCGAAGTTGTAAACGCCAGGAATGGTCGGGGCGGTAAAGGTGGCAGTAAATTCCGGGGCGTCTCCTGGGTTGACGGGCTCGGCAGGTAAGGCGATGCGGCCGGCGAAAACCCAGTTGGAATTGTTCCTGGGGCTTTCTGAACCCAGAGCGTAGCGGGCTGCCGTGGTCCAGGAGGTTAAGCCGGTGTTCTTCATCGTGATGATGGCGCTAAAGGTTTGGCCTGCGGGTACCGAGCTTGGCGCGCTGATACTGACCACTTCGGCATTGTTTTGCGCTTTGGCGGTTTGTATTAAAATCAAACCGGCACAGAGAAGGAGGAGGTTTCGCATACTATTCGAGGATTTACGACTGAATGGTTACTCTAATCAACACAATGGATATCACGCTTCTAAAGGAATGCTTCTTAAATTGTAGCATTGCTGAAGGTCTGGTTGGAGTCCAGAACAGAAGGACATTTTCCACAGAAGGGCAGGAAGGGGACGGGCTATATAGGGCTGAAATGGGCCAAACGGAGCGATTGTTTGCAAGTAATATCGTTAAACGAGGTACAATCATCGCATTCTGACGACGACGCCTTTTGGCCTACGGTTACAGAAAAGTGACGAGCGGTGCGGGTATTCCATCGTTGGCTGCCAGTTCATTAGAAGCGTGAAGCTTGCCGATTGGCACTTGTTCCCACCAGGATCATGCAGCCTTTCGGGGTTTTACTTCCTGGTCCAGCCGGTTTCCAAGTTTCTCCTGCTCTACTTCCAAATCATAATGCGTCTGCAGGTTCAGCCAGAACTGGGGAGAGACTCCGAAATACTTGCCTAGTCGTAAAGCGGTGTCTGCGGTGACGGCTCGTTGTCCTTTAAC
>JAQGOV010000574.1 GCA_028293425.1 Verrucomicrobiales bacterium
CGGCGGCTATGTCCGAGCGATATAATTCGCGGCCATTCAGGTAGACCACCGCGCCATCATCCCGGATCAGGCGGAAGAGCAGGTTGGTCACGACTGTGTTGCTTGGCGCCATAAACGATTGCCGGAAATAGGTCGTGATATATTTGCTCGTGGCATTTGGCCCGTAGGAGACCGTGGTGACCTCGCCATCGCCTCCATACCCCAGCCGGGCGGGACCGGCGCGCCATCCAGTGTCATTGAATGAAAGCTGCGACCAGGCTGTTCCCTGGTTCGAGCCATCGTCCATGAATTTCCAAATAGAATTGGAGGAGATAATTTGCGAGGAATAGAGCTGGAAGCTGACGCTGATATTCACTGGTCCGGAGGTCATTCTTGTTCCAGCGGCAGTCAAGGCTTGGGCTGTCATTTTGTAATTTCCGAAAGCAGGACTTTCCCAGAGCAGGCTATAGGGGGCGGAAATCACCTCACCGATCTTGTTGGTGTCGGCGTAAAATTCCACCTTGCTCACCGAGTCGCCTGGCGCGGCGGAGGCGTGCGCGTCGAGAGGGACGTTCCCGGGCGAAGGATAGATTTTGCCTGGCAATGGGTTGGCCAGATAGATTCGGCTTTCGGTGGTGCCGGAGCCCAGGATTTGCAGATCGAAGCCGGCATCCGAGCTATTGGCTCCGCCCTGGTGCAGTTCAACGGCCACGAGGTTCGAACCTTGCAACAAGCCGGAACCAGCGGTCGCCAGAATGCTTTCGAAATATGTGGTTTCTTCCGGAGTGTTGACAGTCGAAGCAGCCAGCGTGGAAGCATTGACTGGCCCAGCTGGCATGTTGCTGCGGAACACTTCGACTCCATTGAGATAGACGATCGCGCCATCATCCCGGACAAGCTGGAAGGCCAGTTCGGTCAATTGGGAGGGGTTAGCCACGTTAAACCAGCGCCGGAAATAATGAGTCACGCGGTTGGAAGTCAACTGTGTCACCTCGCCGTCCAGCCCCCACCCAAAACGAGCAAACCCGCCTGGCCATGCTGCGTCGTCAAAATTACCATTCTGCCAGCCGATGGCAGCCGCCGTGGCATTGTCCCAGTACTTCCAATCGGAGCCCGCGCGGACCAGGGTTTGGAAAACGGGCGCAATCGGCGGCGGCGGAGCGCCAATGACGATGGAAACCGGCGGGCTGGTCATCAGAAGTCCACCGCCGTAGGTAGCTCGGGCGGTTACCAAATGGGTTCCGAGCGCTCCATTGTTCCAGGTTAGACTATAAGGCGGCGTTGTGGCCTGGCCGAGCTTGGCTGCATCATCAAAATATTCCACGAGCGAAACAGACCCGTTTGCGGATTGGGCAAATGCGGTCAAGCCAACCCGGGCAGGGCTGTTGTATTGTGCGTTGTTTCCGGGGCTTGTTACATAGACACCCTGAGCCGTATTCGTGGAAGTTAAACCAATTAATGCGAGATCGAAGCTGGCGTCGCTGCTGGTAATGGACGATTGGTGCATCTCCACTGCCACGACGTTCGTTCCAACAAGGAGGAGCGATGAACTTAAATTTGTTTCCACCGGCGTGGACTCATCCGGCGGGTTGATCGTTAGCGGAGCCAGGGAGTTCCAACTCACCTGTCCTGGCTGGAGATTATTGCGCAGGACTTCCACTCCATTCAGGTAAACCACCGCGCCGTCATCCCGAATGAGACGCAGCAACAAGCCGCTGAAAGTCGACGGATTCGAAACTACGAACGCTTTCCGAAAATAGGCCGTAATGTATCGGGCGTTAATGTTTGTGCCATAGCTCAGAGTTGTAATTTCGCCATCTCCTCCGTAGCCAAGCTGCGAAGGACCCGCCATCCAGGCGCGGTCGTCGAAGATGCGTTTCGACCAATTCGTTCCCTGGTTTGAACCGTCATCCATATATTTCCATACGTCGCCGAAGGAGATAAGCTGGGTGCCGACAGGCGGGCTGATCACAGTTATATTGACAGGAGCGCTGGTCAACGAGCCTCCTCCCGAATCAGTCCCCACGGCGGTCAACTGATGGGTGCCAGCGGCGGCATCCCCCCAGGTGAAGGCGAATGGATAGGAAGTGTCTTCGCCGATCTTCTCGGCACCGTCGAAAAACTCAACCTTGCTGATGGTGAGACCAAGGCCGGCCAGCGCATCGGCGGAAAGTGTTACGTCGTCAGGCAGACGAATGATGGATCCATCGGCAGGGGTGGTTAGCTGGAGGTGGCGGCTGCGAACGGCCGAGGCGGCCGCGAGAAGGCCGGCATCAAAACTGAGATCAGAACTGGTGATAGCACTCTGGTGAATTTCCACTGCGAGCACATTGGTCCCTTGAGCTAGGGCAGATGGATCCAGGTTAAAACCGGTAAAAATCTGTCCATCATCCGGCACGTTGGTGGCCAATGTCCCCCAAGTGACGGCGCCAGGGGGCATGTAGTCCCGCAGAACTTCCACGCCGTTGAGATACACCACCGCCCCGTCATCGCGTTTCAGGTTCAGCATGAGGTTCGTGACGGCGGCAGGATCCTCCAGCGTGAACGTTTTTCTAAAATAAACAGTCACCCATTTGTTATTGGCATTTCCTCCGAAAGGCACGGTCGTGGCTTCATCCCCTTCGCCATAGCCGAGTTGGGCTGGACCGCTGGGCCAAAGCGCGTCGTTGTACCCGAGGTTGGCCCAGGCCCCTGTGGGCGCGGCGTTACTGGCATAAAAGAGCCACACCGAGCCCGTGTCCACCAGTGGCAGTATGGTAATAGGCGGGATCGTGGCCTCGATCGTTATGCGGACGGGGGCAGAAGTGAGTTGCATCCCGTTTTGCAAGGTGGCGATGAATTTAAGCGTGTGATTGCCGAGCGAGGGACTGGTCCAGGCAAATGTGTATGGAGAATCTATGTCCTCGCCAATTTTCAAATTGTCGCCATAGAATTCCACCAGTGAAACAGGGGACCCGCCGTTTCGGATGGTCGCGGCGATGGGCACGTCGGAGGAGTTTGGAAATACCTGATCGTTGTCCGGACTGGAGACGTAGGCAATTTGCAAGAATGAAGCATTCGAGATGCTGAGGCCGCTGAGCGCCAGGTCAAAGTTGATATCTGAACTCGTCGGGTCCGCCTGGTGTATTTCGGCCGTGAGGGTGTTGTTTCCTGCAATTAAGAGACTCGCCGGAAGGTTTGTGCTCAAATACGCGGAAGGCTCCACGGCAGCTGTCGCGAGAGTCTTATAATTCAACGCACCAGCCGGCATGTTATCCCGGAAGACCTCTGTTCCATTCAGGTAGACAACAACCCCATCATCCCGCAGCACTTCCAAGAATGCGTTGGTGAAAGCGCCAGGATTGACGACTGTGAATGCGCTGCGGAAGTAGTAAGTGATGTATTTGTTATTCGCATCCGGCCCGTAACCGATGGTCGTGGCTTCGTTTCCTTGTCCATAACCGAGTACCGCCGGCCCAGAGAGCCAGGTTGAATCGTTGAACAGGGAGGAGGTCCAGGCGGTGCCTTGGTCGCTGCCGTTATCCAAATACTTCCAGGTGGAGCCTCGGGAAACCATTGGAGTATAAATCTGCTGGGAACCGGGCAGGGCCACGAAGTCGGCGGTGGTAAAGCTTGGTCCGACAGCAATCGGATTGTTAAAGAACGGGGCTGAAATAAGGTATCCATCCAGAACAGCTTTCACTGTGTAACTTCCTGCGGCCAGTCGCGTGATGGCGTAAGTGCCGTCGGAATCGGTAAATGCATAGTGGCTGGAGTCGACCGACACCCGCACCCCTCCGAGAGGTTGTTGGCTTGGCAGCAGGACCCGGCCGCTGATCCGGAAAGTGGTGGGACTCCCCACGCGGATAATCACGGAATCACGGGCCACTCCGCCTTTCATGTCGCTGACGGTGCACTGCACGAAGTAATCGCCCGTTCCGGCGAATGAATGAGTGGTCGTTGGTTTGTTGTCCGTGCTAAAATCTCCATCGCCGAAGTCCCAGAAATAAGCGAGCGCATCCCCGTTAGGATCGGTGGCGGAAGCGGAAAAGGTCACGGACTGATTTGCGCTGGGCGCTACGCTGCTCGCGCTCACGATCATATAAGGGGCCAGGTTCGCGGAGGGGTTTCCAAAGTTCACCACCACATCCATGGATTCCGGATAAGTATTTCCTTTGCCAATCGGGGTAATATGCAAACCGAGACCTACATCGCTAAAAGTTCGTCCGATCGTCAGTGGCGAATCGTTCAGTCCGCTGGCGGAAGCGGGAGTGGAATCCAGGACAAGGCTGCTTTGGTTGCCGTTGCCGGTCCAGTGAAGCCCGACGCCATTCTGGAAGGGCTTGCCGCTAAAGCGTTGCCGGAAGTCGACCCAGTAATTTTGGCTGGCATTGCGCACAACCCGAAGGCCTCGCACGCCAGCGGTAGCAGAGCCTGCGACATCGTGCGCATACACGCGATAAGTGCCGTTGGCTGTGAGCGTTGGGCAATCTGTGTTTGAAATCCAGTTCAGGTAATTTTTATAGCGGGAGTTGTAGTGCTGCGGGGAAGGCCCGGCGGCACCCATGGGATCAAAGTTGTCGCCATATTCAACGCTCGTACCCGCTCCAATGATGCTGTTGCCGCTGGTGTCCCAGTAGTTGGCGTGGTTGAGTCCCAGGTTGTGGCCGTACTCGTGCGTGGCTGTGCCCGCGCCCCAGTAGCTGTTGGCCAGCCAGAAGCCGTCGCCGCCAACATAACCCACCCCTGCGAACGAGGCCGCTGGCTTCGAACTGGTGCAAACAAAATGGAAGTCAAAGAGGTTCCAATCGATGCCGAGCGCGGTACAGCCGCCATGGCAAGCCGCCAGCAATAAGCCAAGGTCCTGCACGCTTGTAGTGATGTTGGTTAGGTGCATGGTTGGAGTGATGTAAGAACCCTGGCCTAGAGGGGCAAACAGCAGCTTGTTATAAGAGAGTTCCGCCATGTTGTTGCTGAACGTTTGAAAGGTGGTCAGCGCCTGGTTGGTGGTCATCACTTCGCCCAGGAAATCGGGGAAATCGACCCGACACAACAGAATGCGCTTGCGACCTTCGGTGTAGGAGGAATATTCAACGTCTCCGGCGAGTGCTTTGCTGACAGGCGCTGTTAATCCCAACCCGGCTGACTTTTCACGGCTCCAGGATACCGCATGATCCACACCGCAGAAGAAGTGAACTTCTCCACCTAATTGCACTGCCGTCTCCTCGTTGCGGAGCGCCGCGGATTGTTTGGAGACATCGCACACGGGCTCTGCAGCCTGGACGGTTTTCACGGCTTCAATCTGGGCAGCATCGAGTGTCTGGACAGGATTTGGGTCGAGGACGAAAAGTTTTGAAGCGGATCCGAAAGCTGTGACCGGCGGCGCCGAGGCAGCCGATGCAGGGACGGCGAGGCCGTTCAACGGGATCCTGCTTCGACTCACATACTCCAGCCCTTTTCCAAAGGTGAATGCTTGAAGCGTTTCCCCGTGCACGCTTGCCAGCCGAATGACGGGCTGTGTTTCTCCAGCATGATCGGGCAGAGGAGTGAATCCAATGACGTCGTAATCTCCAACCGTGTTGATCGGTTCTTCCAACAAAGCGCGAACGCTCCCTGGCATTTGGTGGCGCACTCCGTAAGGCGCAGCCAATTCGAGCGCTCGCTCTGGATTGGTTTGTATCAAATCCGCGATCGCGGTGAGCCGGACGCTGGCGAGCGCCTGGCCTTCCTTTTCCAATGCGGATTTCTCGTCAGCGGTGGACGCCCGGGCGTAGCGATCGGTCCAATCGTGGAATGCCGCGAAAGCAGGTTCTGGAGGAGTCTGTTGCCACATAGTTTCGCGTGAAGGTTCCAGGGCCTGCTTTAGCCCCAATTGCTCTGGTCGCGAAAGAGATTGAGCGGGCACGGCAGCGGGAATGCTGGCTGCCGTTTGCATGTCACTTTTGTGTTGGGGTATTTGGGATTGTCCGGGTGTTTTTGGAAGATGGAAGGTAACAACAAGGCACAGCAGAACAATGGCTCCACAGGCCAGCTTCCAGGAATGTCGCTTCATAAAAATCACCGTTCCCTTTGGTATCGGTGCATAACGACGCACTTGGAATCCATTTAAAGGGAATAAGCAGGGACCATTATGGCCAAACCGGTAACTTTATAAAGGGAAAACCAAGAAAATTGACGTTTAAGAGGCTTTTATTCCCATTGCAGGATGACTTTGCCCGATTGACCGGAGTTCATGGCCGCAAAGCCTTTTTCAAAGTCTGAAAAGGGGAACTTATGAGTAATTACTGGCTGAATATTCAAACCGCTCTGGAGCATTACGGTCATCTTGTACCAGGTCTCATACATTTCCCGACCGTAGATGCCTTTGATGGTCAACATGTTAAAAACAACCTTATTCCAATCGATGGCCATATCGCCGGATGGAATCCCCAGCATGGCGATTTTTCCGCCGTGACACATATGGTCGATCATGTCCCGGAAAGCAGACGGATTTCCGCTCATCTCCAGGCCGACATCGAACCCTTCAGTCATACCCAATTGCTGCTGCGCATCAGCCAGTTTGCCCTTCCGCACATCCAGCGCAATGGTCGCCCCCATTTTCTTGGCCAAATCCAACCGGTATTCATTCACATCTGTCACCACCACAAACCGAGCCCCGGCGTGTTTCACGACCGCCGCTGCCATAATCCCGATTGGGCCAGCGCCGGTAATCAGGACGTCTTCACCGAGAACAGGAAATGAAAGCGCCGTGTGCACCGCGTTCCCGAAAGGATCGAAAATGGAAGCCACATCGAGATCAATATCAGGCTTGTGATGCCAGACGTTGGTCATGGGCAGAGAAATGTATTCGGCAAATGCTCCCGGACGATTCACGCCGATTCCCTTGGTGTCGGCGCAAAGATGACGGCGGCCTGCCAGGCAATTCCGGCAACGGCCGCAGACGACATGGCCTTCACCGCTCACGATTTCACCTGGGAAAAAGTCCTTCACGTTCGAGCCGACCTCGACGATGGTGCCCACAAACTCATGCCCTACGACCATGGGGACTGGGATCGTTTTTTGCGCCCAGGCATCCCAGTTGTAAATGTGGAGATCGGTGCCGCAAATGCCGGTGCGGTTTACCTTGATCAATACATCGTTGATACCGATCTGCGGTTTGGGCATGTCTTCCAGCCAGAGGCCGCGTTTTGAGTTGTTTTTGACGAGGGCTTTCATCGTTTTTTGAGGGCTTCAGCGGAGGAGAGCAGTTTGAAATCCTCGCGTGTGGCCGGGGTATTATAGCGCGTTCCGGCCAGTGCGCAAAAAGCATATTTAATGATTTGATTGCTTTTGCTAGCGTGTCGGGCATGGCAAAACCGACACCAAAATCGATTAACCCTGCGGAACTGGTTCAGCTTGCCGGGGCTGTCATTCTCGCGGATAAGTTTCCGGTGCTTGCCACCGTGGATGAAGACCAGCCAAGGGCGCGACCTGTTTCGCCGGTGAAAACGGAGGGATTCACCGTGTACGTTGCCAACCTGCGGCAATACAGCAAAACAGGTGAGATCGCGGCCAATCCCAAAGTGGAGCTGTGCTACATGGACGACCAGCACAATCAGCTCCGCATCACCGGCTTTGCTGAAATCGTAACCGAGCAATCGGTGCTGGAAGAGATCTGGAGCACCAACCCGCTCCTGCGCCAATATCTCGGCAGCGTGGATAATCCCGACCTGATCATTCATCAAATCAATCCCGTGCGTGTGCGCTACATGCAGGAATGGGCTTTAGAGTATTACGAGGTGCCGTTTAAACGAACAGTGGGTACCTGATTCCGTTGTAAACCGAACTCACGGCCAAAGCAGCGCTGGGAACTTGGCCTTCAACTGGGCTTTCAATTTCGGGTAGGTCAGATTCCGAAACGCTGGCCAATTGAACGTCGATTCCAGGCGCTTGCCATCCGGCGAGCAGAGCCAAAGCTTCACAGGGAGTTTTCCTTCACAAATGTGAGGATGGTCTTTGATGGCGAAAGTTTCGTGGATCTTTACCTGCGCCTCGGGTGGATTCGGTTCGCCATCCTCATCGAGTGGGCTTTCGGGATATTGCAACTTGAGCTGTCTGCTTTCGCCCCACGGTATGGACATGGGAGCCAATTCATCCAGCCAGCCACGCTGTTCGGGCGCGAGGTGGCGGAGAAAGCTGTCCTTGAGCGGCGTGGCCTGCGCTTCCTTGGCCAGGGAGAAACCTGAAAAAGCGCGCGCAGCGGCAGCCATCAGTGCCTGTTCATCAAAGGGAGGAAATTCCAGCTCGGGCGAAACCGCGGCAATGCAGTTCACTCGGGCAACAAATTGTTTTACGTCATGGTTGAACAGCGGCAGCTCGAACCAGCCCTTGCGCCATGCTTCGGCCAGACAACGCCCTGACGCGGTTGGGTCCAATTCTCGCTGGTGTTCATGGTGAATGACCAGGTCGCGGAACCGGATGAGTTTTACCGCCGCGACTCGCTTGTGAGTGCGATCATAAAGGTGCTCAATGCGCGAATTGACCTGCTGCGGGAACATTTCGAGAATCCATTCCAGCTTCACCGCGCTCGCTAGGCTTAAAAGCGTGAGGTTTTCCGATGTCCGTGAAGGGACTTCCCGAATGCTGGCTGCGACGAAAAGGGTGGCGTTTTGCACCACGCTTTCTCGCACAAGGGTGCCCTGTCTGCCTTCGGTCAATTCGCAATCCAGGGTGCCCTGGCTGCGACGGATGCAAAGCTGGTCGATGAATCCGGCCATGATGCAGCGGAGGAGGGGATCGTCGGAAGATGCGTTCTTGTTGGCTGCTCCTTTTTCGGCAGGGGCAGGGGATGAGGCTGGAGGTTCCGGTACGATGAGTTTCTGTTGCCGCGCAATTTGGAGGAGTTGGTCAAAAGTTTGTTCCACCTGCCGCGCGGTTTGACCGTGAATGCCATAGCGGCGGCATGATTCCACGCCGAAGTGGTTATTTTTCGCGAACTGATAAGCGCGGATCAGCGTATAGAAATCCGACTCGGCACTTGCCTCAAACAACTCGCGGGCCTCTGAGATATGTTTGTCGTCGCGAGTCAGGCGCATCATCACGTCGCGGCCGCTCACGAGCGCGGCACAGAGTGAGGCGGGCGGCACGCACCCGTATTTGGCGGCTTCGACGAGCATGCGTGAATAGCGGGGGTGCATGGGGAGGCGAAGCATTTGCCGGCCCACGGGTGTGAGTTCCTCAGTCGCTTCATCGATCGCCCCGAGGAGGTGCAACAGGGCTTCCGCGCGTTCGATCGCAACGGCGTCGGGTTTATCCAGCCAATCAAAGCGAGCGGCTTTTTTGATGCGTAGCGAATGCAGCAGCAGGACCACTTCAGCAAGATCGCTTCGTTGAATTTCCGGGGTATTCTTATCGGCGCGATTGAGGTGGCCGCTTTCTGTCCAAAGACGGTAGCAGGTTCCTGCCGCGGTTCGCCCAGCACGGCCTTTGCGCTGATCGGCCGAAGCGCGGCTAATGGGCTCTATCATCAGCGTGCCGATGCCACGTTCTGGATCGTAGCGAGCCACGCGGGCTTGGCCGCTGTCCACGACATAGAGGATGCCGTCAATGGTTACCGAGGTTTCCGCCACGTTGGTGGAGACCACCACTTTGCGTAGGGCGTTCGGTTGAAAGGCGCGATCCTGGTCCTCGGGGGGCAGGTCACCGTGCAGCGGAATAAAAGCAAGCTTTTCGGAAGTGCGGGCGGCGCGCAGGGCGTTGATCGTGGAAGCGATTTCGCCCATGCCGGGCATAAAGACCAGAATGTCCCCTGGAGCGCCGCTGTTCACAATCCGTTCCACCGCATCCGCAGCCTGCTCGGAAGCAGGACGTTCGTCGATCTGATCCAGGTAACGCACTTCCACGGGGTAGCTTTGTCCTTCTGAAATCAGGATCGGACAATTATCGAGGTAACTCGCCACGGGTTCTGCTTCCAGTGTAGCGGACATGACCGCGAGTTTGAGGTCGGGACGGGCGGTCTTCTGCAGATCTTTGACCAGGGCGAGGGCGACATCACTGAGAAGGTTTCGCTCATGAAACTCGTCGAACAGAATAACCCCTACATCACTAAGACCTCGGTCATCCTGGAGCCAGCGGAGGAGAATGCCTTCGGTAATAAAGCAAATACGCGTCCCGAGGCTGGTTTGGTCATCAAACCGGATCTGGTAACCAACTTCTTGCCCGAGCTGAACTTTCCGTTCCCAAGCGACCCGGGCTGCCACTGTGCGAGCGGCGACCCGGCGTGGCTGGAGCACAACGATTTTCTTGGAACCTGCGAGGCCGGCATCCAAAACCATCTGGGGCACCTGCGTGGTTTTACCCGAGCCCGTGGGGGCGACCAGCACGAGCCGATTATTTTTCTCCAGCGCCTGGAGAACCGCGCCGTGAATTTGCCAAATGGGGAGATTCGTTTGTGGCACGCGAGGGGAAACTTCCTATCGAGAAAAATTCCTGAGCACCAGGGCGGCTAGTGTCAGTACCAGCATGAGCCCGTTCGGCATGAACTTTTTGGATTTGGTGAGGCGCCAGCCAAAGAATACCAGCAGCACCGCGAGGATCACATTAGCCAGGATGTTGGCCATGCGGGCATCCAGGATGCCACGCGTGGCGCAGATGCTGAGCAGGGCGGCGAAACTGACGGACATAATGAGTGAGGCTTTGCTCTTGGCTTTGAGAAAGCCGACGAGCCCCCCTGCAACGAGGAGCACAATATAGATCCAGAGAATGGTGTTCGGATTCATAGAATTAAATGCCCGGACAAGGTAGCGGGAAAGCGCCGGGCAGCAAGAACGGATCGGATAAAAATGCCGTGAAGGCCTGTCATGGTTACTCAGGGGAGCGGCGCGAGCCTTCCGTTGCTCGCCACAGGCCGAACAGCAGGGCAATAAGGATTACCGCGGCCGATATGCAGATGCCGGTCGTTTGAGCGGAGGTTTCCTGGGCCTGATAGATAAAATTGATCTCCCCACTGCTCTGGTTTTCGTTTCGCTTTTGGCTGGTAATTTGGATTAGGGGTGAAGCGGGCTTTGCAGCATTGAAAAGATAGACGCTAATTTGCCGCAAATGACGATTCTCCAGGGTGAGGTGGTGGGCTCCTCGGGTCAGTGAGTTGGACGCCAACGAGAATTCGAACTGGATCAAGCCAAATCCGGTGCGGAGTTCGCTCGAGGCTGAACAGGCGGACGAGGTGAGTTTCAGTTCTAATGGGCGGGTGTCGAGTTGGACGATAAGGTCGCGTTGAATGGATTCCGCGTACATTTTAACCTC
>JAQGOV010000596.1 GCA_028293425.1 Verrucomicrobiales bacterium
CGCCCGGACCTTGGAGATAAGCCCATAAAGCAGCCCAATCTCGCTTTTCTGGGAATCGAAATTCATCTCCCAAAGCTCTTCATCCAACCGGCGCAACAGGACAGGCAGATTGCGTTCTCCCAGCGCATCCGCCAAGGCAAACGCGCGGGCCTGTTTATTACGGGTCACAATGGCGCGGATGTCCTCCGTGGTGATCTCCTGGCGAGCCCCCACAAATAATGCCAGCTTTTCAATTTCGTTTCCAAGCTGACGGCTGTTCGGTCCCACACTGGTCACGAGCGCGGCCAAGGCTTCATCAGAAAGGGTTTTCTTGAGGGAACGCAGTTGCTTCGAGGCGGCGGCTTCCGCTTCGTGCATCCAATCCTTGTCATCCGCGCTCCACGCCGCGAAAGTCTCGACACTGCCGAGCTTTTCCAACGTTTTATAAAAGGTTTTGCGCTTGTCGACCTTTCCGGCGCTGATGAGGAGGCGGACGCCGTTCCAGGAAAAGCTTTTCAGCTCCTGGGCGATTTCTGCCAGGGTTTCTGTGACGGCTGCGGCGCTAGCGGCTCTTTCGTCTCCCATGAAATTGCAGTTCTGGAGCCAAACGACTTTGCCACCTCCGAAAAAGGGGAGAGTTTGGAGAGCTTCGCGAAGGCGTCCCAGCGCCTTAAGAGCTTCGCCGCTGTTGGTGACCTGGGCGTCGAGGATCTCATGGTCCATGCCACCGATTTCTTCCGACCAGGATTGGAATAATTGACGAGCTCGCTGTTTCACGGCGAATTCGTCATCGCCTTGAATCAACGCCAAAGGAGCCGTGGGAGTGGCTGCGACCGGAGCCATGCAGGATTATTCGGTTTCGCCGCCGTTCTCGTTTATTTCTTCGAGCCACTTCGACATGTCTTCAACCTGGCTGAAGAGAGCGGAGGATACGTAAAGAGGCTTTTTCTGGGCGGTAGCCAAGGCCAGACAATCGCTCGGCCGGGCATCAATTTCGACAATTTTTCGGCCCAACTCATTTTGCTGCTGGAGGATGAGGCGAGCGAAGTAGGTAGAGTTTTTGAGTTCGGTGATGATCACCCTTTCAACAGTCAAATTGAAGCCCTTAAAAATGCTGTTCATCAAATCGTGCGTCAGGGGCCGCTCTTTGGGGGTGTCGCGCAAGAACATGCCGATGACGGCGCCCATGTTATGCTCCACTTGGATGACAAAAACCTTTTCATCATTTCCAATGAAGATGGCGCAACCGCTGTTGGCGGGGAGAATTCCCCGAATGTCAACAGGCACTACATCGTTCTTCATAAATTCAGTCTATTGCTCAATTTTTGAAAATACAAGTCTGGTTCTTTGGGGAAAATCATGTAGATCATCTGGTTACGACTGAACCTTAATCCGCCCGCGGCCGAGCCGCTGACGCTGTTCGTCTCGCGGAAAGATGCTCTGGTCGAGGGCATTCCAATCGGCTCGTCTCGAAAATCCATTGCCAAGCCAAACCTTCCCGAGGCAAAATACCACCGATGAACTTTCGCGAGCGTATCCTTTCGTGGGACCAACTGAAGAGCTGGCGGGAAGGCATCCGGACCAAGGGGAAACGCCTGGTTGTGACCAACGGCTGCTTCGACCTCCTGCATCTCGGTCATGTCACTTATCTGGAAGCGGCCCGCAACCAGGGTGAGGCTCTGCTGGTGGGTGTAAATAGCGACGCCTCGGTGCGCGCGATCAAGGGTCCGAATCGCCCCTTGAACAACGAACAGGATCGGGCGGCTGTTTTGGCTGCGCTCGCCAGTGTGGATGGGGTGATTGTTTTTCAGGAGCCGAATGCCATGCGTTTGCTGACCTCGGTTCAGCCGGATATATATGCGAAGGGCGGGGACTACACCATCGATACGATTAACCAGGAGGAGCGGAGACTCGTGGAATCACTAGGAGGCAAAGTCGTGGTTCTGGGCGGCGTGCCGGGAAAGTCGACGACGGGATTGCTGGAAAAAATGGGACAGAAATGACGGAAGCTATTCCTCGTCGAACTTGCGTTTGACCAGCGCTTCCAATTCCCCCGCGGCGTGAACTGCGTCCCCGCCTTCCGCAAGCAGCATCAATTTACTGCCAGGACCAGCGGCAAGCATCATCAGCCCCATAATGCTTTTGCCGTTCACTCTTTCGCCGTCTTTTTCCACGAAAATATCGCAGTCAAAACGGTTGGCCGTGCGGACGAAGAGGGCAGCAGGACGGGCATGAATGCCCAATTTGTTGGTTACAACCAACTCTTTGGTAATTCTTATGATCTCGTCATCCGCTTTTCGCGCTGCGCACATCTGCTGAACACATTACCTCGACCGCTATGGATTGCAAAAGGATAATTAGAACTGCTTGGTTGGATTCATCTTGGCAATCAGGCGGTCATTTAGTTCCTTAGCAGGATTGTAGCCAGAGAGCTTCAATTTGGTTTGAAACGCCGCTACTTCAATCAGCCTGGCCAGATCGCGGCCGGGCCGCACGGGAATAGTAATATGCGGGACATCCACACCCAAAATGGTCACGAATTCATCGTCCATTCCCACCCGGTCGACATCTGGCACCTCATTCCAGGTCTTGAGGCTGACGATTAGGTCCACCCGCTTTTCCAGCCGGATGCTTTTGATCCCAAACATGGCGGCGACATTTATAATGCCAATCCCACGCACTTCCATGTGGTTGCGGGTGATCTCGGAGCTGGTGCCCATGACTTCCCGCCCATCCAGCAGCATTACTTTGGTGATATCATCCGACACCAAGCTGTAGCCTCGTTCGATCAGGGCAAGCACGGACTCGCTTTTGCCAATGCCGCTTTCACCCCGAATGATGACTCCAACGCCCAGGATATCCACCATGCTTCCCATTTCGCTGCCGCGCGGGGCGAACATCAATTCCAGCGCCAGGGTCGCCAGGTTGATGAATTTCATGGTGATCAGTGGTGAGCTGAAGATGGGAATGTCCGCATCCTCAGCGGCTTTCAGGAATTCCTTGTCGGGCTTGATGTTGCGGCTGAAGACGACGCAAGGCAATCGATAGGCAAATAAATCGGTGTAACGCTTTTCCCGTTCTTCCTTGGTAAGGGATTTTAGGTAAGTCGACTCGGCGCTGCCAATGACCTGCACTCTGCGGCTGGCAAAATATTTGGTAAATCCGGTGAGGGCGAGTCCGGGGCGGTTCACGGTGGGCTCCCGGATAATGCGTTTGAGCCCCTTGGCGCCGGCTACGAGTTTCAAACCGAGCGCGCTGCTTTGGTCCGTGTAAAACCGTTCAACTGTGACAATATCGCGTTGCATGGGTTCGCCTTAATCGCATTACATGTTAAAATCGGGGCCGAGGTAGATCTCACGAGCTTTGGGATCGTTCGCCAGGAACTCAGCTTCCCCCTGGCATGCGACCTCGCCCTTGACGATGATGTAGCCCCGGTCGATCAGCTTGAGCATTTCGCGCACGCTATGGTCGGTGATCAAAATGCCGAGCCCCCGTTCCTTCAACCTGCGGATGATCTTCTGCACTTCGTAAACCGCAATCGGATCAATGCCGGCAAAAGGTTCATCCAGCATCAGCAGCCGGGGGCTGGTCACCAGTGCCCGGGTAATTTCCAGGCGCCGCTTTTCTCCGCCGCTCAAGGTATAGGCTTTGCTCTTGGCCAAAGGGGTCAGGTCAAGCTCGTCCAACAGGTATTTGAGGCGCAGCTTTCGTTCTTCCCGGCTGATTTTGCAGGTTTCCAGGATGGCGAGGATGTTTTGTTCCACCGTTAACTTGCGGAACACCGAAGGCTCCTGCGTGAGATAGCTCATGCCGAGCCGAGCCCGCTCATGCATGGGTAATTTGGTGACGTCGAGGTTATGGAATACCACGGAACCTTCATCCGGCTTCACCACGCCGACGACCATGTTGAACGTGGTGGTTTTGCCGGCTCCGTTGGGACCCATCAAACCGACCACTTCGCCCGCGCCCACCTGGATCGAGACGCCATTGACTACGCGCCGACGGCCGTATTCTTTGACCAGGCCCGTGGTCGTGAGCAACACGCCGGGCTGTCCGGCTCTGGCTAGGGTTGGCATAGGAGACTGGGCTTCGCTCTGGCTCATTTCTTAGAGACGTCAGGGTGCTCCGGACCCTGGGAAGAAGGCAAGCTCGTTTGATTGGTTTTCAACGCCTTGGCCGAGCCTTCGGCCAGAAGCTTTTTGAAATGGAACCTGTCCACGTTTCGGTCCCACAGGATGACATCGGCGTCTTTGATATTGATATCCTTGTCGGGCGCCTTGGCCGCCGCGTTACCGCTGAGCAGGACAATGTTATTCGTGGCAGTGTAAACCGCCATCTGGCCGCTGGCCGTCCGGTTCTCGTCCTTAATCACAACGTTCTTTTCCGCGATGATGTCCCGCACCTGGTTAGTTTGGGTGAAGAAATCCGCCGTTACGCGGTCAGCATCGAGAATGGTAAACGCGGAGGAGGTCTTGTTGGTTCGCCGCGTTTCCTGGACCCCTCGAACCATCCCATGGGCCACGATATGCTGGAGGAGCCCATTGGTCGTCAGGTTCACATCCAAGTTGGCGCAGTTCAAAGTCTTGCCAACGCGTTGTCCATTCTCTTTTGTGACGGGGAATTGCTCCAGGAAGACACGCTTTTTGGCCACGAACCTTTGGACCTGGTTGCTGAATTGCACCGCCAGGAAGCCGGATTGAATCTGCGCAACAGGTTTGCTGCCTTCGAATAGTTTGCCGCGGACATTCTCCTGGAAGGTGAGCCAGTCGCCCTGGTAATCAATGCTGTCCGAGTTGACCTCAAGAACTTGCAGCGTTTTGCCTTTTGTTTTGGCGCCGACCACGGATTGATTGCCGAAGGACGCGAGGGGCAAGCGGAGGAAACTGTTCCCTTTGCTTTGAAACATACGGTTGGTTCGATCAAAGGAGAGGTGGTCTCCTTTGACCAATCGTTGATCCGCTTGCCAGCTTGCGTTTCTGTTCAGCTCAAACAGGCCAGTGCCCTCGCTGTAAAAAGCTTCTTCGCCTGCGGCTCGCACATTGTCCGCATGGCTCAACAACAGCACATTGGTCCGGGCAATGATGCTGCGTGGAGGATGGTTCGAGCCTGGCAACTGCATTTTCATCCAGTCCGAGTGAATCTCCACAATTTGATTCGTGTAATTCGCCTGGTTCCGGTTGGTTTTTGAGGCGGGAGTTATGCCCGGGAAAAGTTCCGCCTGGCTGAACATGGCGCGGGGAAGTTGAAGCAAGGCTTTGCGTTTGGCTTCCACCGTGTTGCTCTGCAGGTCGAAAGAAAAGGCCTCTGCGCGGCAGGAGCGTTGTCCTTCGAGCCATAAGGAGTGGCCCGTCAAATCGAGGATTTCCCGCTCGTTGAGCACATGGTAAAAGGCGCGGTCACCGGAGGCGCGGCTCTGGTCCGCTTTGTTTACAATTACAACGTTGCGCAGGCCAAGGATGGATTGGAGGGTCCCGTCAGGCTTCCGTTGGATGATCAGTTCCTCACAACTTAAAACTGCCTGCGGATTATCCGCGCTCACGTTCCCGGTATAAACAATGATGTTGGACGCGTTGTTCAGGTAGAAATGATCTGAATAGATGGTGAGAAAAATGTTAGTGTCGGCTCCCGCGGGTGCGGGCACGGCACTGCTCAATGACGGCACCATGGTGCGATTACTTTCAGCCAGGCTGCGGTGAATGCGGGTGCGAACCCGGTTCGATACAAAGAGTGTAAAGTTGGTCAGTTGGCAAAAGAAGCCATAGCCTTCAAGCTGAAGGCCGTTACCGGTCTCGAGCTCGAGGCGATTGGTGGAGGTCGCGGTTCGTTCTTTCCAATTCAGCAGGCAATCGTTCGCACGCACCACGAGATTGGTTTTGCCGTCCTCGGTGTAGTTATCAATCCGCACGGTTTTGCCACGGTAAAGGTTTTGCCCAACCAGTTCGGCTTGGGCGCTGGTGATGATGGACTTGAAGCGGTTGGTGTCGCTCTGGCTCCGCTTTTCATAAAGGTCATGCAATTTAAGGCCTGCAAGCTGTGCTGCTGCCTGAAGTGGAGGACAGGGGAGTAACAGGATCGCCAGGCACAACAACACCGCTCTCCAGCAGAGCGTGGAGCTCCGGTTATCATTTCGCCGTGTTGCCAATCCTTTGTCCCTCACGCTTGAAACTCCGTAATAATTTTTTCCCAGTGACCTTGTGCTTTCAAAATCAGCTCCACC
>JAQGOV010000625.1 GCA_028293425.1 Verrucomicrobiales bacterium
GAGCAAAAGTTCTACGCCTCCACCGACGGCTGCCGGATAGAGCAGTACATCATCCGCACGCACCCGTCGTTCACGGTCACCGCCGTGAACCGCGGCACGGGCGATTTTCAGACCCGCAGCGCCTTGAGCGGGCCGAAGAACGCCGGCTACGAATATCTGGAGAAATATCCATGGCTCAAGGAGGCCACCAAGGCGGGTGAAGAAGCCGTCGCCAAGCTCACCGCCAAACCGGTTATCCCTGGCAAATACGATCTGGTGATCCATCCGTCCAACCTGTGGCTCACGATCCATGAATCGGTCGGCCATTCCACGGAGTTGGACCGCGCCCTGTTGTGGGAGGCCGATTACGCTGGCACGAGCTTCATCACGCCCGACAAAACAGGGAAGCTGCAGTTCGGCTCCAGCATCTGCAATTTCTTCGCCGATCGCACTCAGCCCGAAGGTCTCGCCACCGTGGCGTACGATGACGAAGGCGTTCCGGCCCAGCGCTGGGACCTGGTCAAGGACGGCATCTTCGTCGGCTGGCAAACCACGCGCGACCTGGCTCCGCTCGTCGGGCAAAAACAGTCTTATGGCTGCCTGCATGGGGATAGTTGGGGCAGCGTGCCTTTCCCACGCATGCCCAACGTTTCACTGGAGCCGGCGAAGGGAAATGTTTCGCTCGAGGAGCTTGTGTCCGGAGTGGATAACGGAATTCTCATTTATGGCAATGGCAGTTGGTCCATCGACCAGCAGCGCTACAACTTCCAATTCGGCGGCCAAACTTTTTACGAAATTAAGCAGGGCAAGATCGGCGAGATGCTGCGCGACGTCGCTTACCAATCCCGCACCACCGACTTCTGGGGCAATTGTGATGGGCTCGGGGGCAAAGCGACCTACGAAGTGAATGGCTCGGCCAACGATGGCAAGGGCCAGCCCAGCCAGTCCAATGCGGTCAGTCATGGGTGTCCGGTGGCTCGCTTCCGCCAAATCAACGTCCTGAACACCGACGCCAAGAAAGCCTAATTTATGCTCCTTACCGAAAAAGAGTGCAAAACGATCTGCCAGAAAATGCTGGGCATGACCAGGGCCGACGACGCTTCCGCCAGTGTTGGCGGCGAAGACTTTTCTCACCTGCGCTTTGCCGCAAATGATTTCAGCACCAGCGGCCGCCGTGAAAACGTGTCAGCGCAGATCACCGTCTGGATCGGCGGCAAACGCGGCTCCGCCAGCGCGAACGACCTCGATGAAGCATCCCTCAGGCGTGCGGTGGACGAAGCCGAGCGGCTGGCCAGGCTATCGCCCGTGGATAAGGAATATGTTCCCACGCTCGGCCCGCAAAAGTACAAGCCGGCCGGAGGCTATGTGGACGCCACCGTGAACATCGCCCTAAAGAAGCGTGCCCAGGCCATTGATGAAATCATTCGCGGCTGCGAAAAAGCCGAGATCATCGGGGCAGGGTTCCACCACGCCAACGGCACTGCCGGTGGCACCGCCACGAAGAACGGCAATTTTAATTATCGCCGCTCCAGTTTGGTGAGCCTTTCCACCACCGCTCGCGCCAGCAACGGGCAAAGCTCCGGCTATTTCCTGCGGAACCATTTTGATGTGGCGAAGCTCGACACCGCCCGAGTCGGCCGCGAAGCCGTGCAGCGCGCCCTGCGTTCGCAAAACGCGCGCGTGCTCGACCCAGGTGTTTATCCGGTCATCCTGGAACCGCAAGCGGCGGATGACCTGATTCGATTTAACTGGGATGCGCGCACCGCGGACGAGGGCCGCAGCCCCTACTCCGCGCCGGGCGGCAAAACCAAATTAGGGCAGGCGATTTTCGATCCACGAATCAATGTTTACAGCGATCCCTGGCACCCGGAAGTTCCCGCCTCACCCGCGGCGCAGGACGGCATTCCGGCGGAGAAAATCTATTTCGTGCGCAACGGCGTCTTGGAAAACCTGCACTACGGCCGCTATTGGGCCAAACAAAAGAACAAGCCAGCCACCCCGGGTCCGGTCAACACCATCCTCGAGAGCTCCGCCAAGGCCGCCACGATGGATGAGATGATTGCCGGCATGACCCGAGGTTTGCTGGTCAGCCGCTTCTGGTACATCCGCGCCGTCGATCCCCGGACAGCTCTCTTCACGGGCCTCACGCGGGATGGTGTGTGGTACATCGAGAATGGCAAAATTCAATACCCGGTCCGCAACTTCCGTTTCAACCAAAGCGTCCTTGCTCTGCTCGCTCCCGGAAATGTCGAAGCCATCGGCATGCCCGAGCGCGTTAGCGGCTCCGAAACGCAGGGCAGGGGAGCGTCCATGACGCCGGCCATCCAGGTGAAAGAGTTCCATTTCAGTTCGCTGTCCGAGGCGGTGTGAGATTGGCGTCTGCTCCCAATCATATTCGTCATCGTCTCGGTCTCTTGGGGGTGAAAAGGAAAGCGAAAACCGTATCAATCCGATCGGGTCCCAGCCAATCACAATTCAAAACCACGCCAATTGTAAGGTTTTAGTTCCTATCAACTCACCTCTGGAAAAAGAGGCCTGATGCGGTAAACTTTTGGTAAGGAGACAGAATGAAGGCATCGGACTTTTTAAAGGGCAAATGGCTAGGGCATCCACTCCATCCAGCACTGGTCCATGTTCCAGCAGGGCTTTGGCCTGCCGCGCTGGTTTTTGATCTACTGTCGCAGGGAGCACTCGGGAACGTGGCTGTTCAGCTTTCATTTTTCTGCATTGCCATCGGATTGCTCACCGCTTTGGTGGCGGTCCCAGCAGGAATCGCGGACTGGTCGGAGATAAAAAAGGAAAAGCCCGCCTGGAAGATAGGGGTCTGGCACATGGGACTTAATCTGCTCGCGGCGGCTATTTTTGCGGCAAATCTCGGCTTGCGGGTGGGAACGTTCCAGACAGCTGCGAGTGTTCCAGAACCTGCCTTGGTGTTAACGGCGGTCGGTGTTTTTCTGGTTATGATCTCGGCCTATCTCGGCGGACAGATGGTTTATAGCTACGGCATTGGTGTGGCGCGCATGTCCAAACGGAAATGGAGAATGGTAGCCGAAAAAGGAGGAGCGAATGTTCCGCCCGAAAAGGAGTAGAACCCATGAAAGAATTATTGGAAGGCAAACCGTTTAAGCATCCATTGCATACGGCGCTGGTGCATTTTCCGATCGCCTTGTTTTCGCTAAGCTTCCTGCTCGATCTGGCAAGCCTGCTCTGGCCGGATGCAGCGCGCTTTGTGCCCGCCGCGTTCTATAGCCTGGTCTTCGGAATCGTCACCGCGCTGATCACAGCCATCCCAGGGTTTGTTGATTACAATGATATTCGCACGGACCATCCGGCCAAGAGAACCGCCACCCTGCACATGATCCTAAATCTGGTAGCGGTGGGACTCTATTGCATTAGCATTGGGATGCGGTATGGAAACCTCGATGCCTTAAAGACACCGCTGGGACCGTTTTTGTTGTCGCTGGCTGGAATCGTGTCCATTTCTATCTCAGGGTATCTCGGCGGCGTGTTGATTTATGATGACGGCATTGCGGTGGGCCGCCATCGCCGCAGGACAACCACGCCGGAAACCACGCTGAGATTTTCCCGGAGCGATGCAGCGGACGGTTTCGTGGAGGTAGCTCGAGCCGATGCGCTACGTAACGGCGAAACCTTGCGCCTGGAGGTCAACGGCACAGCCATGGCGCTGGCGAGGTACGAAGGCCAGTTCTTTGCGGTCCAGGAATTCTGCACTCATCGTTTTGGGCCGCTTTCCGAGGGTTGCGTCAAAGATGGAAACGTGGAATGCCCTTGGCATTGTTCCTGTTTTGACCTTCGCACCGGCAAGGTGACGAAAGGCCCGGCTAAGGTGGATTTGAAAACGTTCACCGTCCAAGTGAGAGATGGAAAAGTGTTTGTAGCCGTTCCAGAAGCGCCCCAGCCGGCTGGTTTCGTTCCCTCTCCTCAACGGCCGCGGAGGCGATTTTTTCTGCCGAAGAGATTTCGTGAGGCTTGAGGCGATGAAAGAGGATGGGGTGGCCAACGGGACTCGAACCCGCAACATCCAGAACCACAATCTGGGGCTCTACCATTGAGCTATGACCACCAATCGCAGGCAATTAAGGTATGTTTGCGCTGCGAGGGCGTCAAGAATTTGTGGAGGCTCTTTTGCTTTACCGGCAGGCTCAAACGATTAAGATCACGATGTGGTAACCCTTGAATCCACCAGGCTTTTCAGCCAATTGCCGGAAAACGACCTAAATCTGCTGCGAACTGCCGCTCAGGAAGTAGATTTTCCGGCAGGTGCTTGCGTTTTTGAGGAGGGTGACCCAGGGAATGGCCTTTACGTCGTGAAAGCAGGGCAGGTGGAGATTTCAGCGCTCCTGGAGAATGGTCAGCGCCAAGTGTTTGAACTGGTTCGCCCGGGAATGGTTTTTGGAGAAATGACCGTGCTTGACCAGGCTCCGCGCTCCGCTCGTGCCAAGGCCAGACAGCCGACCACTGTCCTATTTGTTCCCAAAACAGCCTTGGCTGCCGTGGTAAAGAAGAGTCCCGAGTTGGCGCTGATGTTGGCGGAGGAAGTTAGCCGCCGCCTGCGGGAATTTAACCAACAATACTTGCGGCAGGTGCTCCAGGCTGAACGGCTGTCCCTTGTGGGTCGTTTCGCCAGTTCGATTGTTCATGATTTAAAAAACCCGCTGGCTGTGATCTCCCTGGCCTCCTCCATCGCTTGTTCGCCCAAAGCATCCAACGAAAATCGAAAATTCGCTGAAGAAAACATCAAGAAGCAGTTGGGCCGCATCACAAACCTGGTAAACGATATTTTGGAATATGCCCAGGGTTCTTCTGAATCTTGCGACTACCCGCTGGTCGATTACGGAGTCTTTCTTCAATCCATCATCCGTGAATTTAAAGAGGAGTTGGAATTGAACACGGTTCAATTGGTGCCTGAGAATCAGATGCCCTCCGTGCTGGTGCCAATCAATGAAAAACGGTTGATGCGGGTGTTTTTCAACCTATTTAGCAATGCGATGGACGAGATGCCGAAAGGCGGCGCAATTTATATCCGTGCGCACTTCAATGACCAGGAGGTTGTTACTGAGGTTGAGGACAGCGGCAGAGGAATTGCCCCGGAGATTATCGGCCGTCTGTTCGAGGCTTTTGCCACCTTTGGGAAGGAAAAGGGCACAGGGTTAGGACTTTCTATCACGCAAAAGATTGTTGAGGATCACCAGGGCAGGATCTGGGCCCGAAACTCCGAAAGGGGCGGCGCTGTATTCGCGTTCGCCTTGCCAAGGCACCGCAGAGACCAGAAAGAGATGCGTAAATCATGAACCGGATTCGCCTGCTATCAGAACAGGTTGCAAACCAAATCGCCGCGGGCGAAGTGGTGGAGCGCCCGGCCAGTGTGGTTAAAGAGCTGGTGGAGAACGCGCTTGATGCTCGGGCCGCTTCGGTTGTAGTCGAGGTACAGGCGGGTGGGCGAAGCCTTATCCGTGTAATCGATGACGGTATTGGGATGAGCAAGGACGATGCCTTGCTCTGCCTGGAACGCCACGCGACGAGCAAAATTCAGAAAGCAGAGGACCTGCATTCCATCATCACGATGGGCTTTCGGGGCGAAGCACTGCCAAGTATTGCGAGCGTTAGCCGGATGACTCTGACAAGCCGAGAACGGGAAGCCAACGCTACGGCTGCCACTCAAATCATCATCAATGGCGGCAAGCTACTGGAGGTTAAGGAGGCCGGAAGCCCCTTCGGGACGGCAATCGAAATCAGACAGCTTTTCTTCAACTTGCCGGCACGCCGCAAATTTCTGCGTAGTGAGGAAACAGAGTCCGCCCACATTCAGCATTACCTTACCCTGGCAGCGCTGGCGTATCCAGAGGTGGCGTTTACGTACATCAAGGACACCCGCGTCGTATGGCAACTTGCGGCCTCAAAGCACGATTCCTCTGCCCAGGGAAAGCTTAAGGCTTTGCAGGAGCGCATGCGTACGATCATGGGCAGCGAAACGCAATTGTTGTCCGTCGATTTTTCGGCTGAATTGGAGGAACATCCCTTTGCTGAGGAGGGATTGGAAGAGCCCGGGCACGAGCGACGGTTTCGCGTCTGGGGCTTGGTCGGACAGCCTGGGGTTTCACGAGCCACGCGAGAGGATCAGCATTTGTTCGTAAACCGGCGGCCCGTCGAGAATCGCACTCTTAATTTTGCCCTGCTTGAGGGTTATCATACCGCGTTGATGAAGGGACGCTTTCCCGTGTGCTGCCTGTTCGTGGAGGTGCCTCCATCAACGATAGACGTGAACATTCATCCTTCAAAGAGGGAGATAAAGTTTCACAACGACCGGTCTATCCGCCGGCTCACGGCAGAGGCCATAAAACAAACCTTGGTGAAGTTTCACGGTGGCTCGATAGGTAACGCGGGCAGAACCCCGGAACAGCCCTCACTTCCCGCTATTCCAGCCACGAGAAAAGAGGAGCAACAAGCCGCCACGCCCGAGCTGCCAGCGTTTACTGCTCCGAGCAATCGGATTAACTTTCCGTGGCCATCGTTGCAGCCCAATCCACCCCCCGCACCCCAGGCAGAACCTCAAACGAGTCCACCGGCCACACAATCTAGATCAGGAGTTGAGAGAACTGCGTCAGGTACGGTCGAAGCACAGCCGAAAGAACGGGCCCAGCCACTTTCCACACCTGTGCCGGCTTTGCCGCCACGTCATGCCGAACCAACCCCGCTGCTGCATGTTCCAATGCGGCTGGTTGGGGTGGTGGGCAAACTGTATGTGGTGCTGGAGTCAGACCGGGGCCTGGTGCTCATGGACCAGCACGCGGCGCATGAACGCATTCTCTTCGAGCAAATGTTGAACCGGCTCGAAAAGGGCAGTGCACCTTCGCAACGGTTGCTGCTGCCGGAAACCGTAGAGCTCTCGGTGCGGGATGCGAACTTTGTACGGGATTTGCTGCCGACCCTGAACCGACTGGGAGTAGGTTTGAGCGAATTTGGCGAAAGAACCTTCCTGCTCGATGCGCTGCCTCCTTTCGTGAAAGTGGCAGACGCCAGGCGTTTCGTGCTGGAGCTGGTGGACGAGATTAAGTCTGCCGGACAGGAAGTTAATTCCATGCGGCTCGGCGAACATATGATCGCTAAAACCGTTTGAAGGCACGCGGTGAAGGCCAATGATCCACTGGCTGGACCCGAGCTCGAGAATCTGGTCAACGACCTGCGGCAATGCGCCATGCCTTATACCTGTCCGCATGGCCGACCTACTCTAATCGAGATGAACTACAAAGAACTCGAGAAAAAGTTCGGGCGCGTGCAGGGGTAGGCCACCGGTAAAAAGAAGGGCGGCTCGAAAGCCGCCCTTTTGAAAAGCTAATGAGGACCTGCCGTTTAGGCCTTCTGCTCCTGCTCCTTCGCAGGCACATCCTGGATCTTCGCATGTTCCTGAAGATAGTCGACGACCTTTTCATGCAGCATCTGCTGATGGATTTCGGTCAGGCCATCCCGCTTCTCCAATTCCTGAACGAACTTCTGCGGAGTCATTTGATAATTCTGGGCTAAGGCTATAATCCGAGTGTTCAACTCTTCGGAGCTGACGCGGATGCCTTCTTTCTCGGCAATTTTCTGGAAGACATAAGCTGCCTTCACCCGCTCTTTGGCGGTGCCGCTGGAAGCATTGAAGATTTCTTCTTTTTGCTGATCGATTAGTTCCTTGGGCACGCCTCGCTTCTGGTTTTCAGCAACAATTTCGTAAACCACATTGCGGGTCTCGTGCTGCACCTGCGTTTCGGGCAAGTCGAAGGTCACCTTGTCGAGCAACGATTTGACAACCTGATTGCGAATGCTGCGCTTCTGGCGCAGGTTCAATTCGTTTTGTAGATCGCTTCTCACGCCTTCGCGGAGCTTTTCCAGGTTCTCGGCCCCAAAAGATTTGGCAAAGGCGTCGTCGATCGTGGGCAAGTTGCGTTCTTTGACCTCCACCACTTCCACATCATAGACGGCTTTCTTGCTGGCAAGCTGGGGGGTCACGAAATCCTGTGGAAAATCAATGTTCACCGTGCGCTTATCCCCGGCTTTGGCCCCTTCGAGTTGCATGGCGAAGCCCGGAATAAATGAGTCCGGCTTTACTTCAACCCAGAAGGCTTTTTGCTCCGTCAAGCCACGGGCTGCGGGCGCAATCTCGGTCAGCGGCTTTCCTTCCGAGGTGCCGGTGTAGTTGACCACGACGTAGTCCCCTTGCTTCACGGGACGGTCTACTTTTTCAAACTTCCCTTGTTGACCTTGGAGCGCGGACAGGGCTCGTTCCATGTCTTGCTCGGTCACGGTGGCCATGTCGCGATCGGCAGGCACGCCACGATACTCGGGCAGCTCAAACTCAGGAGCCGTTTCGACCGTCGCGGCGAATTGGAGGCTTTGACCGCGTGCAAACTGGATTTCTTCGAGATCAGGCACTCCAACGACCTCGATCTTCTGGTCCTTAACACCTTGACGGAACGTATCGTTGATCAGTTTCTTTTTGACCTCGTCTGAAATTTCCTTCTCGTACTTTTTCAGGACCATGTCCTTTGGGGCTTTGCCAGGGCGAAATCCGGGAAGCTGAACTTCGCGCACGAAGTTCTTCGCCATCTGTTCAAAAGCCTCGTCCACAGCCTTGGGCTCAAGCTCAAATCGCACGAGCTTCTTGCAAGGGGCCAAATTTTCAACCGTTACATTCACGACAAACCTTTCGAATAAACAACGAATCTCCTCGCATAAAAATGTCTCGAGTGCTCGAGAAACAGCGAGCGGGCAAACCTAGGTAAGGATGATAGGATCGTCAAGCACGGAAAGAGGAGAAACTCGGTAAAAACCGCTCCGAATTCACAGAAAAGCTGCCGAATCCGGAAAAGCAACCGTTATCGCTGAGCTTTCCTTTGCCTGCTCGGGATGCAATCGGGGATAAGGGTCCCCTCCTAAAGCAATCCCTTCCAACGGCGCAAACCCCATTCAGCCGCAAAACAGGCCATGGCAAAAAGAAAGATGAACGGCTGATGCCAGAAGGGGGTGGTCCAGTTTTCCGTGATAGGCACCTGTTTGTAGGGAAGTTGTGCGGCAAAGGCATCCAGCTTCTC
>JAQGOV010000629.1 GCA_028293425.1 Verrucomicrobiales bacterium
TACTCGACCATTGATCCGAAGGGAACTTCCGTCGAGGTGCTTGCCACAACCTCCACCAGCCAAACCACAGGCAAGTCTTATCCCAGCATTTGGGTGGTGCAACATCCCAAGGCTCGCATTGCCTGCATCGCGCTCGGGCACGATGCCAAGGCACATGACCATCCGGCTTACAAAAAAGTGCTCGAGAACGCTGTTACCTGGGCGGCTGGCAAATAATCCTCAAATCTTAACATTCAACTGCGGGAGCAAATCTCGTTTGAATTTCTCCATGCACTCCGGGCAGACACAATGGGAAAACTTGGCTTTGCTGTGGTCCGTGATGTAAGCCTCCACTTTGTGCCAGTAGTTCTCATCGTCCCGGATGTTTTTGCAATACATGCAAATGGGAACGATGCCCTGGAGTTCCTTGACCTGGTGCAGGGCGGCGCTGAGTTCTTCGTTGCGGGCAATGAGTTCCTGCTCCATGCGCTTGCGGTCATCGATATTCTGAATCTGGGCGATAAAAAACAAGGGTGTGCCGGAGCGGCTGCGGACGAGCGAGACGGAGAGGAGCACCCACACGATGCGCCCGCTTTTGTGAAAGTAGCGTTTCTCCATCTGATAGGTTTTGCTCTTTCCAGAAACCACATTTCGAGTGTTTTCCAAATCAACATCCAGATCATCCGGATGCGTGATGGCCTGGAAGGTGATTCTCAGGAGCTCGTCCTCATTGTAGCCAACAATCTGGCACATCGAACGGTTCACCTTGAGCCACTGACCTTGCAAGCCGACCAAGGCGATGCCAATCGGTCCGTACGTAAAGGCACTCTGGAAAAGCGCGTCGTTGCTGAAGTAGAAGGTAGTGTCCTCAAGCGAGGCGTGGTCCAGAGGTATGCCCGCCGTAGTAATGTCCGTTTGAGCGTCAGGGCAGATTTCGTCCGCGACTATGGATTTTGACATCTTCAATTTATAACTGTGTGGATGTTCTCAGCCACAAGGATGTCATCGGCAGATCCGGCGGGAGCTAAATTGGGTTGGCTTTCATTTTTCCATACGCCTCCAGGGCCACATTCCGGGCGGTCGAATGGTTAATAATGCGCTCGGGATAGTTTCGGCCAATTTGGAGGCCTGCTTCCCGCAGGACCTTCTCAGGGGCGGCCCACGGCTCGTGAATCCACTTGGTGGGCATTTTAGCCAGCTCGGGCACCCATTGGCGCACGTAATCGCCCTTGGGATCGAACTTCTCGCCCTGGCTGGTGGGGTTGAAGATGCGGAAGAACGGCGCGGCATCCGCTCCACAGCCTGCCGTCCATTGCCAGCCCAGAGTGTTGTTGGCGAGGTCGGCATCCACCAAAGTGTCCCAAAACCAGTCAGCTCCCATTTGCCACGGAATGAGCAGGTCTTTGACGAGGAAGGACGCTACGACCATGCGGATCCGGTTATGCATCCAGCCCGTGGCCCACACCTGGCGCATGCCGGCATCGACCAGGGGATAGCCTGTCCGGCCCTTTTGCCAGGCTTTAAGAGCTTCCAGGTCCGCATGCCATGGGAACCGCGCAAACTCGGGGCGCAACGGCTCAGCGGGGGTGTGCGGGAAATGGTGCAGCAGTTGGTGAGCGAACTCGCGCCAGCCGATTTCCGCGAGGAACTGGCTGGCGTGCCAAAAGGAAGTTGGATGTCCTTGCTGCTCGCACCAGCGCCGAAGACCGTGCCAAACCTGGCGGGGGCTGATTTCTCCAAAATGGAGGTGGGGCGATAAACGTGAGGTGCCAGGTAGGTCGGGTCGATTCCGGCCTTCGCTATAGTGCAGAAACGCTTCAGAACAGAATTTCCTCAACGTCGCGATAGCCGAGGTTTCGCCTGGTGTCCAAACGGGTTCAAACCCTTTAGCCCACGGGATCGTTGGTTCCAGTTCAAGCGTATCCAATGACAGAGACTTTAGTAAACGATCCATGCCAGCCAGCTTTCGCGGGGCAGGGAGCGGGTCGGAGGGCGCGTTCAGGCTCAAGCAGGTTTTCCAAAAAGGGGTAAAGACCTGGAAGGGTTTGCCGCTTTTGTTGAGCACTTTTCCGGGTTCGAACAGGAGAGAACCATTGAAGCTTTCCACATGAACGCCCCTTTGCTCGAGAGCGGTTGTGATTTCGGCGTCGCGCCGGGCTAACGCTGGCTCGTAGCGTCGATTCCAACAAATGGCCGACGCACCGCTTTCATTTAAGAGCTGGTTCAGGCAATCCAGGCTGGGGCCTTTGCGGAGGATGAGCGGAGTTCCGAGCTTAGCTAGGCTTTGTCCAAGCGCTTGGAGCGATCGGTGCAGCCACCATTTGGAAGCGCCGCCTGGTTGCCATCGGCCTTCCTCTCCCGGAGACCAGATGAACACCGGCACCACCGGTCCGCGCTGAGCCGCCGCGAGCTGGGCGGGGTTGTCCGCCATGCGCAGGTCGTTCCTAAACCAGATAATCGTTCTAGTCGTAGATGGAGTTCGCGCTTTCATGATTTGTCCCGGCTCGTGTCGGGCACTCGCGCGAAAAGTAGCAGCCAAAACCCCAAATGCAAATTCGCTGCGCCTCGCGACCTCCCCACTGCCATTCCTTAAGAGACCGTGGGATTTGCTACACCGAACATAGCCACCTGAAGCGGCAGATGTTTCTCCCTCTCCCTAAGGGCTCATTACACGACAGATTTTTGTTCATAAAATATGGGATTCAATTTTGGCTCGCGCAAATCCGAACAGTGAACTCCAGCAAAGAAGACGCGGTTGAGCAAACGCAAGCC
>JAQGOV010000652.1 GCA_028293425.1 Verrucomicrobiales bacterium
CCGTAAGACCAATGTTTATCCTCGCGCAGGTTCATGTTCATGCGTGAAGTGAAGGTGCCGCCCAGAATATTGTTCATGGTCAGGATGGCGATGTCCTCGGGATCATTTTTCGGTGGTGCAATCTCACCAGTGAAAATCATGGACTGAATGGAACCGGGCCGATCCATCAGATATACGACTGATTTTTCGGGGTTCTGCACTTGGCCAATATTTTTCTTCGGCACTTCACCCTGCTGCCACTTTTTGAAGAGTTTCTCCAGCTTGGGCGTCATCTCCTCCAATGTGGTGTCACCCACGACAATTAAAGTGCCATTATTTGGTTTGAACCAGGTGGTGTAAAAGCTTTGGATGTTGGTCCGGGCAAGCTTGGAAACAGATTCGATATTGCCGGAACCGGTAAACGGCAGGCTGTAAGCATGGTTTTCCCCATACAGAAACCTGGGAAGCACGCGCAAAGCCATGCTGTTCGGCTCGCTTTTCTCCCGTTGGATCGCGTCCAACTGCTGTTTCTGCAACCGCTTGAAATCCGCTTCCGGAAAAGAAGGATTAAGCACAACGTCCGCAAAGAGTTCCAGGGAAGCATCTAGATTTGGCTTCATCGCCGAAAGTATGACGCTGGAGGTATCCAAGTCTGAACCGGTGTGAAGGGTCGCCCCAAGCCGAGCAAGCTCGTCGTTGATTTCGAGCGAGTTGCGGGACTTTGTCCCTTCATCCAGCATGCTCATGGAAAGCTTGGCTGTGCCTGGGGAGGCAAACTGATCGGCAGCATATCCCGCGTCCAGCAATAGGGTTGCGTTCACTACAGGGACGGTATGACGCTCTGCCAGGACAATTCTCAAGCCGTTCGAAAGCGTAGTTTTCTTAAGCTCAGGAAACTTGACCTCAGCCTTTAGGGTGGGAACCGGCAATTTGCTGCGGTCCACGTCGCTCTTGGAAGTGGCATAGGTAGGAAAGGGATGAACCTCAAGCGTATAAACCCCGTCACTCAGCCATTCTTTCGCGGCGTTCTGCAGGTCTTTGGAGGTTGCTTCACGGGCCGTGAGCAGGCTGGTCTTGTAATAATCGGGATTGTTCAGGAAAACCTGGTTCATAGCCAGGATGTCCGATTTGCCCCCGAAGCCGCCAATTTTTTCCAATCCCCGAATGAAGCTGGCAAGATACTGGGTTTTCACACGTTGCAGTTCATCCCCGGTTGGTCCTGCCAAAATGAAACGCGTTAATTCTTCGTCCACCGCCTTTTCAATTTTGTCCAGCGACTCGCCCGGCCGCGCGGTGACGACGATTCCAAAATTCCCGGCGATCTCGCTCACATCCACATAAGCCTGCACGTCGGTCGCGATTTGGTCATCATAGACGAGGCGCTTGAAAAGTCGGGAAGTCTTGCCGGAGGCGAGAACGTCGCTGACCAGGTTTAAGTACTCCGCCTGCTGGGTGCCGTACTGCGGTATGTTCCAGATTCGATAAAGCCGCGCCTGGGGGACGCGATCCTGCATGGTTTGCCGTTTGGAGCCGGTGCGTTTGGACACCCAGGCTTCATGTTTGGTGAGGGGCGGGCCAGAAGGGATCGATCCGAAATATTGCTCCACCTTTTGACGCACAGTTTCGGCGTCGATGTCGCCGGCTACGGTGAGCGTCGCGTTAGCGGCCCCATAATAGGTGCGGAACCATTCCTTTACGTCGTCCAGGGAAGCGGCATTCAGGTCTTCCATGGAACCAATAACGGTGTGGTGGTAGGGATGACCGGGAGGGAAGACGGCAGCCTGGATCAGTTCATGAGCAAGACCATAAGGCTGGTTCTCACCCTGGCGTTTTTCGTTCTGCACCACGCCGCGCTGCTCGTCGACCTTGGCTTTATCAATCGCACCGAGCAAATAACCCATGCGATCCGATTCCATCCAGAGCAGGAAATCCAGGGCATCCTTGGGAGCATCTTCGAAATAATTGGTGCGGTCTTCGCTGGTGGTTCCGTTCAGCTCAGTGGCCCCAACCATTTCCATTGCTTTGAAATAGTCGTCGTTGAAATGCTCGCTGCCATTGAACATCAAGTGCTCGAAAAGATGAGCGAAACCCGTCTTCCCTTCCCTTTCGTTCTTGGAGCCGACGTGATACCAAACATTCACGGCGACAATCGCTGCCTTATGATCTTCATGCACCAGCAGCGTGAGCCCGTTGGTCAGGACAAATTTCTTGTAAGGGATGTCCACGTTTTTCCCCAGGTCCATTTTGGGGGCGGCTGAAACCAGCAGCGGAAGTCCCAGAAGAAAAGTCGCAATCAATTTTATTCCATTCATAAATTCCCAATTCCCGAGTCCATTATTGAAGAGCAGCTTTGCCAGAACGGCTGAACGGTTTACCCAACCTGCCAAGGCGCGTCATGACAAGACGTCATTTACTTAAGCTAAATTCAGGTCTTCGTAAATAGCGGTATTAATGGCCCGAGCTCTTTTCTGGTGAGGGCGCTCACCAGGCATGCCGTTGCAAACCCAGCTCACGACCAGGCCATCCTTCGGATCGGCGAAACCTGAGGAGGACTGCGAACCGCTGTGGCCAAATGTCTCGTCCGATGCATGCTGACCGTAGCCGTAGGAGACGAGATCCGGCCCATAGCGGTTCGGGCTCAGAATAAAACCGTATCCGGTATCCATATTGTGGCGGAAGGTTTGATCAAATTTACCAACTCTCTGGGGGGAGGTGAAGAGGCGAGCAGTTTCGGGCTGGAGAATGGAAGTTTCGCCATCACGGATCGCAAGCAAACCTTCGTAAAATCTTCCCAGCTCGCGGATGGGCCCACGGGCATTGCTCCCAGGCCGGGCCATTGTGCAGCCTTGTTCACTGCTCCAAAATTGAATCAGTTTCAGATCACCTTTTTCCGTGTTGAACATAGGCGCGATACGTTCCGCGTAATGACGATAAGCTTCGGCGGGCATGCCTAGCCAGGAATCTCGCATCTCCAAAGGCTCAAAAATTTCCTCCCGGACGTATTGGCCGTAGGGTCGCCCATCCAACCGCCGAACGATCTCTCCTAAAATGAACCAACTTGAGGAGATGTGGTAACCTGCTTTTTCTCCCGGCACCCAGGCGGGTTCCAACGGTGTTTCGCAAATGCGGGAAATTGTTTCATCCCAGCCTAAATCTTCCGGGACCTTATCCCCGGTTCGGAACCCTCCTGTATGCGTTAATAAATGCGCAACGGTAATGGCCTGTTTCCCCTTTTGTGCAAATTCGGGGATGTGCCGAGCAACCGTATCATCGAGGGCCAATCGTCCTTTCTCGAACTGCTGCGCAACCGCAATGGCGGTTATGGGTTTTCCTGAAGAAAGCCAAAGTGTCAGGTCAGCCGTGGTGAGCGCCAAGCCTGGCTTGGAGTCGCCGATAGCGAAATCGGCCAATGGCTTCCCTCGCAGTGAAACATAAACCTGCGCGCCGAGATGCAGGCCCTCCTGCAATCCCTGCTCGAGGATGGACAAGGTGCGGGGCAGTAGGCCAAGTGCTTCGCTCATAAGAGTGAAAAGCTCAGACCATGCAAACGGTTGCTGAGATTTTAATCAACTTCCCCAGAATTACTGCTGTGCGGCAGCCGAGTCCAAGGAGCTTCCGGTGTTGGGGTTGATCAGGAGATCAATGGCCTTTTCCAACTGCGGATCGCGTTCAATCAGCCAGTCCTCCGGCGTTAATTGAACCACGTAATCAGGTTTCTCGCCGTCGTTCTCCAGGGATGTGCCATTGAGGCGATAAGATCCGGATTGGGGCATGCGCGCATTGGTGCCATCTACCAGGCGAAGGGAATCAGTCCAGATGACATAACCAGGGGTGGCGACACCAATCAGCTTGGCCAGGCCGCGCGCCCGGATGGCATAGGGAAAGATTTCCGCGTTCGAATAGCTGTGCTCGTTCATGAGCACCATCATCTTCTTTTCCCAGGCGTGATACGGGGTGGCCTCGGGCTGCGCGTCCCGCGGGCGCACGTAGCCATGGGGCTTGCGCTCCATCCAATCAATCAGGGTATCCGCGATATTGCCGCCGTTGTTAAAACGGACGTCAATAATCATGGCATCCTTGCCCACCATGTATTCGTAGGCTTCTTTTTCAAATTGAAGCTGGTTGTTGCGGCCCATGGAGGCGATGTGGAGATAACCAATGTGGTTGCTGCTTTTGTCTTCCACATATTTGCGCAACGCATCAATGCGGTTTCGGTAAAGAAGATCGCTCCATTCCTCGCCCGTGAGGACCTTGTATTTGACCTTGTGAGCGCCCTCACGCTGGGGCTTGCTGTTCACCAGGAACTCAAACTCGCGGTCCTGCTTGTCGTTGATTTGCTGGTAAAGCTTTTCATCGAGCTGCACATCCTTGCCGTTGATCGCCAGGACGTATTCTCCTTCCTTGATGCGGGTCTTATCATATGAGCCGGGCGCCCCAGGAGGAACACGACCCACCCGCAAGCCGGGACCGCAGCAATAGCTGTAATCAAACGTGAACCCGAGCTGAGGCGTAACTGGCGCGGTCACGCCACTTGGAGCGGCCGTAACCTCGCTGTGCGAAGCTTCTAACTCGCCGACCATGCATTGCAACAGACTGGCGAACTCGTCGTTGGTTTCAATTGATTCCAGAAGTGGTTCGTATCTGCTCCGGATCGCTACCCAATCGCGGCCATGGAAATTCCGGTCGTAAAAGCCTCGATGATAGGAGCGCCAGAATTGGGTGAATGCGGCCTGGCGTTCTGCCCGTATGTTGCGTTCCCATTCAGCGGTGAAAGTCACCTTCTCCGGGCTTCTATCCAGGGACATGGCGTAAGCTTCTCCGTTTTGGATGTAATAGGCTTTTTTGCCATCCTTGGAAACACGTAAGCCGGACTTGCCACCGCCACTGGTCAGCTTCTTGGTGTCTTTCCCATCGTAACCAACGGAATAGACCTCGCCTTCGGAAAGAAAGACAATCAAGCCTTCAGGTGTCACAGTCAGGTCGGCGGAAGGGCTTTGGGAGGTCACCTTTCGGATACGGCGGCTCATGTTTTCGAATTCGATTTTGACCTCAACCTTGTTGGTGGTCTTCTCGAACTTGAGATCTGTATCGAGGCTGCGAATTGGTTCACTTGTCAGCGGCAGTACATACAATCCATCGCCATCCCGGTTGCTTTGGAAAAAGAGGTATTTGCCATCGGGCGACCAGATAGGCTGGCTGTGCTGTGCATAAAGCCTGGTGACGTTGACCGGTTCGCCCCCTTCAGTGGGAACAACCCAAATGTTCCAAGCCCTGCTTTCGCCACGGTAACTGTAAGCAATCCATTTCATGTCGGGAGACCACGAGAAATCACCCCCGCCAACTCCCCGCCACTGCGGACCCGGAACCTTCACGATGCGACGCGGCTCGCCGTGATCCAACGGCAGCACATACAAGCCGCCCTCCGGCCCGGAAACCCAGAAGCCAAGCTGCTTGCCATCCGGCGAAACGCGGGTCCCGGTCACATCCTCGTCCCGCGCCCAAAGACAGGTGGTCTTAAGGCTGGAAATTTCCATTTCGTAAAGACGCGTATTGAAATCTCGGTCGGAGGTGAAGTAGAGCTTCTTGCCATCGGGCGACCAGTTGAAATCAGAATCGTCCCCTACCCAGTCCGTCAGTCGCCGGGCGAATTCAGAGCCGCGGCCAGCTACACCCTTCGGTTTCTCAACCAGCACAGACCAGATGTCACCGCGCAGCCCAAACGCGATCTTCTTGCCGTCGGGTGAGGGCTCCATCTCCATGATCCCGGTCGTCAGCTTTTCCCGGCGGTAGGTCGTCTGCTTTTCATCCGAAGCGACCAACAATTTGACCTTTTCAGGCTTTTTCTTCCCGTCCCTCAGGACATAAATGTCGGAGCCGTTTTCAAAGGCCAGATCTCCGGTTTTGGCAGCCACGGAAGGCCACCGCACCGCGGCGTTCGTAAAGAAGGTGAGCTGCTTTCCTTTTCCCTGAAGATCGAAAACCCAGAGATTTGGATTACGCTGAGGATTATCCACAAACTTGGAGGAGATTTCAGTCAGGGTGCTGGTGGACGGAGTTTCTTCACTCACCGTCACGGTGACCAAATGTTTGCCATCCGGCAAAAAGCGTGACCACAGATGCTGAAATTCATTGGTGGTAAGGGGCCGGCGTTCCTTCTTATCCGTTGTGACCACCCAAATCTGGGCGGCTGCGGAGCCATGATAGCGCGCGCGGCTCCAATGGAAACCGTAACGCCCGTAAACGACCAATTTGCCGTCCGGAGAGTAATTCGGATAATTCAGTGTGGCGTAATCCTCGCAAAGCACTTCGCTCCCGAGGCTTTTTACATCGAGGGCATAAAGAGCGTAGTTAGGAGTGTCACGTTTGGAGCTAAAAAGGATTTTCTTGCTGTCGGGGCTCCAGCCGAACGGAATCTCAGTGCCAGAATGCCACGTTAACTGGCGGGCTGCCCCACCCTCCGCCGGAATCGCATAAATATCCCAGTTTCCGTTCCGTTTGCTGCCAAAGGCTATCCACTTGCCATCAGGCGAATAAATTGGATAGCTGTCGGTTTCAATATGGGAAGTAAGCGCCATGGCACGTCCCCCTTTGGAGGGAGCAACCCAGATGTCTCCGCGATAAACAAAGGCGAGATCTTTGCCGTCTGGACTCAGAGCAGGCATGCGGGCTCCTACTATAGGTTCCTGCGTGGAAGGAGTGAGTTGGGCCGGGACATTCAAAGCTGCAGTCAGCAGCATCCCCAGGATAGCAATTCGAGTCTTCATTTGGATGTTCGCTAGCTACCTGTTTTAAGCATTAACCCTCCGGAAGAAAAGGTTTCCTTTGTGAGAAAACAAGAAAACGGAACTAATGCCTGTCATACCGACAGATTTCCAAGCTGGCCACGGATCCGTTGCCAATGCGTCCCATGCCAAAAAAGCTTCCCGCAGCCCTGACAGACGAAGAACTCGTTGAGCCAGCGGTAGGTTTTAGGAGGTATTTTCTCCCGCACGGACTCTTTGTCGACTACCTGCAACTGTCCTCCGCATTGCATGCAACGAGGCTGGCGTAGCGGCAGCCGAAGCTCGCGTAAAACCAGCGCAAGCTGCTCGTGCATTTTGAAGGCTGGAGGCACCCAAAGCGCAGGCACGATGCCGTCGCGCAAAATGCGACGCTCCATCATCATGCTGTCGGTAGTAACGAGGATAGCCTCTCGACGTTGCGCTTCTTGAATAAGCACACTGTCATCGACATCCGGAATCCAATCTGCCTCGTAGCCGGCCGCGCGCAGCCACCGTGTTAGCCCGCCCAGGCCTGAGTCGCAGAGGAAAAAAGGTTCCGGTGGCAGGGCATCGCGAAAGGAAACAGTTTGCTGAGCCAGTTCCTTTACTTGCCCCCAACGATTCAGTTGGTGCTGAAGCTGGTGATAAACTTTCTCCAAGGCATGCGGCTCTGGCAATCCCGTCTCTTCCTGGAGACGTTGCGCTTTGCCCAGGAGGTTCTGAACTCCCGCCTCCAAACGACGCGGGCGCACCCGGGTCAGGAGCGCTCGCATCTTCACTTCATACCCGTTTTGAATCCGCCCCACAGGTTTGTCACGCTTTCCCTCTCGGCTGGGATTCCACTGGAACGATCCCGAGTTCCAAACGCTCCGTGTGACGAATGACCCCGAGCGTTCCATAGATCCCAATCGTGCTCTCATTGAGCAGCCGATGCAAAGCATCCACATCCGGCACGGGAGCGCTGTTGAATTCAACGATCACATCGCCTTCCCGCAAACCGGCCTTTTCCGCGGGGCTGCCGGGTTCAACAGAAACAACGAGCAAACCGCTTTCAACCGGCAGTTGATAATAGCGCACCACCTTGCGATGCACCTTCACGTTCTGCCCGCCGACGCCAATATAACTGCGCCGAATCCGGCCGTCCTTTACCAGCCAACCAGCGATGTACTTGGCGGTATCAATTGCGATAGCAAAGCACAAGCCCTGCGCTGGCAGAATAACCGCCGTGTTCACGCCAATCACCTCACCGCGCGAGTTCACCAGTGGACCGCCCGAGTTTCCAGGGTTCAATGCCGCGTCGGTCTGGATGATATTGTCCATCAACCGCCCTGACTGGGAACGGAATGATCGCCCCAAGGCGCTCACCACGCCTGCCGTAACAGTGCAATCGAACCCATAAGGATTCCCAATAGCAATGGCGAGTTGGCCCACGCGCACCTGTTTGGACTCTGCCAGTCGAACCGGTGTTAAGTTCGGGGCGTAGATCCGAAGGATCGCCAAATCATTCTCTGGATCCTCACCGAGCAAATGAGCATCGGGCCGGCGGCCGTCATTCAGCACAACTTCAATCTTGCTCGCGCCATGAACCACGTGGCTGTTCGTCATGACCAGCCCGTCAGGACTAATAATAAACCCGGAACCGCTTCCGCCTCGCTCACGTTCCTGCCGGCCGCCTGCCGATTTGACTTCAATCTTAACGACGGCGGGGCTGACTATCTCAGCGACACGCACCACCGACTCGGAATACGCGTCCAGCAACGGCGCGTCCGCCACCGGTTCATGCGAAATAGGACTGCTGCCTCCCAGGCTGGAATCCAAATCCGAAACCAGCTTTATCCTTTCAGTATGTGGAGAGGGTGATTTGAAATTCTCTCTTTTCATTCCACCAATCTGTACGTGGTGTATGAAGCCGTCAAACTGGTGGACACATGTGGTATATTAATGAACCCGCGCCAGAAAATAGCCCAGCACCACCGGTTGCTTGAAACGTTGGAACAACATCGTTGCCAGCCCGGCCACAATCATGACCACTGCAAGATTCTGGAGGAATGCAATCCCATGCATATGGACAAGCTCGCACAATGTGGCTGGAGTTTCGCCCTGCGGTCAAAGGCATTCCCGGGGCAGGAACATGTGTGGGCCGCGCAGGGCTCTCAAATAATTTGGCGGATGGGGTCTGCTCCTTCGACTCCGACGAGCTTCTGATCGAGGCCGCTGTAGAAGTAGGTCAGTTTGTTAGGGTCCAATCCAAGCTGGGTCAGGGCTGTGGCGTGCAGGCTTTTGACGTGCAGGCGGTCGCTTACCGCGGCGGAACCGAGTTCATCCGTTTCTCCCACGCTGGTGCCGCCTTTGATCCCGCCACCGGCCATCCACATGGTGAAGCCGTAGGAGTTGTGGTCCCGGCCTGTGCCGGTAGGATTCTCAGCCGTGGGCTGGCGGCCGAACTCGCCACCCCAAATAACCAGGGTGCTGTCCAGCAGGCCGCGCTGCTTGAGATCTTTTAACAGGCCAGCGATGGGTTTGTCGGTCCGACCGGCGTGATAGCTGTGGTTTTTTACGAGGTCACCGTGGGCGTCCCAATTGTCATCGTTATGCGCGCCACCGGCGTAGAGCTGTATGAAGCGCACGCCACGTTCGACGAGCCTCCGTGCGAGCAGGCAGCGGCGGCCAAAGTCCTCGGTTCGCTTTTCGTCCAGGCCGTAGAGTTCGCGGGTGGCCTGGGTTTCTTTGGAAAGGTCCACGGCTTCCGGAGCGTGCCGCTGCATGGCAAATGCCATCTCGTAGCTCGCAATCCGGGCAGCAAGCTGGCTGTTGTCAGGCCGGGCATCGCGGTGCGCCGCGTTGAATTGGTGGAGCGTATCGAGCAAGCGCCGCTGACCAGGCTCAGTTAAATCCGCAGGGCGTTGCAAATCCAGGATCGGGTCGCCGGCCGAGCGCATCACGGTTGCCTGGTAGGTGGCAGGCATGTAACCGCTGGTCCAATTCTTCGCGCCGCTAATCGGTCCGCCGCTTGGATCCAGCATCACCACGAAGCCAGGCAGGTTTTGATTGACGCTGCCTAACCCATAGTTGACCCATGAACCGAGGCACGGACTGCCGGAGATGATCTTGCCGGTGTTCATCTGAAGCATGGCTGAGCCGTGCAACGGAGAATCCGCCGTCATGGAATGCAGAAAGGCAATGTCGTCGACGCAGGTCCCCAGGTGCGGGAAAAGATCGCTGACGGCTTTGCCGCACTGGCCATACCGTTTGAACCCCCACTTGGGTCCGACCACGCGGCCTTCCTTGCGTTTGCCTCCGCGACCAAAGGTCGTCACCGGCACCGTCTGGCCGTCCAAAGCGTAGAGCGCGGGTTTGAAATCGAAAGTGTCGACCTGGCTTGGACCGCCATACATGAAGAGGAAAATGACGCTTTTAGCTTTGGGCGCAAAATGAGGCGGCTTGGGCGCAAGCGGGTTGACGACTTGTCCGTTAACTGGAGCTGCCGAGGCGCTGGAAAAGAATCGATCCAGAGTCAGCAAACCGGTCATGGCCAGGCCGGTGAAGCCCGCACCCGCTTCCCACAAAAATTCCCGCCGTGTCCGTCGACAGAAATCGCCGTGGGGCTGAGCCGTTTCAGGAGCTTTCGAACTCATGTGCGTCGGGGTGTTCAATCCAAATAAATCATCTCATTTAGGTTCAGAGTCATCAAACAGAAATATTTGAGAGCTGTCTGAGGGCTTAAACCATCCTTCTGCTGCAAGGCTTTGAGCAACTCCACGCCTCGTTTGACTTCGTCCGCCGCGGGCGTTCGTGAGGTGGCCAGATAAAGCGCAAGCCGGACCTGCTGCGTCGCTTCTTGCCCGGCTTCACGCCGCAACCGATTGGCGAAAGTCTCCGCCTCCTGGTTGATAAACGCGCTGTTGAGGAGCCCGAGCGACTGGGTCGGCTGCACGGTCACGAACCGAACCGGAGTCGAGTGGTCGGTCTCGGCCACATCATAGGTTTCCAGGATAGGTGTGAGAAGCGACCGTTTCGCGTGAATGTAAATGCTGCGACGTGCCTGCTCCGCCGGCGTGGACTTGCCCCAGCCGTTGCCCGGGCGGGACTGGCCGGCGAGCACCTCTTTGGGAATGTCCACATACATTCCCGGGCCGCCCATTCTCAAATTGAGCGAGCCGTTGATGGCGAGGATGGAATCACGAAGCTCCTCCGCCGTGAGCCGTCGCATATCAAATCGCCAAAAATGGTCATTAGCCGGATCCGCTTTCAAAGCGTCCGCCCTGCCCTGGGATGACATTTGGTACGCCTGCGAAGTCATGATGAGGCGATGCATGACTTTCAAATGCCACCCATTTCGCACCAACTCGCTCGCCAGCCAGTCCATCAACTCCGGATGCGTAGGCCGATCACCCTGCAACCCAAAATTATTCGGCGAGCGCACCAGGCCACGTCCGAAATGATGCTGCCAAAGGCGGTTGGCCATTACCCGGGCAGTGAGCGGATTTTCCGGGGAGGCGATCCATTGGGCCAGAGCGGTTCGTCGTCCGCTGGTGCGAGCCCCTGCACGAGGGGCATCGGACCTCACCTGACTTTCACCCAGCACCCGGAGGAAGCCTGGCTCAACCTTCTCTCCTTTCATCTTCGGATTGCCACGCAGGAGTACGAAGGTATCTGGGGGGTTCCCCGCGTTCTCCGTCACAGCCAAAGCCTTTTCCCCGGGTGCGCTGCGCAACGGCAGTTCGTCCGTGGGTCCGCCGTTTTTGAAAGGAACGATGTTCTGGAAAAAGGAGAGTAACCGATAATAATCGCTCTGAGGAATCGGATCGATCTTGTGGTTATGACACCGGGCGCAATCGACGGTTAAGCCGAGAAATGTTTGCCCGGTTGTTGTCACGATGTCATCGAGCCCGTCATACCTGGCCAACTCCGGATCAGCCGGTTCATCGTCCCAAATACCCAGGCGGTAAAATCCGGTGGCAATGGTCGCATCGTCACTCGGTTGCTCGAGTTCATCCCCCGCCAATTGCTCGCGGATAAATTGGTCGTAAGGCTTGTCTGAGTTGAAGGCGCGGACCACGTAATCACGGTAGCGCCATGCATTGGGCTTGGGATTGTCTCGCTCGTAGCTGTTGCTTTCAGCGTAGCGCACGAGGTCGAGCCAATGCCTGCCCCACTTTACGCCGTAATGAGGTGAAACGAGCAATCGGTCGATGAGCTTCTCCCATGCTCCGGGTGATTTGTCAGCCAAGAATTCCTGCACCTGCTCGGGTGTCGGAGGCAATCCGGTTAAATCGTAGCAGGCTCGGCGCAGGAGCTCGCGCTTGCTGGCAGGCGGATTGGGGTGGAGGCCTTTTCGTTCCAGGCCTGAAAGAATGAAAGCGTCGATCGGGTTCGCCAACGGGACACGTGACCTCAAGGTTGGAATAACTGGGCGTTTCACCGGTCGAAAAGCCCAATGCTCGCGGTCTTTGGCGGTGATTTGGAATTCAGTGCGGACAGGCGACGGCGGGGCGGCTGCATCAATGGGCGGGAGCGGTGCTCCCAACCGCACCCATTCGACCAGGTCCGAAACCTGGCGGTCGTTCAACCGGGTTTTTGGCGGCATCTTCAGATCTTCATTCTGATAACGCACCGCCTCGATCATTCGGCTGGCATCAGGCTTGCCCGTGACGTAAATGGGCCCGCTTTCGCCGCCAGCCTGGATGGCGGCGGTGGAATCCAGACGGAGTTTTCCCTTCTGTTTTTCTGGCCCGTGACAGGAGTAGCAATGCTCCGCCAAGAGGGGGCGGATTTTGCGTTCGAAAAACTCGACGTTTGGGGCCGTCGGGGCTCCCTTCAAGGCAAGAGATGTAGATAAGGAAAGGAGCAGAATGCCCGTCTTATGCTTCCAATCCTTCATGGGCCAGATCCATTACTTCGGGGTGAGTACCGCCTGCACCGGAGTCGAGTTTCCAAAGTTTTTGAAGTCTTTGAACGTCCACACCACCTTCTTTTCCGGCGTTATCTCGATGAACTGCGGGTTCTCCGGTCCCGCGTGACAATTCCCCAAAAGTGTATTTCCGTTCGGCAGGCGCTCCACACGTGTGACCCAAGCGAGGGTGATGCCTGGGAGATCATTTTGTTCCACCTTCCAAACAATCTTTTTGTCGGGTGTAACCTCCAGGACACTATGTCCATTGCCGCCCCCGATGAGAGTATTCCCGTTGGGCAAGCGAGTCGCGCTGAAGAGGGAGTTCCCAAACGCTTCGGGGCCATGCCCACCTTTCCGTTCCTTCCCAAAGAGGGGCACCTCGAAATCCCACACGATCTTGCCGCTGGAATCGTACTCGCGCACAAATCCGTCGCTCTCGTGGGCGACCAGGTAGTTTCCGTTGGGGAGCTTGCGCGCGAGCCGGGTGTCACTGTGCGCACTGGGGTGATTCACCTTCAACGCGATCTGATGCTTAATGGCCCCATCCCGGTCGACTTCAATGATGCGCGCTGGGCCTGACTCAACGATCATGGTGAGACCGACCGCCAATCTTTGGAAGGCATGCACCTCCACGCGCTTTCCGTTGTTGCCGTTCATATTTGCCGCGTCATAGCTCCAGACCACCGTTTTATCCGGCTTCATCTCGACGAGCTCGGTCCAGCTTTGCTGAAAAAGGACGTTTCCATTCGGCAACAACCAGGCGTCGTGGATTGGACCAATCTTGGCCTCCCATTCAAGTGAACCATCCGGAGCCACGATGGCCAGCCGCTGCTTCGAATCATCGGCGACCAGCAAGCGCCGAGGTGGGCCGGTTTGCTCTGCCTGAAGCGAAAGACAAAGTGGCGAGATTATGGCCCAAACGAAGGAAAGTCGGGTTATTCGTTGCATGCTTTCCAATAAGGACTTACCTCGCCAACCGCAAATTCATTGAATTGTGAAGGCTTTCTCCCTGATAAAGCCTCACTCAGGTCAGAGTCACCCCAGCTTCTTCTTGATTTCCTGAAGATGCCTAACGGTAATCCTGTCGTGATCCCGGTTCATCGCTTCTTTGGCACGGATCAACGCGTCGATGTCGATCACGTGGCACTTTCCGGCTGGCAAGTCGAGTTCGACACTTGCTTTCAGAACCTCGTCAAATCCTCCAATCCCAAGAACTTCACTGAGGCAATCCACAATTCCCCAGTCGGTCTTTAAATACAGATTCTTTAAGGTAGCACACTGTTGTAGCGTCAGTTCCGATGGCAGGTCCGGACGAGACCGATGGACAGGGTGCAAGTCAGCAAAGGCTTTTTGAATTCGCAACAGATTTGGCTCAGTAAAGCTGCAGCAGATGTCCACGTCGCGAGTCACTAATGTGACTCCGTGTGCTACAGCGGCAAATCCGCCCACCAAAACGAATTCAACTTGGGCTGAAATTAAGCGCTCAACCAGTTTGCTTAGGTTTTGCATTTCTCTTTTCCATAGCCGCCCGGAGGGAATCGGCGAACCTCAAGGCATCATCGTTGGCGAGCATTCGCTCCCAAGGCGTTTTGGCAAGGCTGTCTTCAAGCAATGAGAGATCAATCTCCTCCAAAATAAGATCGGGGTAGCCGACCTCGGTTTCTGGTGAAGTTGGCCCGTTATTGTTTTCCTGATTTGCCATTATTTTCAGACTGCCTTTGCACTGAGCAGTCTTACTCCCCCAATTAAAGCCGATTTCGCTTCGAAGAGCAAAACTACAAACCAAAAACCGCCTAATCTTTCTAAAGCCCTGGGCCGGCAGGAGGCCTGCCGACAGACGTCATTCCATCTTGTACCAACCGCCGACTGTTCTATTTTGCTTTGGCTGCAGCAGGTGAAGGCGGGGATTGTCAACGCCTCGGCATTCCGTAAAGATTGGGACTGTCATGAATCCTCAAACCCAACATCTTCGTCGTAATCTCATCGTTGCCTTCGTGGGCGCATTCCTTCTGAGCGCGCTCATTCAGGCGCAAGCCGCCGAGCCTCTGCCGCAAGCAATTTTCCCCGGCATTACGCCCACATGCTCCTGCGAGAGCCTCACCAACGCCTCTCTTCCAAACACAGTTATCGAGAGTGCTGTGATCGATGTGTCAAATCGCATGTGCCGGGTCACCGCTATCGTCACCCATCCTCCGGCGGGGGATCGCGTAAAAGTTTGGATCGGCTTGCCGCTCACGAATTGGAATGGACGATTTCAAGGCACTGGTGGTGGCGGATTTCTGGGTGGCCACCCCAACAGTCTGCGCGGGCCCGTTGCGCAGGGCTTTAGCGCGGGCGCTACGGACACCGGGCACGAGGGAGGCAGCGGCAAATTTGCGCTCGATGCCGACGGGCGGCAGAACTGGCAGGCCATTATCGACAATGCGTACTTGGGGATTCACGAGATGACCGTTGTGGGCAAGGAACTGACAAAGACTTTTTACGGCAAAGCGCCGCGCTATTGCTATTTCGTTGGGGGTTCGACGGGTGGTCGTCAGGGGCTCATGGAGGCACAGCGCTTTCCCGACGACTATGACGGCATCCTCTCGGCCTGCCCCGCGATCAACTGGCACCGGTTCGTGGCTGCCTCGTTATGGCCCGAGGTGGTGATGCGCTCGATGTCGAACTTCGTCTCGAAAGCCAAGCTCGACGCCGCCACTGCCGCCGCAATCGCCGCCTGCGACACCGATGATGGCGTGAAGGACGGCGTCGTCGATGATCCCTTCCACTGCTCCTATGATCCGCAAGCGCTGGTCGGCACAC
>JAQGOV010000657.1 GCA_028293425.1 Verrucomicrobiales bacterium
GATTCGGAGGCAAGACAACGCTGCTGGGGGTGAAGGTTTGCGCGGCCAATCGGTTGCCAGCTTCATTTTTCGTGAGCATCAGCTACATGTGCTGGGCTTATCGCCGCCAGGGAATCACATTGGACAACTCCGGTGCCGTTCAGAAGTGGCTATACTGATATGATCGAACTGACCGTTCCATTTACTGACGAGAAAATCCGGGCGCTGAAAGTCGGTGACGAGGTTGCCTTGACCGGAATCGTTTTCACCGGGCGCGATGCCGTGCATAAGTATCTGCACGAAGGAGGTGAATTGCCTCCAGAAGTAAATCTGAAGGATGGAATCATTTACCACTGCGGTCCCGTGGTGATCAAGGATGAGCAGGGCAAATGGAAAGTGACCGCCGCAGGTCCCACCACTTCCATCCGCGAAGAACCTTATCAGGGCGAAATCATTAAACACTTCGGCGTTCGTGGAGTGATCGGCAAAGGGGGCATGGGCGACCGGACTCTGGCTGCCTGCAAAGAATTTGGCTGCGTGTATCTGCATGCGATCGGCGGCGCCGCGCAAGTGCTTGCCGAATGCATCAAATCGGTGCGAAACGTTTACATGCTGGAAAAGTTCGGCGCGCCGGAGGCAATTTGGGAATTGGAAGTCGAGCGTTTCCCTGTGGTGGTCACGATGGATTCCCACGGCCGCTCCCTGCACGAGGAAGTGTTCGCCGCCAGCCAGGCGGCTTTGGCTAAGCGGGTGTAAGAGATTAGGCTGGGTCTGTTTTAGACCAGGGGCTTAACGCATTGCAAAGCTCCGCGACTGATCGGTCGCGGAGCTTTTGTTTTTCGCTCTCCTTCGATGTCCCCCAAGCTTTGAGGCCTTAATGGACTCGATGGTAATTACTTGCTAGAGCTCGAGCCTGAGCTGCTGGGGGTGTTGCCGCTGCTGCTGGAGCTGCCCGAGCTGCTGTTGGTTGGCGAGTTGGTGGAACTTCCGCTTTGGCTGGAGTTTCCGCTGGATGTGCCACCTTGCCCAGGGCTGGTGCTGCTGCTGCCGCCAGGGGTCTCGCTTGACGAGCTGCCACTGGTGCTGTTGGTAAGCGAGCTCGACCCTGCGCCTTGCCGACTGGAGCGGGAGCTCGAGGAGCTGTCCGGAGTGGCCATTCGGGGAGTATTGGCCGAGGAACTGGCGGGTGCCGAGCTGTCGCTTGAACTCGAGCCGGCGCTGCCGGTTGCACCACGGTCGGCCTGGTTACATCCCATTAAAAGGGCGGCGGCTACTGCTACTACTGGAATAATGAATCGTTTCATAATTTTTCAAACCTCCTATTTCAACAAACTAACGCCTCCAACGTTTATGCAGTCAGCTTTTTCAACAACGCAGGTAATAACCCTAGTTCGATGGCGCACCCGGCTCGACTTGTTTAAATAAAGGGGGACGAGCAGCGGTCGTTTGGCCGGTTTTCTTCGGATAGCCGATAGAAATCGGCGAAAATATTAAGGTTCCGAGGTTTCTTAACTGGAACTGCATAAAATGACGGGGTAAATAATTGGGAAAAAGTGCTTTACAGGTGTAGGGAGAAAACCTAGCTTTGCACGGACTAAATATAAGCAAGATGAGTGCGAAGAACGTTGGTAAAACCAAAACTGTTGAGAATTTCCGGGTGCATGAAAAAGATACCGGTTCCGCTGATGTGCAGATTGCACTTTTGACGGAGCGGATTAACCTTTTGACCGAGCACCTCCAAGGTAACAAGAAAGATCACAGCTCACGCCGTGGTTTGTTGATGATGGTCGCGCAGCGCCGCCGTTTACTCGACTATCTGCATACCACTGATGCCGGTCGGTATCAGGCGATTACGAAAAAATTGAAATTGCGCAGGTAGCACCTCTGTTTGGGGCTTCAGCGTGCATGGTATTATGCACGCTTTTTCCATTCCCTAAGTCAGAATCTTCAGTGGCGCAATTTAGATATATTGAGTTGGGGAACATCAATGAACTTTTCCCCCTTTTTCCGGTCCGCAATGCGCGAACGGATTGCAAAAAGTCTTTAACTTCGCGAAATAAAAAAACCCCGCAGACTGTGGGTAATTTCATTCAGCACCTGTTCTCCAGGTGTTCACTGAAGTTCCTCCAAGTCTGCGGGTTCAATAGGAAATATGTCACATAAAGTCACAGCCCAGGTGGGCGATAAACAAATAATTATTGAATCCGGGAAACTGGCCAAACAAGCCGACGGTTCTGTCACCATTCAACTCGGCGAAACCATCGTTCTGGTGGCCGCTGTAGCAGCGAGCAAGGCCAAACCTGGCCAGGAATTCTTCCCCCTCACTGTTGATTACCGTGAAAAGGCGGCTGCCGCAGGCAAGTTCCCGGGCGGTTACTTCAAGCGTGAAGGCCGTCCGACCGAAAAGGAAATTCTGACCAGCCGTTTGACCGATCGTCCGATCCGACCTCTTTTCCCACGTGGTTGGTACAACGAAGTGCAGGTCCAGAGCATCGTTCTGAGCGCTGACGGCGAAAATGACCCCGACATTCTCAGCATCATTGGGGCCTCCGCGGCCCTCGTAGTAAGTGATATTCCCTGGGAAGGGCCGCTGGGTGCGGTGCGCGTTGGCCGCCTGAACGGCCAGTTCGTGGTCAATCCGACTCATGCGCAGATGCTCGAGAGTGATCTCGACATCGTGTATGTCGGCAACGAAACCGATATCGTGATGTATGAAGGTGCTGGCGACGAAGTGACTGAAGCCGACTTTATTGCAGCACTGAAATATGCCCAGGAGCAGTGCCTGCCTTTGATCAACGCTCAAAAGGAACTTGCCGCCCAAGTCGGCAAGCCCAAGCGCCAGATCAAGGTCAACGTAGTGCCTGAAGACATTCTGAAGGAAGCCAAGGCACTTGCCGGAGAACGTATGATTCCCGCTCTTCTGACCCCCGGCAAACTCGCTCGCGAAGCAGCCGTGGCGGTTATCACGGAAGAGGTTGGCAAGAAGCTCGTTGAAAAATTCGGCCCGGAGAAGGTAACCGAGTTTGTTCTGAAAGACGCTTTTTATTACATGCAGAAGGAAGCCGTGCGCGGTTTGATTATGCGCGACGGCAAACGCCTGGACGGTCGTGGCTTGGATGATATCCGGGCGATCCGTTCGGAAGTGGGGATTATCCCTCGTGCGCATGGCTCGGCCATTTTCTCGCGTGGTGAGACCCAGGCAGTCAGCCTGGCCACTCTCGGCACAAGCGAAGATGCACAGGAGTTTGATTCCTACACGGGTGGCGAGAGTGAAAAGCAGTTCATCCTGCATTATAACTTTCCAAATTTTTCCGTGGGCGAAACTGGCCGGATTAGCGGCCCTGGCCGACGTGAAATTGGCCACGGTGCCTTGGCAGAACGTTCCATTGAGCCGATGCTTCCTTTGAAGGAGTATCCGTATGCCATTCGTATCACCAGCGAGATTATGGAATCCAATGGTTCCACCTCCATGGCGAGCGTTTGCGGCGGTACGCTGGCTTTGATGGATGCAGGCGTTCCCTTGATTCGCCCGGTAGCAGGTATCAGCATCGGCATCTGCACTGAAAATGCAGAGAAGGCCACTGGCTCTTATAAGCTCCTCACCGACATCATCGGCTGGGAAGACGCTTTCTGCGACATGGATTGCAAGATCGCGGGCACTGAAAAGGGAATTACCGGTTTCCAGTTGGACCTGAAGCTTCGCGGCATCCCTCACTCAGTGATGGCCGAGACGATTGAGAAAGCTCGAGTGGCGCGTTTATTCATCCTTGCCGAAATGGCCAAGACGATTGCCGAACCTCGCAAGGAATTGAGCAAGTACGCTCCACGTATCGAAACTGTCCGGATCAACCCGGAAAAGATTGGTGCGGTGATCGGGCCTGGAGGCAAAAACATCAAGAAGATCGTCGAAGAGTCGGGTTGCGAAATCAACATCGAGGACGATGGCACCGTCAATATTTACTCCGTTTCTTCGGAAGGCATGAAGATCGCCCGCGATGCTATCATGGGCATGACAGCCGAAGCAGAGATTGGGAAGATCTATCGTGGCAAGGTTGTTACCATTAAGGAATTCGGAGCGTTTGTGGAATTCCTGCCCGGCAAGGACGGCTTGGTTCACATCAGTGAATTGGCCAATTTCCGCGTTAAGCAGACTGAGGACATCGTGAAAATCGGTGATGATATCCTGGTCAAGTGCCTGGGCGTAGACGAGAAGGGCCGCGTGAAGCTATCCCGCAGAGCCGCGATGGCTGAACGCGACGCCGAAATGGGTGATGGGCAGCCGCCAAGCGAAGGCGGACCTGAAGGTGGTGAAGGTCAAGATCAGGGCGAACACCGTGAACACCGCGAAGAAGGCCACCAGCGTGAAGGTGGCGGACCTCGCCGTGAAGGCGGTGGTAGTGGCGGCGGCGGTCGTGACCAGCGTCCACGTAGTGGTGGCGGTGGTGAACGCCGTGGTCCCGGTGGTGGTGGTGGTGGCGACCGACGTGGAGGTGGGGAGTCCCGTCCGCAAGTCCAACCGAGGCCTCAAGCTGACCAGCCAAGGCCGCAATCTGACCAGCCGCACAGTCATAGCGGACCTGACGCAGGTCCTGGCCATACCCACGAATAAAGCTTTATTCTGAATCTCACAAGGCGAGCCGAAAGGCTCGCCTTTTTGGTTGGTGGGTGTCGGGACAACGTTTGCCTTACCAGGATGAAACGCGCACTGCCTTTGCCAGTGTCATGGGCTCTCCATTAAAGCACCAGGGCAGCGGTCGCCAAGGAGGTGGGGGTTGGGGAACCCCGCTGAAGAAACGATCCGCTGCCCAAATGCGCTAAAACAATGACATTTCCATGTGGACTTGTTATCAGGTAAGTACCCCATAGGGAAACGTCCCCGTTGGCAAGGATGGGATGCATGGCTGCGCATGCCGGTTGTTTTAGGCTTGCCACAGGCCAGGTCCCTCTGCCTATTTCGTCCAATTCATGCGTTCTGAGCTGTTAAAAAATGTGAGCCGCGTCGTGGTGAAGCTTGGCACGGGTGTGCTGACTGACCCGCGTAAGCAATTAGACCCCGCCCAAATGGGCCAACTGGTGGCGCAGATGGCCGAGCAGCGCAAGGCGGGTAGGGAGATTGTCTTGATCACCTCAGGCGCGGTTGGCGCCGGTATGGGGGTTCTGGGCTATGAAAAGCGTCCGTCCGAATTAGCCGAACTTCAGGCTTGCGCGGCGGTTGGGCAATCCCGGCTCATGGCCGCCTACGAGCAACTCTTTGCCAAGTACGGGCTCCATGTTGCCCAGGTTCTGCTCACCCACGAGGACCTCCAGCATCACGAACGGCACCTGAATGCGCGCAACACCCTTGTGACGCTGCTAGCGCGGGGAGTGGTGCCGATCATTAATGAAAATGATGCGGTGTCTTTCACGGAGCTTAAGTTCGGCGATAACGACAAGCTATCGGCCCTCGTTGCCACGCTGCTCCCGGCTGATCTGCTGGTGATTCTTACCACAGTGGACGGGGTCATTGAAAACTTTGGGAAAACGAATGCCAAAACCCTTTCTATCGTTGAGTCCATTGACGATACCATCGAGGGCATGGCAGGCGGCACGACCAGCGTCACGGCAGTCGGCGGCATGGCATCCAAAATCCAGGCGGCTAAAATAGTGATTCGTTCCGGCATCCCCCTGGTGATTGCTTCCGGCAAAACCAAAACCGGGTTGAGTCGCGTTCTTAAAGGCGAGGACGAAGGAACCATGTTTATTCCGGCTCCCAATAAGCTCAAGGGCAGGAAGCGCTGGATTGCTTTCTTTCACCGGACCAAAGGCACCTTGTTCGTAGATGAAGGCGCGAAGAAAGCCCTGCGTGACTTGGGCAAAAGCCTTTTGCCTCCTGGTATTTCTCGAAGCGAGGGCAAGTTTGAGGCTGGGGATATCGTGCGCATTTGTGATTTAAACGGCACCGAGTTTGCCCGCGGCATTGTGCGGTTTAATTTTGCCGAAATAGGCCAGAACCAAAAATCGCGAGTGGAAGTCGTGCATCGCAATGATATGGTGATTCTTTAAGCATGCAAAAGAAACTTGCCCGCCCTGCCGTTTCCGAACTACTGGAGGTGATGGCCACGCTCCGGTCTCCTGAGGGATGTCCATGGGACCGCGAGCAAGACCACAAAACTCTTCGTTTTCATGCCGTTGAGGAAGTCTACGAACTGATGGACGCCATTGAAGCTGGCGATGATCATGAGATGCTGGAGGAACTGGGTGACCTGCTTTTACAGGTGGTATTTCATTGCCAACTCGCTCGTGAGCGCGGTGCGTTCGATTTCGAAAAGGTAGCCCGCAACATCACTGAAAAATTGATTCGGCGTCACCCCCATGTGTTTGGAGACGCCAAGGCGAAAACGGTGGATGCCGTTTGGGCGCAGTGGGAAAAAATCAAGAAAGCCGAGAAGGAGGGGACAACGCATCATCGGGCTTCCGCCTTGGACGGCATTCCCCGGCACTTGCCTGCATTGTTAAGAGCGGAAAAGCTGGTCAAGAAAGCGCGCAAGGCCCAGTTGATCGAAGCGGCAGAAAAGGGCAGGGGAGCTAAATCCAAATCTGCGGTAGCGACCGAACTTTTTGAACTCGCCGCACAGGCCCAAGCCAAAGGTTGGTCCGCCGAGGAACTGCTGCGCTCCGAGATTCAAAGGCGCGAGAAAGCTTTCCGAAAAAGAGAGCAACAGCGTGAATCCAAATCAGCTAAGTAACAAAAGGGATGTTGCAGACTACAGCAACATCCCAGTAATGCTTTTCGATTTGGCTATCAAACTTCCCAACCCTTGCGGTAGGTGCGCTTCACCCATTTGTTCACTTCGGGGAGGTTGGTGCATTTGATGTTTGTAACATCCCAGTCAATCTTCTTGCCCGTGCCTGCGCGGCTGGCCAGCACGCCGGTGAGCACGAATTCCGTGAACGGTCCTGAGACATCGAAGTTGGAACTCGCTGGGCTCCCGCCTTTGCAGGCGTCGATAAAATCGCCCATCACGCCATGCTTTGACCTTGGAATTGTATTGGCAGGAACAGGAAACTCATCGTGTTTGGATTTGGGAATGATGCGGGGCTTGTCGCCGTAGGTGCCGGTGAACATGTAGCCCTTCTCGCCGACATAAAGAGTTCCGCCGTCGAATTTCTCCTGGTGCTCCTTTTCCAATTCCTTTACAAAATCCGGCCACTTGTTGTCATGGGCGAAGATCTTTACCGGAGGCATCTCACCCCGGGCCGGAAATTCCCATTTGATAATATTGTCCTGAGGGAACATCTCTTCGCTCCCGCCCTTTTGTTGCGTGCATTCAATGGTGAACTTTTTCGCCTGCGCCAGCTTCAATGCCCAGAACGTGCCATCCAACAAATGGCAGCCCATATCGCCAAGGGTTCCGGTGCCGAATTCCATCCAAGAACGCCAGCCGAAGGGATGCAGGCCGTCGTGGTACTCGCGGTCAGAGGCCGGTCCCAGCCACTCGTCCCAATGGACACCTTCTGGGATGGGCTTTCCAGGCAGGCGTCCACCGGTGCCTCCAAAACTGCGTTGCATCAAGCTGTGCGTTTCCTTCACATTTCCGATGGCGCCGGCCCAAATGTATTCGCAAAGCTTACGGTAACCCTCTCCGCTATGTCCCTGGTTTCCCATCTGGGTCTGAACCTTGTGCTCTCGCGCAGCCTTGGTGAGGGCGCGAACTTCCCAGATATTATGCGCGAGGGGCTTCTGCACAAAGGCGTGCTTACCCATCTGGATGGCCCGCATAGCTGCCGGGGCGTGATGATGGTCCGGGGTTGCGATAAGAACAACGTCGATGTCCTTGTGGCATTCATCGAACATCTTGCGATAATCGAAATACTTTTTTGCGTCAGGCGCTTTCGCATCCACTTTCTTGACGGCTTCCGCCAGTTTCTTATCGTCCACGTCAACGAGAGCGATCAGACGTTCGCGTGCGCCGACTTCAGGGTTTCCACCTCCCATGCCACCGCAGGCGATTACGGCAATGCCAAGTTGTGAATTGGGGGAAGCAGCCGAGAGGATTGCGGGAGCTCCGATCCATTTGGCCCCGGCAGCGGCACCAGCGAAGAGAGCGGATTTCTTGATGAAGCCACGACGAGACGAACGTGAGAAATGGGATTTCATGTTCAATCCGACGTTTCGTGGAGACGCCGTCATCAAACAATTTCTCCCGGTGCTGTGTAGTCCCGGGAACTGATTAACCTAAGCGGAAGGCTATCAACGTTGTCTCAGGGCGTCCATGTCTCCTATGGGCCGCACAAACGTGGCCCGGGCAGGGGTGCGGACCAACGCATCGGCCGTCTTGTCCACAGAACGAGTTAAAAACGCGAGTGGGAGACTCACGACGAAAAATGCGGAGCCAATCACTGTGGCAGCCAGGCAAACCGGCCGGACAATGGCTATATCCGCAATTGCTGCCGCGCCGGCATCCGGGCTTTCGTTTGCAGCTAAGACTTTTCCTGGGCCAGCCCACACCACGGCCACAGAGCATAGGAGAACAAGGAGTTTTCTTTTCATAAGTGACCACCAAAACACTACACATCAGCTTTGGGAATAGGGTGCTTAGCCCCTGTTATCCCTTGGGGTTGGAATTTATCGTCCAGGCTCATGATGGGCAAGTAAAGACCCAGCGAGGGCAACAAAAAAGCCTCAGAGACGAATCTCTGAGGCCAAATTGGTTGCGGGGGTGGGATTTGAACCCACGGCCTTCAGGTTATGAGCCTGACGAGCTACCAGGCTGCTCCACCCCGCGATCCGGCAGACCGCAATATTTCCCACAACGGAGGTTTAGGCAAGACCTTTTCGAAAAAATAAACGCTTCCCTCAAAAGCACGGGTGGCCAACATCCAAAAACGAGAGGTTATTTCCAACGCATGAGGGTGCTAATCACCTGCACTGCTGCGGGGTCGTCGGGAAACATCACGGGCAGTTCCTTGGTACGCTCGGTTCGTTCTCCGACGCGCTTCACCTTCACCTTCACAGGGCAGCCACAGGCGCTGTAAATAAAGGTAAACTCGCGTTCCGCGCCGTCCGGCCATACGGATTTGAGCGGCACGCCGAGCTCTTTCAGGTTCGCTTCGAGAATGGAGGCTGGATTGCTGGAGCCATCGACGGTATAACTTTTGCCGTTTTCATCGGCAAAAAGAATGAGGAGATTCTTTTGGCTCACGACCTTGGCCTCGTTTGCCACGATTTTGCTCTTCCACAAAACTTCTCCGGTTTTCCGGAATATGAGGGCGCCTACGCCTGGTTTCTCGGTGCTCACATGCATGGACATGTGGAGCTTTTTTCCATCGGGGGTCGGTTCACCATAGGCGTCCAGAACCGCGAAAGTTCGGCCTTGGCCGTCGGCCGGTTCGTATTGTCGGTCGATGAATTGCAAGGCTTGGGCGATGGATGGCACTTGAGCGCCGAAATCCAGTTCCACGGTGACCATGACCGCGTGATTGATCTCCATGGTGCCCGGTTCGACATTGGTGGAAACCTGGCCTTGGACGGAGGCAGGGGTGGATGGGGTGGCAGCGAGGGCGGACCCTGCAGGCTGGGCCAGGTCTGTTTTGCTCGATGCAGGTTTGGTTGTGCCGTTCCTGGAAGCCCAAATGGCATAGGCCAATCCAGCAATGAGCACGATTGGGACGATCCACTTGATGGGATTCGTGGATGACCGCTTTGGGTTCACAGATTGATTTTTCTTTATGTCTTTTGCCATAGGTCAGGCTGCGTATCACGCCGTATCAAAGCTCTGAAGGCAGGTTTCATACCTACCGACCGGGCATGAAAAAAGCAAGGCTTTCCAACTGGCTGGGAAAACAACGATGAACCGTGCCTCACATGCCTCCAGGGCAGACGCATCTAAATACCCAATAATCTGAGCAAGTAGGCATGGTCCCAGCCCGCATTGAGCTGTTTGCCCTTGATGCCGCGCTTTTTTGTCTTCTCTCTTTTGAGCATGTTCAAGGCAAGCC
>JAQGOV010000004.1 GCA_028293425.1 Verrucomicrobiales bacterium
GCGCTCAATGAGCAAAGCCAGGAGCAGATCGTGAAGCTCTTCGACGAGTTGGATGCATTGACACGGGAGCCCTTCCGCCGGGCCAAAGCCGAGATCGATGGCAAGCTGGCGAGCAATTATGGGGTGCGCGTGGAAGAGCTGCGGCCATGGCATTACCAGGATCCATTCTTCCAGGAGTCGCCCGCGGTGTTCGCCGTGAATCTCGACTCCGTGTTCGCGAACGTGGACATCCTCAAGCTTTGCAAAGAGTTCTACGCGGGCATCGGCTTGCCGATTGAAGATGTGATCGCGCGGAGCAGTCTCTACGAGCAGCCGGGCAAGAGCCCGCACGCCTTTTGCACAGATATCGACCGCGAAGGCGATGTGCGCGTGCTGGCGAACATCGTGCCAAACTTTTATTGGACGGAGACGATGCTGCACGAGCTTGGCCACGCGGTTTATAGCAGCAAAAACATTCCCCGCAGCATGCCTTATGTGCTGCGCAGTGAAGCGCACATTCTAACGACCGAAGGAGTGGCGATGATGTTTGGACGCGTGGCCCACAGCGCCGGTTCCCTGCAGGCATTGCACGTGAACCTGGAGGATGCGAACGGCTTCAATGAAGCGAGCTCACGGATGCTGCGCAATCAATTGCTGATTTTCTCGCGCTGGTGCCAGGTGATGTTCCGTTTCGAGAAAGCGATGTATGCGAATCCGAACCAGGATTTAAACAAACTCTGGTGGGACCTGGTGGAGCAATACCAAAGGATCAAGCGTCCGGAGGGACGCAGCGCGCCGGACTACGCCAGCAAAGTCCACATCGTCAGCTCGCCGGCATATTACCACAACTACATGATGGGCGAGCTCTTCGCGTCCCAGGTGCACCATACCATCGCACGCGAGGTGCTGAAGACAGCTCCAGCCGGCGTGGTGTATGTGGGACATCCGGAAGTTGGCCGATTTATGATTGAGCGAGTCTTCGCTCCCGGACGCAGTCTGCCATGGAACGCGCTCACGAAGTTCGCGACCGGTGAGGAACTGAACGCGAAAGCTTTCGCCGCAGACTTTCGAGGGGAGTAGTCCCTTACATCCCAATACAGAACAACTTGGAGTTGGTGCGGATGAAAAGTTGGTCTTGCGAGGCAGAGACGGAGGAGCGAGTCGTGTCGTCGCCGGGCTCGCCCATCGCATTGGTTTGCAGGATGTCGCCCTTCTCGGCGTCGACGACAACAACGTCCCCGGCGAAATTGACGCAGTAAATCCGTCCAGCGGCGGCAAACGGAGAGGCTTCGAATTTGCTACGGCCAGGCATGGAGACCGTCCAATTGACTTTGCCGGTCTTTGGCTCCACTCGGGAGAGTGATTTGCGGACGTCACTGAGCACAAAGAAGTCGTTCAGGTAAAAAGCGGGTGTTGGAACGTCGCTTGAGATGGGGCTGCGGGGCTCGCTTTTCCAGGCGAGGGCATCGTCTGTGAGCGTGCCGTGGCCACCCACTTTGATGGCGTAGATGGGGTCACCCTTGGGCGCGCAGGCCAGGACGATTCCATCGCCAGCCACAGGGGAGGGGACCAGGCGCCAATGAGGGATCTTGGTTGGGTTCCACGTGCCCCAGCGCCAAAGTTCTTTTCCGGTTTCGAGATCGTGGCCTGTCAGGCAGTCACCGCCGGTGACGAGTAACTCTTTGCGACCGTTGTATTCATACACCATCGGGGTAGTGAACGCCTCGTGCGACTCGGCGCGGGCTTCGGATGGACGAGTGATTTTCCATAAGGTCTTGCCCGTGACGGGTTACATCTCCAGCAGGTAACTCTCAATTGGTCCATCTGTGCGGCCACGACCGTTGGCTGGCACATCTCGCTGCAGGACTTGGAGGTAAAGCTTGCCGCCGTAAAGAACCGGGCTCGTGGAAAAGGTCCATTGGAAGGCAAACGCGCCGTAATCTTTTTCGATGTTCCGGGACCAAAGTTCCTTGCCGGAGAAGTCGAAAGCCGCCATCGCCCCATTGCCATAGAAGAAGATGACCCGTTCACCGTCGGTGGCTGGGGAAGGCGAAGCAAAGTTGCTTTTCTCATCCCGGCGCAGCCCCTCCGCTACTTTGTTCTGCCAGCGGACCTTCCCGGTTTTGCGGTCGATGCAATACGCCAGCAGGGTTTTGCTCGAAGTATCCGCCGTGGGCACGAAAACCGAATCGCCCCAGATGATCGGCGTGGCCGCACTCGGTCCAGGCATTGGAACACTCCAAACGACGTTCTCGGTTTTAGACCATTTGAGCGGCAGATCCTTTTCGGTGCTCGTGCCGTTAAAGGCTGGACCGCGAAACTGCGGCCAATTCTCGGCAGAAGCAATGTGGGCTGCCGCGAGCAACCCGGCGATCGAAAGAAGCATTCGGAGTTTCATGACATAAGAGTAAACATAGGAGGCTGATATCCGGCAAGTCTGGAGAAGCGGCAGGGCGGCTTCGCGATATCAAATAGCAAATAGAACGGCACGCGCCGCACTCCACGATGCTTTCGCCCCAGAGGGATCGGCACTCAAGCAGGATGGAACCCGCGCCGCGATTGACGTGAATGCCCACAACATTGCGAAAGCGGGAGCTATCATAGTTTAAAATCGACCCTAACGGGAACTGGTGCCTGGACGCCGATTCAGTAACGGTTGGGTAACGGTAAGAACTTCTTCCGGCCTCATGAATTTTGATAGGAAAGTTTTTTCCATGTCCGAAACGTCGGCGGCAAATTTATCGGCCAGCTCAAAGGTATTCAGAGGCTCGGTGAAGGACTGGGCGCCCAAGGTTTCGCATCTGGAGGCGGAAGCAGCATCGTAAATGCTCGCTATCTTCCATGCCTTTGCCAGCGGAATGGACACCCAGCGCTTTGCTGTCGTTTGTTGGTTTGGTTCCTTCCAGAGTGGAACCAGACCGACGAAGGCGCGGCAGGCTGTGCACCAATAGGAAAAAAGATAAATGTCCCGGATCCTGCTGTTCTTGTGTTTCTCAAGCATTTCTGGGAATAGAGAATCGAAATCGGCGGTCACCTTGCGTTCGGATTTTTCAAACGCTTTCCGAAACTGATCCTCCTTATACGGCACGCCGAGCGCCTTGGCGAGAATAGGAGCCGCGAGGATGTCTTTCTGCAAATCCTGTTCGTTGAAAACTTTGGTTTCGGAGGCAAACCAAATGATCGCGCACTGCCTTCCAAGAAGCGCCGCATTGGCTGAATCCGACTGAAGGGGCAATGATGCGGCTTTGTTTGTAACTTCCGTTTGCGGTGTTGCAATTTCACGTTTTACAGGGGCTGGCTGAGGCTCGTTAGCACGGGATGTCATCAGGACACCGATGGAAATTGTGAGGAGAACCAAAATGGAACGGTTAGTTCTTTTGCTCATATCATCGCATTATTGTACCACGCCGGTCAGCTTGCGTCGTTCAGTTTCTCGATTCCCATATCCATTTAGTAGGCCTCAAAAACGCCGTTTGTAATTTTTATCATTTGGCCAAGAAAGAGACTATGGGGATCAAAATCGAGAGAGGGAGTAAAATCATCTGGTGCGGGGCCACTCACAATATAGAGATAGTAGAAAGGGGTGCCGCCGCCGGTCCGTGGATACCCGAAAACATGGATGCGGAGGACTGGCTAAAAGACACCCGGGAAAAGCAACTGAGGGGAGGCAAACAGGGTCGTTGACTCATGGAAAAAAGACACCGGCAATGGGGTGTGAAATGGCTATGAGTAAAGAACTGAAAAAGGATTGGCTGCCGAAGTTGCAGGGGCGCTATGCGCGCCGCAATCGGGAGGGGAAAACCCGGATGTTGGACGAGTTGTGTGCTGACTATGAGTATGAACGCAAATACGCGATCAAGCTCTTGAGGGGTGGCTTGGCACCCCCGGCCGGGAAGGTTCATCCTGGGCCAGAACGGCGCTATGAAGAGATTCGGCCGGTGGTGCAATACCTTTGGTTGCAGGCCGAGCAACCCTGTGGCAAGCGCCTGGTGCCTATCCTGCGGCAGTGGCTGCCTTATTACGAACGCGGTTTCGAGCGCTTGGGCCGAGGGCACCGCAAGCTCTTGGGCCAAATCAGCGCTTCCATGGCCCGGCCAGGTGGTACCGGCATGATTACACCGCGGCTGAGCTCTCGGTCTGGGCACGCCGTATCCAGGGCAGCGAGTGCAAACGGGTGTGGGCCTACTTCAACAACGACCGTGAAGCGCATGCGATTAAGAACGCCCGGGAACTCCTGCGGCTGTTGCGGTGAGGGCGACCATAGCATGGTTGGCTTTTCGGAGGAGCGGAGGTCGGCATGGATCTCAATTGTGCCTAACCCCTTACACAGGGGATGCGGAGCAAAGGATTATTGCCTGGTCTCGAGTGGTGCCACTCTTCCGCGGGCGAAGTAGGCGCCGGCGAATGTGCCCAGGGCGAGCATGAGCAGGGTGATGGGGCGGAGGTCCTGGATGTGACTTAGGAAGTAAGCGAAACCTTCGTCTTTAATGAAGGGGAAAGCTCGCCATTCACTCAAAAGACCGGCGAAGAGCCCAACAAGGCCGCAGACAATCATCAAAGGGACGGAACGTTCCTTCATGATGATACCTGCTCCGATGCCGACCAAGGCGCCGGGAAGCACGAGGGCTTGATAGCCCTGCTGGAGAATCCAAAGGAACAGGAAATGTCCGATGGTTCCCCCGATAACACCACATGCGGCTGCAAGGGCCAGTTTCAAGTCGGGATTCTCAATTTTCATAGGCTGAAAAAGCTTGAGCTGCCATTAGGGCAGCTCAAGCGTGATATTCGGATTTAACCGTCAGATTCCGGCCGTGTCGAGCCGAATACTGGGTCAGGCCGCGGCAGCAGCGGCGGCAACCACAGCGACCACGCTCGGGGGGATCCCATTGCGCTTGGCCATGATGGCTTCCACAATCTTCCTGGCGATCTCGGGCTTTTCCGCCAGCGCCTTTTGCGCAGCGTCCTTGCCTTGGCCAATGAGTTCACCGTTGAACTGGAGCCAGGCGCCTTTCTTGTCCACGACACCGTTATCGATGCCTACTTCGAGGATGCTGCCCTCTTTATTGATGCCATGATTGAACATGATGTCGAACTCGGCTTCCGCGAAGGGCGGGGCCACCTTGTTCTTCACCACCTTGACTTTGACGTGGTTGCCCATGGCCAGGCCGGTGGCATCCTTGATCGTTTCCTTGCGTCGGATGTCCAGGCGGACGCTGGCGTAGAACTTGAGGGCTTTGCCACCAGAGGTGGTTTCGGGGCTGCCAAACATGACACCGACTTTTTCACGCAATTGATTGGTGAAGATGCAGGTGGTTTTGGCTTTGGCCAGGATGGCAGTGAGTTTGCGCAGCGCCTGGCTCATGAGGCGGGCCTGCATACCCATGGTGGCCATGCCCATCTCGCCTTCGAGCTCGGACTTCGGCACGAGGGCGGCAACGGAGTCGATCACGATGACATCCAGCGCGTTGGAACGAGCCAGGGTTTCGCAAATGGTCAGGGCTTCTTCGCCGCTGTCCGGCTGGGAAACGAGCAGGTCGTCCAAGTTGACACCCAGTTTTTTGGCATAGGCAGGATCCAGGGCGTGCTCGGCGTCAATGAAGGCGGCCAAACCACCAGCCTTTTGGGCGTTGGCAATGACATGGAGCATCAGGGTGGTTTTACCGGACGATTCCGGCCCGTAGATCTCGATGATCCGGCCGCGAGGGATTCCGCCCACGCCGAGAGCGAGGTCCAGGGCGAGAGCGCCCGTGGGAATCACCTCGATCTTGATATTCGCATGGGCATCGCCCAGGCGCATGATACTGCCTTCACCGAAGGTTTTGGTAATGGTGGAAATAGCGGATTCGAGCTCACGGCTGCGGTTCGCCAGATGTTTGGCGGACTCCGCAGCCTTGGCATCGGCTGCTTTATCGACTTTCTCAGCCTTTTCGGGCTTCTCTACTTTTTCGACTTTTTCTGGTTTTTCAGCAATTTTTGGCGGCATAAAGTTTCTCCTGGATTGATTGGCCTCGAGACTGGCACAAAAATACGGCCCTCTCGAAAGCTGGTCAATCTTTGCTTGGGACGACCGGCCCGCAGAAACCGGGCTTCTGCCAGGGGCAGGCCGGATACGGTCTAAGTTGTCGAGCCCATAAATTCATTTATTTAGGTGGCAATATAGCAGGGGGGGTCTGCCATCCGCTGTCCTACCCCCTAAAATAGTTTAAATATTCTTTTCGTCTTCGCTACGGCTGGAATCGCGACAAACCCCACGTTTTGCGGAAGAAACGAAGTCCAGCATCAGTTTTGCGTGTTCCCCGGTGAATCTTTTCTGCGCTTCGGCAATGGCGGGCCGAAGGTTGTTCCCAGAGCGGAAAAGCGCATGATAAAGACCTCTCAGCTCCAGCCGCTCGGCGCTGGAAAGACCTGCCCGGCGCAGACCCACAACATTTAGCCCGCAAATGCCATTATCGCCACGCGCGATCGTGAATGGCGGCAAATCCTTGCTGATGGCCGAGCCCCCCTGCATCAAAGCGAGCGTGCCGATGCGGGCAAATTGATGGGCCAAACAATTTCCAGAAATGAAAACCCGGTCAAAGACTGTCACGTGGCCGCCCAGCATTGCGCCATTGGCAATGATGATATGGTTCCCCAAAATGCAATTATGGCCCACGTGCGTGTGCGCCATCAGGAAGTTGTTCGAGCCAATGACCGTATCCTCCGCTAGCTTGCTGGAGCGATGCACGGTGCAGTGTTCCCGAAAAACGTTGTTATCGCCAATGCGCAACCGAGTCGGTTCGCCACCGTATTTCAGGTCCTGCGGGGCGTCGCCAATCACGCACCCGGCGTGGAACCGGTTGTTCGCTCCAATGGCGGTGACACCCGTCAGATGCACATGGGGACCGACCTCGCAGTTCGGCCCCATGGAAACACCCTCGTCCACCACGCTGTAAGGGCCAACCTTGACCG
>JAQGOV010000006.1 GCA_028293425.1 Verrucomicrobiales bacterium
TCCGTTCGTTTCCAGTTGCTCTCCACCCTGTGTCGCCACAGCGCAGTTACTTTCAACTTCCGGGCGGGAAGCTCCGCCAGGGAGGGACTCACACCCTCAGTGCGCGCTCGCTCTCAAGCGCACTAGCGCATTATTGCTCATAATCGCTCTTTATGTAGGTAGTCCGTGGCATTTCCTCACTTCGCGCGAATGGACGCGGCGGCACTCGCCAAGGACCTTGACTCAGACGAACCCTTCCGTAGCTCAGATCCTTCTGAGCTACGGAGCAAATTTTCTGAGTCAATCCGACCGAATCCGGCCCAATCTGAGTCAACGGCTTTTTCGGCAGTCGTTCCGACCCAATCTGACCTACGGGCAGGTTCGCCTTCATCCAATCTCGGCATGCCTTCCCCTTTTCGGTTCTCTGCCTGTCCGCAGAAATCTCATGCCGTCAAAACGATCCGCGTTCCCTGTTGTGAACCTTGCCGTTTTGCGGCTAAGCCCCTTTTCAGTTACGTCGGCTGTCATCGCGAAATGGCCGTCGCGCTTTGTCGAGAAATATCAAGAAACTCCCCGCCTCCAAAACCACCCCAGTCGTGATATATCGCGCTTTGTAAAGGTATGTCGCGAAACAATCCAAAGCGCCTCGGCTGTCGCGAAAAATCGCGATATCAAGCCTTCGCCGCTTCGGACCTTGGACTTTGCCCCGCCGTTCCCAGGCTTTAAAATCTTTATCGCAATACAGGAACAAACCTTGTTCAATCCACCTACCAACAACAACAGCTCACAGCCATGAAATGGATACAACGTGCTTTGCTGATTTGCCTCTCTTCCTGGGCCGCATGCCCCCTCGCGGTCTCAGGAGCCCAGTTCAAGTTTGGCGATCAGACGTTAACTGTGCCGGACGGCTTCACCATCGAACAGGTCGCCGGGCCGCCCCTGGTCAATCGTCCCATCGTCGGTGACTTTGATGAGCAGGGACGCTTTTACGTGGCCGATTCCTCAGGCTCGAACGACAAGGTCGATAAACAGCTCCAGGATAAGCCGCACCGCATTGTGCGGCTCATGGACCAGGATGGGGATGGGAGGTTTGACCAGACCACGGTCTTTGCCGACAAGATGATGTTTCCGGAAGGAGTGCTTTGGCATGACGGCGCTGTCTATTGCGGTGCGCCACCGTCCATCTGGAAGCTCGAAGACACGGACGGCGATGGCGTGGCCGATCGCCGCACCGAATGGTTCAGGGTAAAACGCTGACGGGTTGCGCCAATGATCTCCACGGGCCTTATCTGGGTCTGGATGGCCTGATTTACTGGGCCAAAGGAGCCTTTGCCAAGCAGACCCATGAGCGGGACGGACGCCCCATCATCAGCGATTCGGCAGCGCACATTTTTCGGATGCGGCCGAACGGGAAGGATTTTGATTCGCTGATGAGCGGCGGAATGGATAACCCGGTGGACGTTGTGTTCACCCCGGATGGTGAGGCGATCTTCACGACCACGTTTTATACAAACCCGGAAGGTGGCAACCGCGACGCGCTCGTCCACGCGGTCTACGGGGCGGTGTTCCCGAAAGTGCATGGCGTGCTGGACGGACTGAAACGGACAGGCGAACTCATGCCCGCGCTGTCACACCTGGGCCCCGCCGCTCCGTGTGGTCTCGCCATTTACCAATCCATCAGTTTAGGCTCCGACTATCGCGGCAACCTGTTCTCTTGCCAGTTCAACCTGCACAAGGTCCAGCGACATGTGCTGGAACCATACGGTTCTACATTTCGCACGCACGATTTTGATTTCGTCACGTCGGACAGCCCGGATTTCCATCCCACCGATGTGCTGGAGGATGCGGATGGCAGCCTGGTTATCATCGACACAGGAGGCTGGTATAAAATTTGTTGCCCGACCTCGCAAATTGCCAAGCCGGAGGTTCTCGGGGCGATTTACCGCGTGCGCCGCCAGGGAGCACCTCGGAACCCGGACCCGCGTGGATTGAAGCTAAAGTGGGATAATGCCCCCGCCAGCGAGCTTGTGAGACGATTGGGAGAGACGCGATTTGCGGTAAGAGACCGGGCAATGCAGCAGCTCGCAAAGATGGGCAAAAACGCGGTGCCGGAATTGAAAAAAGCGCTTCAGTCCCGTTCCCCGGACGTCCGACGGTATTCCGTTTGGACATTGACGCGGATCGATGCGCCCGAAGCGCGAGCGGCCGTGCGGTCCGTGTTCCGTGACCCGAGCAGCATCGAAGCGCAAGCGGCGGCGCATTCAGCAGGTCTTTGGCGTGACCATGAAGCAGCGGAAGGTTTGCAAAGCGTCCTCGCCAGGGGGAACCCGCATGCCCAGGTCGCGGCAGCCACCGCGTTGGGGCAAATCGGTTCCAACTCGGCGGTCCATGGGCTGCTAAAGGCCGGCAGCAAAAAGCCGGACCGGTTCCTGGAGCACGCGCTGATTTATGCCTTGATTGAAATCCATGATGCGAAGCAAACGGCCGTTGGCTTGGCGAGCCTGGAACCCGGCTTGCATCGGGCAGCGTTAATCGCATTGGACCAAATGGATGGCGGCAACCTGCAGTCTGGCCAGGTGATTCCGCTATTAAAGTCCGAGCAACCATCGCTGCGGGAGGCTGCCCTCTGGGTACTGGAGCATCACCAGGAATGGGCGAGCGAGGCTTCCGCGTGGCTGGGGGAGCAACTCGCAAGCTCCGGGTTGTCGGCTGACGCCTTGCAACCGTTACAAAAGCTGCTGGCGGTTTTCGCGGCAAATGGCGATGTGCAAAAGCTCGTGGCGCTCACATTACAAAAGAGCGCCACGCCAGCTTCGGTGAAGGAATCTCTCTTACAAGTCATGGCCCAGGCCCGGCTGAAATCGTTGCCGTCCGGCTGGACCATCGCATTGCGAGATGCGTTGCAGGATAAAGACATGGCGGTTTTGCAGCAGGCGCTTGCCACCGTGCGAAGCTTGCCGGCCAAGCAGGAGGGAAATGCAGAATGGAAGAGCGTTGCCGATGCTTTGGTCGAGGTGTCAGCCCGAGCTGACCTGCCTCTCCCCACGCGGTTGCAAGGCCTGGCGGCGCTGCCGGAGAAACGGATAGCCACCGCCGAGGAGTTCGCGCTTGTGCGGCAGGGGCTCAGGCAGAGTCAGGCGCCAATGACCCGTTTGGCGGCAACGGAGGCACTGGCAAAATTACAATTAAGCGAGGAGCAGTTGGGCCCGCTGGCGGATGATTTAAGTCATGCAGGCCCGTTGGAGTTGAACAGGCTCCTCAGCGCATTCGACGGCAACACCAGCGAAGCAGTGGGCCTGAAACTCGTGTCAGCCCTGAAGGACTCCCCCGCCCTGCCTCGCCTGCGGGTCGAGAATTTGAAGCCACGTTTAGCGAAGTATCCGGAAACGGTGCAGCAAGCCGCAGCGGAGATTTTGACCAAGCTTGGGGAAGGTCCCGCAAAGCAAAATGAGCGGCTCCAGCAACTGCAGTCCGAACTGGTGGGCGGGGACCGAAATCGAGGTCAGAGGGTCTTTGCGAGCCAAAAGGCAGGGTGCTTTACCTGTCACCAGGTAGGCTATGTCGGCGGCAAAGTCGGCCCGGACCTTTCCCGGGTCGGAAGCATCCGAACCGAGCGGGACCTTTTAGAAGCAATTGTTTATCCCAGCGCCAGCTTCGTGCGCAGCTACGAGCCGATGGTGCTCGTGGCGAAGGACGGCGAGGAATATTCCGGGGTGCTGCGGAATGAAAGCTCGGATTCACTGGTCCTCGTCAGCGGGGCTGGGGCCGAGAAGCGCTTCCGCCGGGATGAGATCACCGATATCCGGCCGGGCACCGTGTCGGTAATGCCCGAGGGATTGGATCAACAGTTAAGCAAGCAGGAGCTCGCCGATCTGGTCGTGTATTTGAAGAGTTTGAAATAGGTCCTTTCGGACGGGAAACAAGGGACAAAGCCGTGCGGCCCTTGTCACCAGTACTGGTGACTGTTCAGGGATACGGAATCTAGTAATCTGTAGGCGTGTTAAGGGTGCATTTGTTCTCAAGTGTATCTGTGTGTGAAAAGGCCGGATGAGTGTCCGGCCCTTCTCTTTTTAAGGAGAGATTCCAAACGCCTCTTCGGATTCGACTCTGGGGATTTCCAGCTTTTAAACCAGGCTTTAATGAGCGGGCGGTTAAATTCTCGAACAGCCGCTGAAAATTGGCAGGTCCAACAGGCGCTTGGGGTGAT
>JAQGOV010000062.1 GCA_028293425.1 Verrucomicrobiales bacterium
GCTCTTTTCGGAGTTGATCAGGGAGTGGGCATGCTGGGACTTCTGCTTTTCAAAGTCGTGAATGACCTTGAGGCTGTTCTGGATTTTGTCGTGGATGTTTTCGGACACCAAGACGATTTCTTCCAAAACTTTCTGCTTATAGAAAAATTTACTGAAGGTGGCCTGAAGCTTTTTGTCGAGCTTCTGGAAATCGGAGAACAGCTTATCCTTCTTGGTCTTGTTAGCGGCGTGCAGGACGTCCGCGTATTTCTGGTCCACTTCCTGGTCCAGCGCGCGCACACTCTTTACGAGAGCCCGGAGCACTTTAAGATGGTCTTCGCGGCCTTCAATTTTCTTGTCGACGATCACGCGATCGAAGCGTTCCTTGGGAGGCTCGGAAATAAGCTTTTCCGCCAGGGCAATATGTTCCTTGGCTGTGAAACCAAAGCCATAAATCAAACGACGCATCTCATTTTCGGCTTCCTCGATGCGTTTGCAAATTTCAACTTCCTGCTCACGGGTGAGCAGCGGGGTTTTGCCCATTTGGCGCATGTACATCCGGACCGGATCATCCATGCTGTCCAACCGGCCCTTTTCCTCTTCTTCCTCGCCTTCAGGACGCGCGCGCTCCATTTCGGCTTGGTCCACGATCTCGATGTCGAGATTAGCAAGACGGGTGTGGATTTCGTCCACATCCTCAGAAGTCATTCCAGGGTCAGCAAGGAGGTCATCAATATCTTCATAGGTCAGGTAGCCCTGCTCACGAGCAAGGGCGATGAGTTCTTTGACCTTTTCCGTGATATCCACGCCAGACTGACTTTTGATACCGGTCAGATTTTCCGAGGCTTTGGCCAGATTGGTATCCTGATTGACGGAAAGCGATTTAACGGGGGGTTTATCCGAAGCCCCTGGCTTAGCCGAAGCACCGAGCTTAGTCGATTTAGCGGAAGCAACCACAGTCGAACCCACTCCATCTTTCAGCTTGGCGGGGGCGACAGGAACCTGGGAGTTATTGGGTCGCAAGCCTTTACCGAAGGAGATGGTTTTTAATTTCCGAACAACCGTTTTGCGGTTGGAGGTGGAGACTAGCTTATTCGATTTCATTTATTTTTAAGCGCGAAAAACTCAAAAATGCGCAAATTATGCGCACTCAGAGCCTTCCACAATTTCACGGTCGGTTCGCAGAGTCAAGCGCACAGAACAGGAAAAACCGCAGCTAACCTGCCATTTTCCTAAAGCTAATGCACCGAAAACGACTGTTTTGCAACCTGACGGCCGTTCCAAAACTACGCCCAGAGCTGGGTTGCCAAGCCGGTTTGACAGCAACAACTGTCGTTTGATTCAAGGCTAACAAGTATTTTTTAGAACGTTCCAAAAACTAAAGTTTTTGGCTTTTTAGGCATATAGGGTGCTTTACCCCTTTCTTTTAACAAAAGCTTCGAAGTCGAGAGCTCCTCGATGTGCTCGCACGCGAACTCGCTCAGGCGTCTGCAGGCTTCACTCAGGGGCGTTCGGAGGGAGGAGAATTGCTGATGTGAGAGCGGCGGCCGTTTGCAATTAACTGCAAAACACTCTTGATTTGTGCCCTGCGGCCCTTAGCTTTTCCCGGCATGTCTGAGACGTTAACCGCCCCAAAAACCGCGAACGCAACCGGTGCCACTAGATCAGCAAATTCGCTGGCCTGGTCTGACCGCTTTGTCAATCGCCACATCGGCCCCACCAGCGAGCAGATCCAGGAAATGCTGAAAACCTGCGGGTTTTCCAGCTTGGATGCCTTGATTGATACGGCGGTGCCGAAGCAGATTCGTCTTAGGCGGCCGCTCAGTCTGCCACCAGCCCGGAGTGAGCAAGGATTGTTGAGTGAACTGCGCAAGATCGCAGGCAGGAACCAGGTTTTCAGGTCCTACATCGGCATCGGTTATTACGATTGCATCACCCCGCCGGTGATCCAGCGCAACATTCTGGAAAACCCGGGCTGGTACACGCAATATACGCCCTACCAAGCTGAAATATCCCAGGGTCGCCTGGAAGCTTTGCTCAATTTCCAAACGATGGTCATGGAATTGACCGGCCTGGAAATTGCAAATGCCTCGCTGCTGGATGAGGGGACGGCGGCAGCAGAAGCCATGGCGATGTGCCATGCGTTGAAATCCACACACAAAGCATTTTTTGTTTCAGATCGCTGCCACCCACAAACCATCGAGGTGGTTCGCACGAGGGCAAAGGCGCTGGGATTGAGCCTCTTGATTGGAAACCATCAGACCTTTGACTTCAGCACCCCTGTTTTTGGAGTGTTACTTCAATATCCGGCATCGGATGGAACGATTTACGATTATCGTAAGTTTATCGAGTCAGCGCATCAGAATGACGCAATGGTGGTCGTGGCTTCCGATCTCCTCAGCCTTACCTTGCTAACCTCCCCAGGCGAACTGGGAGCGGACATAGCGGTTGGCAGCGCTCAACGGTTCGGTGTTCCGCTGGGTTTCGGCGGACCGCACGCAGCATTTTTCGCCACGAAGGATGCCTTCAAGCGGCATATGCCTGGACTATTGGTTGGAGTTTCGAAAGACGCGCAGGGGCGCCCTGCCCTGCGGCTCACGCTCCAGACAAGAGAGCAGCACATTCGGCGGGAGAAGGCGACGAGCAACATTTGCACCGCGCAGGTGCTGCTGGCAGTGATGGCTTCGATGTACGCCGTGTATCACGGGCCTGAAGGATTGCGGAAGATTGCGGAACGAGTGCATCGAATGACCCATGTGCTGGCCAAGGGCCTGCGCCGGCTTGGTTACGACGTTTTGTCGGAAAACTACTTTGATACGCTCTCAATTAACCTTGGGCAGCGGCACAGCAAGGATTTGCTTAAGATTGCGGAAGCCCACCAGGTGAACCTTCGAGTGGTTGACGCCCAAACCGTGGGGGTTTCCCTCGACGAAGCTGCTTCCGTGGAAGATCTCACCACGCTCTTGAAAATCTTCAATGGCGGCAAGGAACTGAATTTCAGCGTTGAAGAACTCGCTCAGGAGAATCCGCAGTTCGAAGCGCCCTTCGTCCGCACGAGCAAGTATCTGACACACCCGGTTTTCAATCGTTATCATTCTGAGACGGAGATGCTTCGTTATATTCGGAGACTTGAGTCGCGCGACCTTTCGCTGACCACTTCAATGATCCCGCTGGGGAGTTGCACCATGAAGCTCAATGCGACCGCAGAGATGTATCCGGTCACGTGGCCTGAGTTCGGGCGGATACACCCATTTGCTCCATCATCCCAAGCGCAAGGTTACATCGCACTTTTCCAACAATTAGAGGAGTGGCTGGCGGAGATTACCGGCTTCAAAGCCGTGTCGTTGCAGCCAAATGCTGGTTCGCAGGGCGAATACGCGGGCTTGCTGGTGATTAACCAGCACCACGAATCCCGTGGCGAAGGGCATCGGAAGATTTGCCTGATTCCGACGTCCGCTCACGGGACAAACCCTGCCAGCGCGGTAATGGCCGGCATGCAGGTCGTGGCAGTGGCTTGTGATGAACAAGGGAACATCCGAGTGGATGACCTGCGAGCCAAGGCGGAGCAGCATCGCACTAATTTGGCGGCATTGATGGTGACTTATCCTTCGACGCACGGCGTGTTCGAAGAGAGCATCAAGGAAATCTGCGACATTATTCACCGTAATGGTGGGCAGGTTTATATGGATGGCGCGAACATGAATGCCCAGGTGGGTTTGTGCCGTCCGGGAGACATTGGAGCGGATGTTTGCCACCTGAACTTGCACAAAACCTTTTGCATCCCGCATGGGGGCGGCGGCCCCGGGATGGGCCCGATTTGCGTGGCCTCTCATTTGGGGGCGTTCCTGCCAAAACATCCGTTTGCGACAGTGGGGGGCAAACAAGGGATAGGACCGATCTCGGCCGCTCCGTGGGGCAGTGCGAGCATTTTAACAATTCCCTGGGTGTATATCCGGCTGATGGGCCCGGATGGACTTATGGAGGCGACCAAAGTGGCGATTCTGAACGCCAACTATATCGCCAAGCGGCTGGAGAACTATTACCCAGTTCTTTACAAGGGACACGGAAACCTGGTGGCCCATGAGTGCATTTTGGACCTGCGTCAATTCAAGCTGGTAACAGTGGAAGATTTGGCGAAGCGGCTGATGGATTATAGTTTTCACGCCCCAACCATTTCGTGGCCCGTGCCGGGCACAGTAATGGTGGAGCCGACTGAAAGCGAAGCCAAAGGCGAACTCGATCGTTTCTGCGATGCCATGATTGCTATTTATCATGAAATTCAGGAAATCGAGACCGGGAAGACGGATCCCAAGAACAACCTGCTAAAGAACGCGCCGCATACCGCAGATGTGCTGGTGGCTGACAAATGGGATCACCCTTATTCCCGTGAACGCGCCGCCTACTCCGCCAAATACTTGCGAGAGCACAAATTCTGGCCTCCGGCCGGACGCATCGATAATGTTTATGGAGATCGCAATCCCGTTTGCTCCTGCATAGGCATGGAAGATTATTAGGCGCAGGCTTCCTGCTAAAAACCATGCTGGAACGTGAATAAAGCCTGCTCGGCTTTGGCTGGAACTATTGCGTTCTCAAGGATTTCTGCAATTGCTCTTCCCCGTCGCTCAAGATGGGGTGAATCCACGCGGGGTTTCTGCCGATAGACTCTTTGAAGGCAGTCTGGGAAAACTCCATTGGAAAAGACAAACCGCCATTATGAAAACAGGAACCGTAAAAAAGAAGAAGCTGGCCCTTCAATGGAAGGAAGACAAAGGATTTAATATTGCGGTTCGTTTGCAGAGCGCCGGGGAAAGCCGAGCGGTCCAATCCCCAACCAATGTTTTGGTCCTCTCAGAAGCCAAGGCATCCTTCGCGAGGGTATTGAGCGTCGCAGCAGCAGCATAAAAGTGTTTTGAGGATTTTCGTGGGTGGACTCACGGCCCACACCAAAAAGGCTGATCCTGATCCGGTCAGCCGTTTCCGTTTCTCAACGCAAACGAAAGAAATGTTGAGGTCCCCCTGCCGAGCTGACGGAATAGGAATTGGCCCCTGGCTGAGGATTCACATCATGCCAGTTATTTGGAGAACTCAGGTCCGTTGTTTCCTGCAGAGTGCCCGTACTAGTCCATGTAATATTAATCAGTCCTGAATTGTCCGGAGCCGCCGCAGCGGTCAGAAATCCACCCATTGGGCGCATCGGTTGAGCAAGGAGCATGAGGTCGAAGCTGATATCGGAGGATGTAGCGCTGCTCTGATGAATTTCCACGGCAATGGTGTTCGGGCCTTGCACGAGATAATCGGGGTTATAGATATTTGTTGAGAAATAGACCGAGCCGTCCTCCGGGGATGCGACATCTGCCCAGTTGGTAAAAGCCATGGCCTCCAAGGGAACGGTGCTAACGTCCGGCATGTTGCTTCGGAAAACCTCCCGGCCGTTAATGTAAACGACTCCACCGTCATCGCGAAGCAGGTTCACAATGAGGTTGGTGACGAGCGAGGGATCGGAGATGTAGAAGATGCGTCGGAAGTATAAGGTCGGAAATCGGGCATTCGAGGAACCGCCCGCAATTAAGGTCTGTTCAGGTTTCGGGGTGCCGTTTCCCGAATCTTTGACAGCATCACCAAAGCCTAATTCGGCGGGACCACTTTTCCAGGAACTGTCGCTAAAAGAGGACGCGCGCCAGGAATCGCCCTGATTGATGCCTGTATCGAGGTACTTCCAGATGCTGCGGTTGGGA
>JAQGOV010000074.1 GCA_028293425.1 Verrucomicrobiales bacterium
TCCCGGACGACTGTGAGAAAGCCTCAATATGCTCGCGCTGGATCAATGTAATCTCGAAATCGGGCTTGTGTGGGTGTGGCGAAAAAGTTCCGGTGCCACCAAAGTAGCGATCGCCGCGCAAACCGCGGCCGGGCACAGCCCACACACTCCGCTGCGCTAAAGCAGGGGCCGTGGGAGACTCCGCTATCAAAATTTCAACGACCTGAGCCATATCAACAATCCACGCTCAGCGACGTCCAAGCCGCGAGCGCAGGGCGCAATGTTGATAATCCAATTGTCCATAAGTGTCGAATGCTTTGTATGCCCGTGTGCCCGCGCTTCGCTGCCGCCCATCAGACCACAATATTGTCATAGATTATCCACTCGTTCTAATTGCAATCGCTGATGCGATCAACGCGATAACAGCAACACCAACAAATCACCAACCAAGCACGCGGATCGCCGGACGAACCCGGATCTGCTCCGGCTCTGGTCTCAGGCTGAACCACAAGCCGAGAGGCAGGAGTATTACGCCGAGCGAACGATAGCCACCGCCAAATATCGCCAACCCGAGGAGAAGGGCAGCCGAAACCACGCTCACCAGTGTCCAGTGCTTACTCGTCATTCGTTCATTCGCATTTCGTCATTTTTGCCGTCACGGCTCCAAGGAATTACTGCTGGCCGAAGGGTTATCTCTCCCACGCGCCCCACGCGTCTATCACGTCCTGTGCTCCCCATGCATCTCCTGCGCCCCGCGCGTTATGCAATGTTAAACCGACGTGCTAAAACGATCTCGCGAAAGGTAAGTTATATGGAAAGGAACTTGAAAGGAACGAAACGTGCCATCGGGGCGGGGGCAACTGGTCCCCGGTTCCCTCGCGCCCACATCATATCCGTTGTAGCCGCCCCACCGACCGATTTATCAATCCATCAATTTACCACTGGCTCCCGCCGAGCCCTGCTCAATTCGGATGCCTCCGCTTGGGACTCTGGACCCTGGTCATTGGACTTCACTCGCGCCGCCGCCGAAGCATTGAGGCAGGGCTATCCAAAATCTCCGGTCGAGCTTCCTGGATTTGGCATCAAACCTCGAAGCAGTTCGTTACATGGGTCGCGTTGTAACGGCTTTTGTCCCGGCTCAGCTCATCGCAACTGCAACCGCAACCACCCCAACCCTATAACCGGTGTAACGGATCCAGGACCATACCCCGCCGCTCTGTTGCTTCCCATTGAGAGTTCTGCCCCATTGACTCAGATGCACCCAGGCTTAGCTCAGAGCAATCTGACCTATGGGGCAAAAATTCTGACCCAATCCGACCGATTCCAACCTAATCTGAGTCAACGCGTTTTTCGCCAAACATTCCGACCTAATCTGACCTATCGCCAAATTCGTGTCGGCTCATGTCCAATCGTGGTCGATGTTTCTGCCCCCATGCTTCTGCCAAATGTCCCCGCCTCCAGCCGCTCTAAACAAGCCTTAACAAGGTCAGACAAGGCTAAACAAGCCTCCAAAAAATGCGCCAACAAGGCTTGTTACAAATGCTCACTTTCGACTCTGAGATCTCAAATTGCAGATCTGAGATTGCCCCCATGTTTCGTTCGGACCACTCGCTGGACATCCTTTCCTGTAGCTGACGACAGGACGAGGCAGGCCGCCAGCCCCTTTGAATTCTATAAAATCTCCCTTTCCTTCATAGCCTTCCTCTCCGCCGACCTGTCCACCGAAGCATTAGGAAAGGTTAAAAAACTTCGAGCCAAATTGAAGATCAAACCCCGGCTCAACCATCACCTGACAAAACCTCTGCAAGGTTCAGGCACGCAAACGCAAGCCTGCGCAAGGTCAGGAAAGCCCACGCAAGCCTCCAAGGAAAATGCGCAGGCAAGCCTTGCCTGCAAGCCTTCGCGCAACTTCCCTGGCTCGCTCTCCCAAACAATCTTGCAGAAACCCACCCGGTCGCTTCAAATCAAGGGGTTGCTCCTGAATCGACTGAATGAAACTTTTGCCGCAGTCAAGCCCCGCGCTCCTCGAGCGCTTGTGCTTTCATCCTTGCTCGCATTCATGACCCCCTTGACCACCGCTAATATGGCTGCACCTCGTTTCACGCCTCGCGAAAAGCAAGTTACTTCCGGACCCGGTGGACGCATCCTCACCAACACTGGCGTCTGGTCGCTCGACAGCGAGTGGATCGTCTACGATACCCGATCCGACGCGGACGGCACCGGCTTCGATGGCACCCGCATTGAGAAGGTCAACGTGCGGACCGGCCAAGTAAAGGTTTTGTATGAGTCGAAGAACCGCGCCTGTTGCGGCATCGCCACCCATCATCCCAGGCTCAACAAAGTGGTCTTCATCCTCGGCCCCGAAAACCCCACTCTCGATTGGTCCTACGGCCCCGCCCATCGCCAGGGAGTGATCATTGACGAAGCGAATGGAAATCAGTTGCACCTTCTCGACGCACGTGATGTTGTTGCCCCTTTCACACCCGGAGCGTTGCGCGGCGGTTCCCACGTTCACGTCTTCAGCGGCGATGGCCAATGGTTAAGCTTCACCTACAACGACCACGTCCTCAGCCGATTCCAACAAGAAACGACTGAGCACGAACTGGATCTGCGCAACGTGGGCGTCAGCGTGCCGGTGCGCGCAGTCACCGTCAAAAAAGACCATCCTCGCAACCACGACGGCGAATATTTCAGCGTGCTCGCGACTCGCACAACCGCGCACCCCAAACCCGGTTCCGACGAAATCAGCAAAGCCTTCGAAGATGCCTGGGTCGGCACCAATGGATACCTGCGAAAAGATGGTAAACACCGGTCAAAGGCCCTCGCTTTTCAGGGAAACATCACCACCGAAAAGGGCGAAACTATTTCTGAAGTCTGCATCGTCGATTTGCCCGAGGACGTCACCAGGGCAGGGGAAGGCCCGCTGGAAGGTACCGAGACGCGCCGTCCATTCCCGCCGAAGGGAACCGCCCAGCGACGGTTGACCTTCACCGCTCATCGTAAATTCCCCGGCATCCAGGGACCCCGCCACTGGCTGCGCAGTTCACCAGATGGGACCCGCATTGCCTTCCTCATGAAGGATGACGCCGGCGTTGTGCAGGTGTGGACCGTTTCCCCGACTGGCGGAGAGCCGACGCAGGTGACACGTAACGGATGGCCCGTTGCTTCTGCATTTTCCTGGAGCTCCGATGGCCACTGGATCGCCCACGTTATGGACAACAGCGTTGCCATCACAGAGGTAACCACCGGGAAGACCACCCGTCTCACGGCTCGAACCGGAGATGCGTCAGCTCCGCGTCCTGAAGCCTGTGTTTTTTCCCCAGATGGCAAACGCATCGCCTTCGTGCGCCGGCTCCCCCATGCAGGTCGGGAGCACAACCAGATTTGCGTCCTGTCCTGCGACCTATGAGTAAAACCCCACATATACCCACTCCGCGCAAGCCTTCGGCAGGGGAAGCGGCGTGCCCTGTCAATAATACCAAGACGCGCGAGACGAACTCCCCTCTCCCTCTCCAAAGAAGAAGAGGGGACGGGGGCACTGCCGTTAAGTTAAGCCAAGCCGGGAGCGGCGTGGCGTTTCTCCCTCCCCGCCATTTGATAAAATGGGGGGGAGGGTACGGGGAGAGGTGGTGCTTAGCTGAGCAAACCCGCACTGTTCGACATTTCCATATCGCTAAATGGTCCACTGTCCAATCCCAAGCCGCTTCTCTTTTCTCTAACTTAATGGCAGTGGGGGACGGGGGTGAGGATGACAACTCCTCGTTTTCCGGAATGTCGTCCGCAACGCAGAAACCCGCAAAGAGATCCTCTGCAATAACACGCTCGACCTCACCAAAACATTCCATTTCCCTGGGCCTCGATTTTGGCACCGAATCAGTGCGGGCGTTGCTCGTGGATCTCAAAGGTATCGAGCGCGCCTCAGCCGTAGTGGCTTTTCCGCATGGCCAAATCACCCGCAAGCTTCCCGGCACCGGCGAAGACCTGCCGCATAACTTTGCCCTCCAGCATCCCCTGGACTGGATTGACAGTGCTGCGCGCGCCGTCCGTCGAGCGCTCAAGTCAGCCAAATGTGCGCCGGAGTCCGTCATCGGCATCGGCGTGGACTTCACCAGTTGCACCATGTTGCCAGCGCTCGCCGACGGAACTCCGCTCTGTTGCACGGAAAAGTTTGCCGGAGAAAAGTTCGCCTGGCCAAAGCTTTGGAAACATCACGGCGCCAAAACCCAAACCGACCGCATCAACGAGGTGGCTCGTCTTCGCAAAGAGCCGTGGCTGGCTCGCTACGGCGGTATTATCGGCCTCGAATGGTTCTTCCCAAAAGTCCTGGAAACTTTGGAGAACTCTCCGCGGGTCTACGCAGCTACCGAGGTCTGGCTGGAAGCGGGTGATTGGTTCGTTTGGCAACTCGTCGGTGGTCCAGCCAGTCAGCTTCCACGTTCCACATGCCAGGCCGGCTATAAAGGAATGTGGAGTCGCAAGGATGGTTTCCCTTCACCAGCGTTTTTTAAAGCCTTGCATCCACTGTTGGAAAACGTCGTCGGTGAGAAGATGCCCGGCCATTTCCTCGCCCCCGGTGAGCCCGCGGGAGGACTAAGGCTTGCAATGGCCAAGCGCTTGGGCCTCCAGGCAGGCACCCCGGTAAGCGCAGCCATCATTGATGCGCATGCCGGAGTTCCTGGAGCTGGAGCTTCCGAGCCGGGCACATTGGTCATGGTAATGGGCACAAGCAGTTGCCACATGCTGAACTCTGCGGCAAACCAACGGGTGCCTGGTGTCGCGGGCCTCGTGGAAGATGGCATCCTGCCCGGTCTATTCGGCTACGAAACCGGTCAAGCCGCCGTGGGCGATGCGTTCGACTGGTGCCGCCGCACGTTGGGCCAGCGGGATTTTGCCGCGCTCACAGCCAAGGCCTCCGCGCTTCCCGCCGGTGCACAAGGCGTCCGCTGCATCGACTGGATGAACGGATGCCGCACGCCATTGATGGACGGCAGCCTGAGCGGTGCGTTCTGTGGTTTAACTTTAAATCATGGACCAGAACATCTCTTCCGAGCATTGCTGGAAGGCTCGGCTTGTGGATTGCGCTGGATTGTGGACCAACTCCAGGAACACGGCGTGGAAGTGAAACGTTACGTGGCGACCGGCGGTTTGCCGCATCACAATCCGTTGTTCCTCCAAATCTGTGCGGACATGCTGGGAAAGCCCATCACCATTCACCCGTGCAAGCATGGCCCAGCTTTAGGCGCGGCCATCCTGGGCGCTCTGGCGGCCGGTTCTTCGGTGACAGGTTTTAAATCCGTCGGTGCTGCCATTCGGTCGATGGCTCAACCGAAATCGCTGAAGCCGCAGGTTGTAATACCCCGCCGAGTGGAAACGACAAATTACGACTCCGTTTACGCGGACTATCGCCAGCTGGCGGACGCGCTGGTCGCGCTCAAATCTTCCTCTAACTCTCCACGTAGAAAGACAAAATGACAAAACGAAAATTGCCCGCTCCGTTGACCGGCATGGTCCCGCCGATTGTGACTCCACTGCACTCGCGTGATGTGCTGGACGTTGAAGGCCTCAGCAGATTGGTCGAGCGCCTCATTAGCGGCGGCGTGTCTGCTCTTTTTGTGCTCGGCACAACCGGGGAAGGTCCCGCCCTCAGTTATCGACTCCGGCGTCAAATGGTGGAGCGGACTTGCCAGTTTGTGAACGGCCGCATTCCCGTTCTCGTTGGGATTACAGACGCATCGTTGGTTGAAGCACTCGAGATGGCTCGCTTTGCCGCGGATGCGGGAGCGGACGCCATCGTGACTGCCGGACCATTTTATTTTCCACTGACACAACCAGAGCTCGAACGTTACATCAGGAGCGTCCTGGCCGAATCGCCGCTGCCCCTCATGCTTTACAACATGCCGGGACTCACAAAAGTCACATTCGGGGTGGAAACCGTGCGCAAGCTGATGGGATTGGACAAAGTAATCGGAATCAAGGACAGCTCCGGAGACATGCCCTATGTGCATCAAATCCTGCGCGTGGCCAAAGCGCGGAAAGATTTCACCGTCTTGCTCGGGCCCGAAACCTTGACCGGCGAGGCCATGCTCATGGGTGCGCATGGTGGCGTGAGCGGTGGGGCGATGGTGAACCCGAGGCTTTACTCAGACCTCTGCACCGCCGCCCTGGCCAAAGACTACAAAAAGACCTTCAAGCTCCACGAGCAGGTGGTGGAGTTAAATGCCCGCATTTATTATCAGGGTGCCTATTCCATGCCGATCACCCGCAACATCAAATGCGCGCTGTCGCTGCTCGGCGTCTGCGACGACTTCGTCTGTGAACCCTTTCAGCGCTGCGACAAGAACGAGCGGAAGATCATTGCACAGCATCTGAAGGAACTCGGCCTGTCCCGAGCTTGAACAAAAAATGCAAGCGAACCCAAATCATCTGATGAATCGTAGGAGACGCGGTAACGAGTCTCTGATCTTTCCCGCACCAAAACCGCACGATCATCCGGCATTGGCTCGCAATACATCCAACCCAACCATTGACACCCGCAAGCACCGGTTGTTAGCGTTCAATCTCATGCACCAAACGAATCGTCCTGTTTCAATGCTTTCGACCAGCTTCATCTTCTTTCTCTTGCTGGTCATCAGTCTGCTGTCCAGCGGTTGCCAGTCTTCATCCCAGGCGAAGGCCAGTCGGCCCCTGCGGGCGCTCCTTATCACCGGCGGATGCTGCCATAATTACAAACTCCAGGGCGAATCGCTCACCAAGGCTGTTGGCAAACTGGCGGCCGTGGAGTGGACCGTTGTGAATGAAGGTGGCACTGGCACTAAAGCGATGATCCCTCTCTACGACGATCCGAACTGGGCGAAAGGTTACGATGTGGTCGTGCATAACGAGTGCTTCGCGGACACCACGGATACGAATTACATCCGGAAGATCACGGCCGCCCACAAAGCGGGCGTTCCGGCCGTGGTCATCCACTGCGCCATGCACACCTACCGCGCCACGGGCGTGGATGATTGGCGGGAATTTCTTGGTGTAACGAGCCGCTACCACGACCATCAGAGCCATTACCCGGTGAAGAAGGTTGAGCCCGTTCACCCCATCGTGCAGGGAATCCCCGATGGTTGGAAGACCCCGATGGACGAGTTGTATGTCATCGAAAAGATCTGGCCTGGTACACAAGCTCTGGCGACCTCTGTCAGTGAAAAGGATGGTAAAACCTATCCAGTGGCCTGGATTCATCAATATGGGAAGGCACGTGTCTTCGGCACAACCTTCGGTCACTCGGACGAGACTTTTCAAGATCCGGTGTTCCTCGGCTATCTTTCCCGCGGAGTGCTCTGGGCCGCTGGAAGGTGAAAACACAAAGCCGTACCACGCAATTCTCCTCGAACTAACAGCTTATGCTCCGAACCATGAAACAACGTTTGCAACTTTGCGGGGTCGTTGGCGTCTGCCTGCTCAGCTTGTCAGCCAACGCCGCCAATAAGTTTCCTGAAGCGGCGCAGTTGCCAGCCAAAGCCGAGTTACCGGATCCACTGGTCCTGCAAAATGGTAAGCCAGTCACCAGCAAACGGGATTGGTTCGGGAAGCGAAGGCCCGAGCTGCTGGAGCTTTTCCAGCATTACATGTACGGTTACATGCCTCCCGCGCCTAAGAAAATCCAGTTCACCGTTGAGCGCGTGGACAAAAACTTCTTCGGCGGCAAAGCTACCAAAAAGGAAGTGACCATAACGTATGGCCCAACCAATTTCCCGCCTATCCATTTACTCCTGGTGGTGCCGAACCAACGCACAGGCCCGTCCCCCGCGTTTGTCGGCTTAAACTTCTGCGGCAATCACACCCTGGTCTCCAACAGCAGCATCGCGTTGCCACCGGGCTGGATGCCGAAGAGCTGCCCCGGCTGTTCCAACAACGTCGCCACCGACGAAGGACGGGGGATGCAAACCGAGGTGTGGGCGCTGGAACAATCGATTGATAGAGGCTATGCCATCGCCACGTTCTACAACGGCGACATCGAACCCGACCGGCCCGATGCTGCCGAAGGCATCCGGGCACAATATGCCAAGCTCGGCAAAAGCTATGACTTCGGCGCAATTGCAGCCTGGGCTTGGGGATTATCGCGGGCCATGGATTACCTCGAAAAGGACAAGGACATCGATGCCAAACGCGTGGCCGTGGTCGGCCATTCCCGCAATGGGAAGTCGGCCATCGTTGCCGCCGCCTTCGATGAACGCTTTGCTTTGGCAATTCCTCTCCAGGCCGGCTGCGGCGGCACCGCCCCAAGCCGTGGCAAAATTGGCGAGTCCGTCAAAGCCATCAACGATCATTTCCCGCATTGGTTCAACGCCGAGTTTAAGAAGTTCAATGATTCTCCGGAACGCCTTCCCATCGATCAGAACCTGCTGATCGCTCTCTGCGCCCCTCGTCCCGTGCTGCTCCCAAATGCCGTCCAGGACACCTGGGCCAACTGGGATGGCCAATTTGAAGCGCTCAAGTCTGCCGATAAGGTCTACCGTTTTCTCGGCACCGAAGGCTTAAAAACTGACAAGCTTCCCGAACCAGAAAAACTCGTGGACAGCCGCCTGGGTTATTACATCCGCCCCGGAAAACATTCCATGACCACCCCCGACTGGAAGGTGTTCCTCGATTATGCCGACAGGTATTTGAAGAAGTAATCGGCAACGCGCGAAGATGGACAGGAGCCTCCCGGCAGCCTAGAATGGGAGGATGCATTGCATGCGAGATGTTGTTGGTATGCCAAGCCGGGGAAAGCAGATCATTTAATAGCCATTTATGTTGCCTCGACTCGTTTATCGAACTCTGCGCTCGGCCAATGGGCGGTGCATCCGGAAGTTCCTCTGGAACTTTGGGGTGAAGGGCATGTTGTCGGTGGAGAAGTTCAAGCGCCGCATTAAACGAGGCGAGTATTTTCCGCCCTTCCTTTACGTCTCGATCATTAACTCCTGCAATCTGCGTTGCCAGGGCTGTTGGGTGGACGTGACAGAAAAGGATTCGATTGATCTGGAGACTCTCAATCGAACCATCACCGACGCCAAGCAGCACGGGAATACTTTCTTCGGCCTTTTGGGGGGCGAGCCTTTCATGCATCCGCAACTGCTAGACGTTCTAGCCGCGCACCCGGATTGCTATTTCCAGGTTTTTACCAATGGGCAGTTCATCACGGAAAAGGTGGCGGCTCGGCTGAAGGAGATTGGGAACGCTACCCCGTTGATCAGTATCGAAGGGCGCGAAATCACAAGTGATGAGCGGCGCGGAAAGAAGGATGTTTTCAACAAGACGCTGCGGGGTTTGGAAAATTGCCTGAAAGCTGGATTACTGACCGGGGTGGCGACCAGCGTTTGCCAATCTAATATCGAGGAACTGCTCAGCGAGGGTTGGCTTCAGGAACTCATCGATCGTGGGGAGCACAACGTATGGTATCACACCTATCGTCCAGTAGGCCCGAAGATGAGCGCGCAATTGGCCCTGCGCCCCGACCAACTGGTCCGCGTGCGCAAATTTGTGGTGGAGATGCGGGCGAAGATGCCCATCGCCATCATCGATGCCTATTACGACCACAAAGGACAAGCCCTTTGCCCGATGTCCACCGGCATCAGCCATCATATCAGTCCCCGTGGGGATATCGAGCCTTGCCCGATCATTCAGTTTGCCACC